>NZ_BAAIES010000008.1:0-484333 GCF_054654595.1 Thermaerobacter litoralis | reverse complement strand
CGGGGGTGGGGGGCGCCCCGGTGCCGGGACCGCGGTGGGCCCCCGGTCCAGCGGCCCCTCCCAAGGGGAGCGGGGAATCCGGGCGGGTTCGTCAGATGCCCCGGGCCCGGTGGGCCGGGATCCGGCGGATGAACACCAACAGGCCCGCCGCGGCCACCAGCAGCACCAGGGCCAGCTGGCGCAGCATGGCACCCCCCACCGGCCCCGCGAGGATGAGGCCGAGCAAGCTGCTGGAGAGGATGCTGCCGATGTAGCGGCAGGTCATGTAAAGCCCCGAGGCGGCCCCCGTCTCCTCCCGCGGGACGAACCGGTACAGGGCGGCCTGCAGCGCCAGGTTGTTCACCCCGTTGCTGGCCCCCAGAAAGGCGAGGACCACGAAGAGCAGGGCCAGGGGGGCGCCGGGGCCGGCGGCCCAGAGGGCCGCGGCGCCGGCCAGCAGGGAAAGGCCGGCCGCCCACAGGGCCGGCCGGTGGCCCGCCCGGTCGACCCACCGGCCCACCAGGGGCGAGGCCACGCTGCTGAACCCGGCGACGGAGAGCATCATCAGCCCGCTGGCCTGGGGGTCCAGGAGGCGGACCTCTTCGAAGAAGGCGGGCATGCCGAAGAAGACCGTGTAGAAGGCGAGGTTGGAGAGGATCCAGGCGCCGTAGACGGCGCTGCGGGCCCGGTCGCGGCGCAGCACCTCCAGGTCCAGGAAGGGCTCCCGCCCGGCGGACCGGACCCGGCCCTCCCACCGGGCGAGGGCCAGGGCGAGGCCGGCCGCCACCGGCGCCGCCCACCAGGCCGGGCGGGGCTCGGCGAGGGACAGAAGGGCCGCCAGGCCAAAGGCCACCGTCCCGGCGAAGAGGATCATCCCCGGCAGATCGAGCCGGCGGCCCAGCTGCCGGAACCCGCCGGCCGGCGCCACCCCGCCCGGACCGTGCAGCCCGCGCCGCCGGTCCGGGCCGTCGACCGGGAAGGCGCGCCAGGCCAGGAGCACGCTCAGGGCCACGGGGACGAAGTTGACGTCAAAGAGGGCCTGCCAGCCGCCGGCCTGGACCAGAAAGCCGCCCAGGGAAGGGCCCAGGGCCGCCGAGGTCGAGGCGAACACCGCCAGGATCCCCAGGGCCTGGCCCGTGCGACCGGAGAAGGCGTCGCGGACCGCCGCCATCCCCGCGGGGTAAAGGCTGGAGCTGCCCACGGCCTGCAGGACGCGGGCCGCCACCAGCGCCCCCAGGGTCGGCGCCAGGGGCGCCAGGGCCGAGGCCAGGGCCACCAGGGCCAGCCCCGCGAAGAAGATCCGCCGCCGCCCCGCCAGGTCGGCCACCTTGCCCATCACCGGCTGGCCCACGGCGCTGGCCAGGTAGAAGGCGGCGATCACCCAGGTCAGCCGGCCGATGGGCACCCCGAAATCCCGGGCGATGGCCGGCAGTGCCACGGCGATCATGGACGAGTTGAGGGGGTTCAGGAGGGCGCCAAAGGCCACCGCGGCCAGGAGGAGGCCATGCCTGGGGGCCCGGGCGACGCCGCGTCCCCGCTCACGCCGGCCGGTGGCGTTCCCGGCATGGCCGGGGTCGCCGGAAAGGCCCGCTGGTTCGTCTCGACCCACCGCCTCCACCTCACGTCACCGCCCGGGGGTAGAGCCGGGAGGCCACGGCCACCAGGACCACCAGCCCCAGGGCCAGCGCCCCCAGATCCCACGCCAGGCCGAACTGGCTGGAGCCGCCCTGGATCATCAGCGACCGCAGGGCGTCGACCTGGTAGGTCAGCGGGTTCACCCGCGCCACCCCGTGGAGCCAGGCCGGCATCAGGCTCAGCGGGTAGATGGCGTTGCTGGCGAAGAACAGGGGCATGGTGAGGACCTGGCCGATGCCCATGAACCGCTCCCGCGTCCGCACCAGGCACGCCACCACCAGCGAGAAGGTGGAGAAGACCGCGGCGCCCAGCACTACGACCCCCACCACTCCCACCAGGGCGGCCGGGTCGTGGCGCACCGCCACCCCCGTCGCCGCCGCCAGCAGGTACACGACCGCGGCCTGGCTCACCCCCCGCACGCCCGCCGACAGCGCCTTGCCCAGCACCAGGGCGGACCGCGGCGCCGGACTGGCCATGTACTTGTGCAGGATGCCCAGGTCCCGCTCCCAGATCAGCGAGATGCCGTAGAAGATGGCCACGAACAGGGTGCTCTGGGCCAGGATGCCCGGCGCCATGAAGTCGAGGTAGGGCAGGCCGCCGGTCGGGATGCCGCGCAGCCGCCCCATTACCTGCCCGAAGACCAGCACCCACAGGGCCGGCTGGACCGCCCGGGTGAGGAGCTCCACCGGGTCGTGGCGCAGCTTGCGCACCTCGGCCTCCACGATGGCCAGGGTCTGGCGGACGAACGCGGCCGCCCGGGCCAGCGGCCCGGGCTCCAGGGCGGCGGCGCCGGTTCTTCCCGGTGCGGGAATGGTGCCGCGGGGGCTGGCGGTGCGGCCGGGGTTGGCGGCGAGTGCACCGCCGGTGTCAGGAGAGGCGCCGGGCGGTGCGGCGGGTCCGGGCGACATCGCGATAACTCCCTCCCGTCTCCAGCGAGCTGCCGGTGAAGTGGACGAACACGTCCTCCAGCGTGGCACCCGGCCCCACCTGGGCCTTCAGGTCGGCCGGCGAGCCCACCGCCGCCACCCGGCCCCGGTGGAGGATGGCCACCTGGTCGCAGAGCTCGTCGGCCTCCTCCATATAGTGGGTGGTCAGGACGACCGTGGTGCCGAAGCGCTCCCGCAGGAGCCGGACTTGCTCCCAGACGCCGCGCCGCGCCGTGGGGTCGAGGCCCACGGTCGGTTCGTCCAGAAACAGCACCGCCGGGCGGTGCAGCAGGGACTGGGCGATCTCCAGCCGGCGGATCATGCCGCCCGAATACCGCCGGACCTGGATGTGGGCCGCCCCGGCCAGGCCGACCAGCTCCAGGAGCTCCATGATCCGCCGCCGCCGCTCCCGGGCGGGGATGCCGTAGAGCTTGGCGAAGATCAGCAGGTTCTCGTAGCCCGTGAGGGCCCCGTCGGCGGAGAGGAACTGGGGCACGTAGCCCACCCGCTGCCGGACGGCGGCGGGCTGGCGGGTGACGTCGAACCCCGCCACCCGGGCTGTGCCGGCGCTGGGGGGCAACAGGGTCGTCAGCATCTTGATGGTCGTGCTCTTGCCGGCGCCGTTGGGGCCGAGCAGGCCGAAGATGGAACCCGCGGGGATCTGGAGGTCGAGGCGGTCCACCGCCACCACGTCCTGGAAGAACCGGCAGAGGCCGTCCGCCTCCACGGCGGGGGGCGGAGGGGTGGGAGTGGCGGTCCCCGCGGCCGGCATGCCCGGCGCCGGGCCGTGGACGGGCCCGGTCACCGCAGGCCACCTCCCTTCGCCGCAGGTTCGGCGGGCCGGGCTGGATCGGGGCCGGAGTTGCGGGCCCCCGGCCCGGGGGTTGCGGGGCCGGAGCGAGCCGGTTCGTCCCCCGCCGGTTCCAGCACCGCCGCCCGCAGGATCCGAAGGCCCCGGTCCAGGGCCACCAGGTCGGCCGGGTCCAGGGCGGCCAACCGCTCCTCAAGGCGCGCCACGGTGTGCCGCCGGGAGACGTCGACCATGGCGGTGCCGGCCGGTGTCAGGTGGAGGACCACCCGCCGCCGCTCCTGGGGGGCCCGCTCCCGGCTGACCAGTCCCCGCTGCACCAGCCGGTCGATCAGGGCCGACGCCGTGGGCAGCGTGACCCCCAGGTGCCCGGCCACGTCGCTGACCGAGGCGCCGGGATGGCGCTGGAGGTACACCAGGGCCCGGAACTGGGGCACCGACAGCCGCCCCTGGTGGGGCCGGCGCATCTCGGTGCGGAGCAGGCGCATGGCCGCTGGGATGGTCTCCATGATGGCGCGGGCACAGGCCTCGGGTGGGACGGGCCCGGGCCCGGACGCGGCGGGGCCGGTGGCAGGTGGCGAAGCCGGCTCCATCGTCAGCACGCTCCCTCGACCCCCGCCCGGCGACCATGTCCGGACCGGGCGGCTGGTTCCGTTCCATCCGTTACACTAAATATTCGCCAAACTAACAATCGCTGCAACCCCATGGTTCTCACCGCCGCCATCCCACCCCGCCCCAAACTGCTCCAACTCCCCGCACCCCAGGCCGTTGCGACCCGGAGCCCGCCTCCGCCGGGGGGAGGTTTCGCTCCGGTGTCGAAGAAAACGACGAACCGTCGGGATCCCCGACAGGGAGCTACAACCAGGGGCTACAACCCAAAACTGGCGGGATCCCCCAACGGGGGCAAGGGCACGTCCCTCCTCGCTCCACGCGGGACCGTGCCCCGTGCGCGAAAGAGGGATGCCGGCCTTGGTTCGTCTGGAACAGATCACCCGAGGAACGCGGCTCAACGGGATCCTGCCCGGCGGACCGGTGACCGTGGTCGACGTCCGCTGGTATGGGTCCAACGCCATCGAGATCGTCTACAAGGACGGGTCGGGGCGGCCCGGCACCGAACTGGTCTTCCGCGATCGCGAACCCTCCCTGGAGATCGTCACGCCGGGCCGGCCGTGGAACCTGGATGCCGACGGGGCGGCCCTGCGCCTGGTCTCCGAGGCGGCGCGGATCCGCCTGGCCCACCTGTTCGATCCGCTGCTGGCCGTGCACACGTCGCTGATCGAGCCGCTGCCCCACCAGATCACCGCGGTCTACGGGGAGATGCTGCGGCGCCAGCCCCTCCGGTTCCTCCTGGCCGACGACCCCGGGGCAGGCAAGACCATCATGGCCGGGCTCCTCATCAAGGAGCTCAAGCTCCGGGGCGACGTGCGCCGCTGCCTCATCGTCTGCCCGGGCAGCCTGGCCGAGCAGTGGCAGGACGAGCTGTCCGCCAAGTTCGACCTTCCCTTCGAGATCCTCACCAACGACCGCATCGAGGCGGCCTTGACGGGCAACGCCCTGGCGGAGATGGACTGGGTCATCGCCCGCCTCGACAAGCTGGCCCGGAACGAGGGCCTCCAGGCCAAGCTGGCCCAGACCGAGTGGGACCTAGTGGTGGTCGACGAGGCCCACAAGATGTCGGCGTCCTTCTTTGCTGGGGAGATCAAGGAAACCAAGCGCTACAAGCTCGGCAAGCTGCTGGGGACCCTCACCCGGCACCTGCTCCTCATGACGGCCACGCCCCACAACGGCAAGGAGGAAGACTTCCAGCTCTTCATGGCCCTGCTGGACGGCGACCGGTTCGAAGGGCGGTTCCGGGACGGGGTCCACACCACCGACGTGTCCGACCTGATGCGCCGGATGATCAAGGAGGACCTGGTGCGGTTCGACGGGACGCCCCTCTTCCCGGAACGGAAGGCGTATACCGTCGCCTACCAGCTCTCCGACGGCGAGGCCGCCCTGTATAAGGCCGTCACCGAATACGTGCGGGAGGAGTTCAACCGCGCCGACGCCCTGCAGAACGAGGGGCGCAAGGGCACCGTGGGCTTTGCCCTGACGATCCTGCAGCGACGGCTGGCCTCCTCCCCCGAGGCGATCTACCAGTCCCTGCGCCGGCGGCGGGAGCGGCTGGAGCGGCGGCTGCGGGAGGAGGAGACCCTGCGCCGGGGCGCCGAGGCCCAGCGGCGCCTGGCGGCGGTGGGCGCGGCGGTCGACGGCGCCAACGGCCGCACCGGGGTCCGGGGGTGGTGGAACGAGCTGCCCCACCTCGATCCGGACGAACTGGCCGACCTGGAGGAGGACGTGCCGGCCGAGGAGCGGGAGGTACTGGAAGAGGCCATCGTCGACCAGGCGACGGCCGCCCAGACCATCGCCGAGCTGCGGGCGGAGATCGAGACCCTGCGGGACCTGGAGGCGCTGGCCCTGCAGGTGCGGCACAGCGGGACCGACCGCAAGTGGGAGGAACTGTCGAAGATCCTCCAGGACCGGGACGTGATGTTCGACGCCCGGGGTCACCGCCGCAAGCTGGTGATCTTCACCGAGCACCGGGATACGGCCCGGTACCTGGCCGAGCGGATCCAGACCTTGCTGGGACGCCCGGAGGCCGTGGTCGTCATCGACGGCACCATGGGCCGGGAAGAACGCCGCAAGGTGCAGGAGGCCTTCACCCAGGACCCCGACGTCCACGTGCTGGTGGCCACCGACGCCGCGGGAGAGGGCATCAACCTCCAGCGGGCCCACCTCATGGTCAACTACGACCTGCCCTGGAACCCCAACCGGCTGGAGCAGCGGTTCGGGCGCATCCACCGGATCGGCCAGACCGAGGTCTGCCACCTGTGGAACCTGGTGGCCCAGAACACCCGGGAGGGCGAGGTCTACCTGGCCCTGCTCCGGAAGCTGGAGATCGAGCAGGCGGCTCTGGGCGGCCGGGTCTTCGACGTCCTGGGCAAGGCCATCGACGGGGCCGAGCTGCGGAAGCTCATGATCGACGCCATCCGCTATGGTGACCGGCCCGACGTGCGGGCCCGCCTGACGCAGGTGGTCGACCAGCGGCTCGATCGGGAGCGTTTGCGGCAGCTTCTGGACGAGGGGAACCTGGCCCGGGACGCCCTGGACGCCCGCGCCATCCAGCAGATTAAAGAGGAGATGGAGCGGGCCGAAGCCCGGCGGCTCCAGCCCCACTTCATCGAGGCCTTCTTCCTCGAAGCCTTCCAGCGCCTGGGCGGCAGCGTCCGGGAGCGGGAGACCCGCCGCTACGAGGTCACCCACGTGCCCGCGGTGGTCCGCCAGCGGGACCGGGTGATCGGCCGGGGGGCGCCGGTCCTGCCCCGGTATGAACGGATCTGCTTCGAGAAGGAGCGCATCCGGGTCCCCGGCCGCCCGCTGGCCGCCTTCGTCTGCCCGGGCCACCCGCTGCTCGACGCCACCCTGGACGTGATCCTGGAGCGGTACCGGCCGCTGCTGAAGCAGGGGGCGGTGCTGGTGGACGACCAGGATCCCGGCGAGACGCCCCGCTGGCTGTTCTACCTGGAGCATGCGATCCGCGACGGCCGGGTCAACGGCCAGGGCCAGGTGCGGGTCATCTCCCGGCGGCTCCAGTTCGTGGAGATCGACACCGGCGGCCATGCCCGCCATGCCGGCTACGCGCCGTACCTGGATTACCGGCCCCTCAAGGAGGACGAAAAGGCGCTCCTGGCCCCGGCCCTGGACGGTCTCTTCCCGGGCGCCCAGGCCCACGACCTGGAAGCCCGGGCCGTGGCCTACGCCGTCGAGCACCTGGTGCCCGATCACCTGGAGGAGGTGCGGCGGAACAAGATCCCCCTGGTGGAGAAGACCATCGCCGCCGTCAAGGACCGGCTGACCAAGGAGATCGCCTACTGGGACCACCGGGCAGAGGAACTGCGGCTGCAGGAGCAGGCGGGCAAGGTCAACGCCCGGATCAACTCGGCCCGGGCCCGCCAGCGGGCCACGGAGCTGGAGGCCCGCCTGGCGGCCCGGCTGCGGGAGCTGGAGGAGGAGAAGCACCTGGCCCCCCTGCCGCCGGAGATCCTCGGCTATGCCCTGGTGGTGCCGGCCGGACTCCTGCGCCGCCTGCGGGGCGACGGCCAAGGGGACGAACCCGGCCTGTTCGCCCGGGAGACGGAAGCCGTGGAGCGCCTGGCGATGGAGGCGGTGCTGGAGGCCGAGCGGGCCCTCGGCTACGAGCCCCGCGACGTCAGCCGCGACCGCTGCGGCTACGACATCGAATCCCGGATCCCCGCCCAGCCGGGCCGGCTTCGCTTCATCGAGGTCAAGGGCCGCGTCGCCGGCGCCCGGACGGTGACGGTGACCAAGAACGAGATCCTGACGGCCCTCAACAAGCCCGACGACTACATCCTGGCGCTGGTCCAGGTGGAGGGGGGCCGGGTGCAGGGGGTCCGGTACGTGCGGCGGCCGTTCCGACGGGAACCCGATTTCGGGGCGGCCAGCGTCAACTACGACTGGGATGAATTGTGGAGCCGGGGTGAAGTTCCCCGCTAATCTGCTTTCCGCGAATGACTTTGGGTTCAGAGAGGTGTGACCGTACGTGACCCGCAAGAAGTTGATCGAGGTCGCTCTGCCATTGCCTGAGATCAACGATGCCTCGGCCTACGACAAGATGCCCGGCATCGGTCCTCACCCCAAGGGGATCCACCACTGGTGGGCCCGGCTTCCCCTGCCGGTGGCCCGGGCGGTGCTGTTCGCCTCGGTGGTGGATGATCCGTCGAGCCACCCTGACCGGTTTCCCACCGAGGAGGACCAGGCCCGGGAGCGGGAGCGCCTCTTCGGGATCATCCGGAAGATGATGCAAAAGCAGCTGCACAATCACCCGGAGGTCTACGCCGAAGCCCGGGCCGAGATGCTCAAGCATTGCGACGGCAAGCTGCCTCCGGTGTTGGATCCCTTCGCGGGCGGCGGCTCCATCCCGCTGGAGGCGGCCCGGCTGGGGTTTGAAGCCTATGCCGGCGACATCAACCCGGTGGCGGTTCTCCTCAACAAGTGCAACCTGGAGATCGCGCCCCGGTGGACGGACCACCCGCCCGTGAATCCGGAAGACCGCCGCAAGGTCGGAGGCCAAACCGGTTGGCGGGGTACCAAGGGACTGGCGGCCGACGTGCGCTACTACGGCCGGGTCGTCCTGGAACGGGCGCGGCAGAAGATCGGTCACCTCTATCCCCCGGTCAAGGTGACCCCGGAGATGGCCGAGGGACGGCCGGACCTGCAGCGGTTCGTCGGCAAGGAACTTCCGGTCATCGCCTGGATCTGGGCCCGGACCGTGCCGAGCCCCAACCCGGCAGCCCGGGGTGCCCACGTGCCTCTCATGAGCACCTTCTGGCTTTCGAGCAAGAAGGGCAGCGAGGCGTACCTGGAGCCGGTGGTGGACCGGGCGGCCGGCGCCTGGTGCTTCGTCGTGCGCACCGGGGCACCCAGGGACAGGGCGGCGGTGAAAGCGGGAACGAAGACCGGCCGGGCGACCTTCCGGTGTCTCCTGACCGGGGACACGATCAAGGACGACTACATCAAGGCGCAAGGAAAGGCCGGGCGAATGGAAGAACGCCTGGTGGCCATCGTGGCAGATACGGGGCGCGGCCGGGTGTATCTCCCCGCTACCGAGGAGCACGAAGCGGTTGCCCGGCGGGCGACGCCGGAATGGAAGCCCGAGGGCAGCGTGCCCGAGCGCCTTACAGGTGGTACGTGTACACCGTACGGCTTTGCACAATGGGGCGACCTCTTTACCCCGCGCCAGCTCACGGCGATGGTGACGCTGTCGGACCTGGTACGGGAAGTGCGGGCGGACGTGCGGCGGGATGCGGCTGCGGCCGGGTTGTCGCACGACGAGGCAGATACCTACGCCGCTGCAGTGGTAGTTTTTCTTGCACTGGCGCTTGACAGGTGCGCGGATTTTAACAATGCCTTGAGCACGTGGAAACCGAGTGGTCAACAACAGATGCACCTATTTGGCCGCCAAGCTATCCCGATGGTATGGGATTTCGCTGAAGCTAATCTCCTAGGTGAAAAGGCCATTTGCTTGTATAATGCGGTCAATATATGCGCTGATGCCATCGAGACTATTCCTGTTGTAGGAGTTCCAAAGTCTCCGGGGCATGTCCGCTCTCTCGACGCTGCTCGGCCGTGGGATCACCTCAAGAACCTCCTCGTCAGCACCGATCCGCCCTACTACGACAATATCGGCTACGCGGCCCTCTCCGACTTCTTCTACGTGTGGCTGCGGCGTACCATCGGTGATCTCTATCCGGAACTTTTCGCCACCATCCTCGTCCCGAAGGAGCCGGAGTTGGTGGCGGCGCCGGAGCGGTTTGACGGTGACAGGCACAAGGCGAAGGAGCACTTCGAGCAAGGCTTCCGCCGGGCTTTTGGGCAGCTGCGCGAGAAGATGGACCCGCGGTTTCCCCTGACGGTCTACTACGCCTTCAAGCAGGACGACGAAGAGAGCGCCACGGATGACGAAGCCGGACCGGCCAACGGCAACCGGGTAGACCGCACCACCGGCTGGGAGACCATGCTGGAGGCCCTGATCGGCACGGGCTTTCAAATCACCGCCACCTGGCCGGTTCGGGCCTCGCAAAAGTGGCGGATGATCTCCATGAACACCAATGCCTTAGCTTCTTACATCGTATTGGCCTGCCGGCCTCGGCCCGAGGACGCACCCCAGATCGACCGCCGTGGCTTTATGGCTGAGCTGAAGCGCGAACTCCCCGTCGCCATCAAGCGCTTGCAGCAGGGCAACATCGCCCCCGTCGACTTCGCCCAGGCCGCCATTGGGCCTGGCATGGCCGTGTTCTCGCGCTACAGCCGCGTCCTGGAGCCCGACGGCCGGCCCATGACGGTCCGCACCGCCCTGGCCCTGATCAACCGGATGGCCAGTGAGGTGCTAGAGGAGCAGGAGGACGATTTCGACAACGAGACCCGCTGGGCCATCACCTGGTACGAGCAGCACGGGTTCGACGAGGGGGAGTTCGGGGACGCGGAACTGCTCTCCAAGGCCAAGGTGACGAGCCCCGCGACCCTGGAGCACGCCGGGATCGTCCGAGCTCAGCGGGGTCGCGTGCGGCTCCTGCGGCCGGAGGAACTGGACCCCAACTGGGATCCCGCCCGGGACGAGGCGCCCACCATCTGGGGCGCCACCCACCAGCTGCTCCGGGTCTACTACCACGAGGGGGCCGGCGAGGCCGCCACGGCCCGGCTGCTGGCGGGCCTGGGTGGCCGGGCGGAGATGGTGCGCGACCTGGCGTACCGGCTCTTCCGCATCAGCGAACGCAAGGGGCGGACCCAGGACGCATTGGCGTACAACGCCCTGGTCATCGCCTGGCCCGAATTGTTGCGGCAAATCAAGGAGCGCCCGGGCGAGCAGATGAGCGTGCTGTGACCGGTTCGGAAGGCGCCGATTGGGGGGTGGAACCATGGCCGTGAGCAACCACGAGCGGGTGCGCCGGGCCCTGGAACTTCTGCGCAACGGGCTGGCGCCCTTCGTCGCCCGGGAGATCCGCCTGGCCCGCAAGGAGGGGCGGGTCGACGACCGGGTCCTCCTCCGGTTTCTGGACGATCCGCTGGTGGCCGAGAAGCCGGTGGAAGAGTGGGATGTCTCCCTGCTCCTGAAGCTGATGTGGAACACCTGGAACGACGTGTTCAAGCATACCCTGGGCCACGCCGAGCGCAGCTTCGTCTCGGAACTCCGGGATTGGCGGAACCGCTGGGCCCATCAGGAACCCTTCAGCAGCGACGACACCTACCGGGTCCTGGATTCCGCCCGGCGCCTGCTGGCCGCCATCGCCGCCCCCGAGGCGGAGGAACTGGACCGCATGGCCGCCGAGCTGCTGCGCATCCAGTTCGATGAAAAGGTCCGGCAGCAGCGGCGCAAGGCGGGCGGCTCCCTGATCGAGGCGGCGGCCAGCGGGGTCCTCAAGCCGTGGCGGGAGGTGGTGAGCCCCCACGAGGACGTGGCCAGTGGCCGCTACCAGAACGCCGAGTTCGCCGCCGACCTCTGGCAGGTGTACCACGGCGGGGCCCGCCCCGAGTACCAGGACCCGGCCGAGTTCTTCCGCCGCACCTACCTGACCCAGAGCCTGAAGGGGCTGCTGGTCAACGCCGTGCGGCGGCTTTCGGGCCAGGGCGGCGACCCCGTGGTCCAGCTCCAGACCAACTTCGGCGGCGGCAAGACCCACTCCATGCTGGCCCTCTACCACCTGTTCTCGGGCCTCGGGCCCGGGAGCCTGCCGGGGGTGGAGGAGGTCCTGGCCGAGGCCGGCTTCGGCTCCATCCCCCGGGCGCGGCGGGTGGTGCTGGTGGGCAACCGCATCTCGCCCGGCAACCCCAGCGTCAAGGACGACGGCACGGTGGTCCGGACCCTCTGGGGCGAGCTGGCCTGGCAGCTGGGGCGGCGGGAAGCCTACGAGCGGGTGCGGGCCGACGACGAGCGGGCCACCAACCCCGGCGACACCCTGCGCCAGTTGCTGGCGGACTACGGGCCCTGCCTGATCCTGATCGACGAGTGGGTGGCCTATGCCCGCCAGCTCCACGACGCGGGGGACCTGCCGGCGGGGACCTTCGACACCCAGTTCACCTTCGCCCAGACCCTCACCGAGGCGGTGAAGACCGTCCCCCACGCCCTGCTGGTGGTGAGCCTGCCCGCATCCGAGCCGCTCGGTGCCACCCGCTCCGGCGCGGAAGACGAGGAGGTGGGCGGCTCCCGGGGCCGGGAGGCCTTGGAGCGCCTGCGCAACGTCATCGGCCGTGTGGAGGTGCCGTGGCGGCCCGCCACCGCCGAGGAAAGCTTCGAGATCGTCCGGCGCCGGCTTTTTGAGCCCATGACGGACCCCGAGCAGTTCCAGGCGCGGGACGTGGTGGCCCGGGCCTTCGCCGAGCTCTACCAGAAGCACCCCGGGGAGTTCCCCGCCGAGTGCCGGGAACCCCAGTACGAGCGGCGCATCAAGGCGGCCTACCCCATCCACCCCGAGGTCTTCGACCGCCTCTACGGCGACTGGGCGACCCTGGTCCGGTTCCAACGCACCCGGGGCGTCCTGCGGCTGATGGCTGCCGTGATTCACAGCCTGTGGGAGCAGGGAGACCGCAGCCCCCTGATCCTCCCCTCGACCCTGCCCATGGACGATCCCCGGGTCCAGTCGGAGCTCACCCGCTACCTGACGGACAACTGGGTGCCCGTCATCCAGCGGGATGTGGACGGCGAGGGGGCCCTGCCCCGGCAGATCGATGGCGAGTCCAGCACCTTCGGCCGTTATGGCGCCACCCGCCGGGTGGCCCGGACCATCTTCCTGGGTTCCGCCCCCACCTATACCGCCGCCAACCGGGGCCTGGACGACCGGCGGATCCGGCTCGGCTGCGTCGGCCCTGGCGAATCGCCCAACGTGTTCGGCGATGCTCTGCGGCGCCTGGCCACCCGGGCGACCTACCTCTACACCGACGGGACCCGGTACTGGTACGCGCCGCAGCCCAACGTCAACAGCCTGGCGGGGGAACGGGCCGAACAGCTCCGGGGCCAGTCGGACCGGGTGGCCGAAGAGATCGAGCGGCGGGTCCGCGAGCAGGTGAGGCGCGAGAGCAGCGTGTTTGCCGGGATCCACCCCTTCCCCCGCTCGAGCCACGAGATCCCGGACGAACCGGCCGCCCGGCTGGTGATTCTGGGCCTGGATGCCCCCCACCAGCGCAGCGGCGAGAGCCCGGCCCAGGCGGCCGCCGCCCAGATCCTGGAGTGGCGGGGCAACCAGCCCCGGGTGTACCGGAACACCCTGATCTTCCTGGCCGTCGATCGCACCCAGCTGGACGGCCTGGACGAGGCGGTGCGGCGGTTCCTGGCCTGGGATTCCATCCTGCGGGATCGGGAGGCCCTCAACCTGGATCCCCACCAGACCCGCACGGCCGAGCGCCAAAGGGCGGATGCCGATGCGACGGTGAACCTGCGGCTGGAGGAGGCCTTTCAGTGGGTCCTGGTCCCCGAGCAGCCCGACCCCCGGGGTGACATGGAGTGGACCGCCGTCCGGGTGTCCGGGTCGGGTGGCCTGGTGGACCGGATCGTCAAGAAGCTTGGGCCGGAGGGCAAGCTCTACACCACCCTGGGCGGCAACGTCTTGCGCCTCTCACTGGACAACGTGCCCCTCTGGCGCGGCGACCACGTGGAAATCCGGCAGCTGGTGGAAGACTTCTTCCGCTACGTGTACCTGCCGCGGCTCCGCGACCCGTCGGTGCTGGTCGAGGCGGTGAAGAGTGGCGTCAACATGTTGACCTGGATCCACGACGGGTTCGCCTTCGCCGAGGGGTATGACGAAGGGGCGGGCCGCTACCGCGGGCTGCGGGCGGGACAGGCCATCGACCTGGACCCGGCCGCGCCCACGGGGCTGGTGGTGCGGCCGCAGGTGGCCGAGCGCCAGCTGAAGAGCGAACTGGTTTCGCCCCCCACCCCACCCAACCCGCCGGGGCCGGCGGGCGGCGGGACTGACGGGACGGGCGGTGCGGGGACCGGTGGCGAGCCCGCTCCAGACGACGACAACGGTCCAACAACGAGCAAGTTCCGTCGCTTCCACGGGCGGGCCACCCTCCACCCCCTGCGGGTGGGGGCAAACGCCGGCCGTATCGCCGAGGAGGTCATCGCCCACATGAAGGCCCTGACGGGTGCCGAGGTCGAGGTGGTGCTGGAGATCACCGTGCGGGCGCCGGAGGGGTTCCCCGAGCACGTCGTCCGCACCGTGCGGGAAAACTGCGCCACGTTGAAGTTCACCGACTTTGGCTTCGAGGAGGAGTAGGCAGGGAACCCCAGGCCGCCAACCGAACTGATGGCGATGGGTTTGGTCAAACGACCGTTTGTAAGCCTGCGGACCGGCTCAAGGGATGCCGGAACGGACCAGGGGGCGGTCCCGTGGCCGCTGGCGGGGGACGTATGCGGCGTCCGGGGCTGCTGGATGAGGGGGGATCGGCGTGGGCAGCTTGCACCACCTCCGGGAGGAGACCTTCGAGATGGTCCGGGTGCTGGACCCCGACGGCAACCTGGTCGGGGAGCCGGCCCCGGATCTTACCGATGAGAAGCTGTTGGAGTTCTACCGGTGGATGGTCTTCGCCCGGCTGTTCGACGAGCGGTGTCTCAACCTGCAGCGCCAGGGACGGATGGGGACCTACGCGCCCTTGTCGGGCCAGGAGGCGGCCCAGGTGGGCAGCGCCTTCGCCCTCCAGCCCGAGGACTGGGTCTTCCCCTCCTACCGCGAGCACGCGGTGACCATGATCCACGGCCTGCCCATGGAGAACGTGCTGCTGTACTGGATGGGCCGGGAGGAGGGCAACCGGATCCCGCCGGACGTCAACGTCTTCACCGTGGCGGTGCCCATCGCCACCCAGATCCCCCACGCCGTCGGCGCCGCCTGGGCGGCCAAGATCCGCGGCGACCGGCGGGCCTTCATCGTCTACTTCGGCGACGGGGCCACCTCCGAAGGCGACTTCCACGAGGGCTGCAACTTCGCCGGCGTGTTCAAGGCGCCGGTGGTCTTCTTCTGCCAGAACAACCAGTTCGCCATCAGCGTGCCGCTGCACCGCCAGACGGCCAGCGAGACCATCGCCCAGAAGGCGGTGGCCTACGGCTTCCCGGGCGTCCGGGTCGACGGCAACGACGTGCTGGCGGTCTACAAGGTGACCCGGGAGGCCCTGGAGCGGGCCCGGGCCGGCGAGGGGCCGACCCTGATCGAGGCCGTGACCTACCGCTTCGGCCCCCACACCACTGCCGACGACCCGACCCGCTACCGGGCCCGGGAGGAGCTGGAGGAGTGGCGGGAGCGGCGGGATCCGCTGACCCGCATGCGCCGGTTCCTCCAGGCGAAGGGGCTGCTGGACGAGGCGAAGGACCAGGCCCTGGCCGAAGAGGCCCGGGAGCGCATCGCCGCCGCGGTTCAGGCGGTGGAGGCCATGCCCCGGACCTCCCCGGAGGCCATCTTCGACTACGTCTACGCCCAGCTGCCCTGGCACCTCAAGGAGCAGCGGCAGGAGCTCTTGGAGGAATTGGGCGGCGCACCGGGCCCCAGCGGCCTTGAGGGGGGTGGGCGGTGATGGCCAAGCTGACCATCGTCCAGGCGGTGGCCGACGCCCTGCGCACCGAGATGGAGCTGGACGACCGGGTCGTCGTCCTGGGGGAGGACGTGGGCGTCAACGGCGGCGTCTTCCGGGCCACCGAAGGCCTTTACGAGCGGTTCGGCGGCGACCGGGTGATCGACACGCCCCTGGCGGAGTCGGGGATCGTGGGCACGGCCATCGGCATGGCGATCTACGGCCTGCGGCCCGTGGCGGAGATCCAGTTCGAGGGCTTTATGGCCCCCGCTTTCGACCAGATCGTCAACCACGCCGCCCGCATCCGGGCCCGCTCCCGCGGGCGGTTCACCTGCCCGCTGGTGATCCGGGCGCCCTGGGGCGGCGGCATCCGCGCCCCCGAGCACCATTCGGACAGCCCCGAGGCCTGGTACATCCACCAGCCGGGGCTCAAGGTGGTCGTCCCCAGCACGCCCTACGACACCAAGGGCCTGTTGATCGCCGCCATCCGCGACCCCGATCCGGTGATCTTCTTCGAGCCCAAGCGGATCTACCGCGCCTTCCGCCAGGAGGTGCCCGAGGAGGCCTACACCGTGCCCATCGGCCGGGCCCGCACGGTGCGGGAGGGGCGGGACATCGCCATCTTCACCTGGGGCGCCATGGTGCGGATCGTGGAGGAGGCGGCGGAGGAACTGGCCGGCCGGGGCATCGAGTGCGAGATCGTCGACCTCCGGACCCTGAGCCCGGTGGACGTGGACGCCATCGTGGCGGCGGTGCAGAAGACGGGCCGTGCCCTGGTGGTCCACGAGGCGCCCAAGACAGCGGGCTTCGGCGCGGAGATCGTGGCGCTGATCAACGAGCGGGCCCTCCTGTACCTGGAGGCGCCGGTCTACCGGGTGGCCGGCTTCGACACCCCCATGCCCCTCTTCCACCTGGAAGACTACTACCTGCCCAACAAGGACCGGGTGATCCGGGGCGTGGAGCGGGTCCTGAACTTCTGACCCGGCAACGGCCAGGCGGGGCCCCGGAAAAGCGAGGTGCGGCGGATGGCGTACGAATTCCGGCTGCCCGACGTGGGCGAGGGCATCCACGAGGGGGAGATCGTCCGCTGGCTGGTCAAACCCGGGGACCGGGTCCAGGAAGACCAGCCCCTGGTGGAGGTCCAGACCGACAAGGCCACGGTGGAGATCCCCTCGCCGGTGGCGGGCGTGGTGGCGGAACTGCGGGCCGCCGAGGGGGACGTGGTCCAGGTCGGCAGCGTGATCGTGGTGATCGACACCGCAGCCCGGGCGGAGGAACCGGCCGCGGCCGGGGCGCCGGTCGCGGCCGCGGGGGCGGCTCCCGGGGGCGCGGCGGCGGTGACGGGCCCGGCCGTCCCCGGGGGCGCTGAGGCGGGGCCGGCGGCGGCGCCGGCCCCGAGCCCGGCCGCGGCTCCGGCTGCGGGCGGGGTGGACGCGGCCGGCCGCCGGGTGCTGGCGACGCCGGCTACCCGGCGGCTGGCCCGGGAGCTGGGCGTCGACCTGCGCCTGGTGCCGGGGACCGGCCCGGCGGGCCGGGTGACCGCCGACGACGTGCGGGCCTTCGCCGCCCGGCAGGCGGCGGGCGGGGCGGGGCCGGTGGCGGCTCCGGTGGGGGGCCCGGTGCCGGCCGCCGCGCCGGGGGATGCCCGGCCTGGCGTTCCGGCCGCCGCGGCGCCGGCCGGTTCGTCCGCAGCAGGCACGCCGGTGGCTGCCCCGGCGGCGCCGGTCCAGCCACTATCCCCAGCCGTTGCAGGACCCGCCGGGCCGGGCGCCCCAACGGCACCGGGCGCCCCGGCAGCGCTGCCCTCCCCGGCCGCCCCGGCCGTAGCGGGAGCCCCGGCTGCACCGGCCGCCGCGGCCGCTCCGGCCGTGCCGCCCGGCGGCGAGCAGCGGATCCCCCTGCGGGGCCTGCGCAAGCGGATCGCCGAGAAGATGGTCCAGTCGAAGTACACCGCGCCCCACGTCACCCACGTGGAAGAGGTGGACGTCACCGAGCTCATCGAGCTGCGGCGCAAGGCCCTGCCCCTGGCCGAGCAGCGGGGGATCAAGCTCACCTACCTGCCCTTCATCGCCAAGGCCGTGGTGGCCGCCCTGCAGCAGCACCCGGTCTTCAACGCCAGCCTGGACGACGAGCGCCAGGAGATCGTGCTCAAGGGCTATTACCACATCGGCGTGGCCACGGCCACCGAGGAGGGCCTGATCGTCCCGGTAGTCCGCGACGTCGACCGCAAGAGCATCTTCCAGATCGCGCGGGAGATCGCAGCCCTTACCGAGGCGGCCCGGACGCGGCGGATCGCCCTGGACGACGTGCGGGGTTCCACCTTCACCATCACCAACGTGGGCGCCCTGGGCGGCGGCGTGTGGTCGACGCCCGTCATCAACTACCCTGAGGTGGCGATCCTGGGCGTCCACAAGTTCCGGGAGACGCCGGTGGTGCGGGACGGGCAGATCGTGGTGCGGACCATCACCTACCTGGCCCTGAGCTTCGACCACCGGGTGGCCGACGGCGCCGACGCGGTGCGGTTCGTCAACCAGATCAAGGCCTACCTGGAGCAGCCGAGCCTGCTGTTCCTGGAGATGGCCTGAGGACTCCGGCCCGGGCCGCCATCCACCGGCCGAAGGCCGAGGGCGGTCCGGGTCCACGGGACGGGACCGGGGGCTGCGGCCTGCCCGCGTGGGCCCCCGGGCGATTCCGGGGACGGGAGTGGATGAGGGCGATGGTCGTCGGCGAAGTGGCGACGGAGACGGAAGTCCTGGTCATCGGCGGAGGACCCGGCGGCTACGTGGCCGCCATCCGCGCCGCCCAGCTGGGCAAGGACGTCACCCTGGTGGAGAAGGACCGGCTGGGCGGCGTGTGCCTCAACGTCGGCTGCATCCCCTCCAAGGCGCTGATCGACGCGGCCAAGACGTACCACCGCCTGGCCCGGGAGGCCGACCGGGGGATCGTGGTCGAGGGGGCGCGCCTGGACTTCAGCCGCTTGCAGGGCTGGAAGCAGTCGGTGGTCCAGCGGCTGACGGGCGGCGTCGAGCAGCTGCTCAAAGGCAACGGGGTCGCCGTGGTCAAGGGGCGGGCCACCTTCACCGGGCCGAACCAGGTGCTGGTCGAGAACCCCGGCGGCGGCAACGAGGTCTACCGCTTCAAGCACTGCATCCTGGCCACCGGGTCGCGCCCGGTGGAGCTGCCCGGCTTCGCCTTCGACGGGGTGCGGATCCTGGATTCCACCGACGTGCTGTCCCTGGATCACCTGCCCCTGCGCCTGGTGGTGATCGGCGGGGGCTACATCGGGCTCGAGCTGGGCACCGCCCTGGCCAAGCTGGGCTCGGAGGTGACGGTGCTGGAGCTGGCCGACCAGCTCTTGCCCGGCACCGATCCCGAGCTGGTCCAGGTGGTGGCCCGGCGGCTCCGCCAGCTGGGGGTCAAGGTCCACACCGGGGTCCGGGTGCTGCGCTGGGAGGAGGAGCCCGGCGGCGAGGGCGTGCGGGTGGTGTACCGGCCCGAGCCGCGGGGCGAGGGGGCCGGTTCGTCCGGGGACGAACAGGCCGTGGCGGCCGACGCCGTGCTGGTCAGCGTGGGCCGGCGGCCCAACACCGACGGGCTCGGCCTGGAGCTGGCCGGGGTGGAGCTGGACGAACGGGGCCGGGTCAAGGTCGACGGCCAGCTGCGCACCAGCCAGCGGCACATCTTCGCCATCGGCGACATCGTGCCCGGGCCCATGCTGGCCCACAAGGCCAGCCGGGAGGGGATCGTGGCGGCGGAGGTCATCGCGGGCCTGCCGGCGGCCGCCGATTACGTCGCCGTGCCGGCGCCCATCTTCACCGACCCGGAGATCGCCACCGTGGGGCTGACGGAGGAACAGGCGCGCCAGCAGGGCTACGAGCCGGTGGTGGGGCGGTTCCCCTACACGGCCAACGGGCGGGCCCTGACCCTGGGCGAGCGGGACGGGTTCGTCAAGCTGGTGGCCGATCGGGAGAGCAAGGTGGTGCTGGGGGCCGGCATCGTGGGGCCGGAGGCGTCGGATTTGATCGCGGAGCTGGCCCTGGCCATCGAGATGGGGGCGACCCTGGAGGACCTGGCCCTGACGATCCACGCCCATCCGACGCTGAGCGAGGCGGTGATGGAGGCGGCGGAGGCGGGGCTGGGGCACGCCATCCACGTGCTGGGCAAGCGATGAGGCGCGGGGAGGCGTGGGCGGGCGGCGGAGGGTATCCGGGCTCGCCGCCGAGGCCGGATGCGGGGCACGGAGGCGGGCGCCGGCAGGCATGCCCGTCGGCGCGACCGGTCGCCGGGTCCGTAGAGCAGTGCCGGGACAGGTGGCGTCAGGTGGCGTCGCCGCCGCCGGCGCCCGGGCGGCGGCGGGCCAGGGCCGTCGAGACCGCCCACACCACGCCACCGGCGATCAAGAGGAAGGGCAAGAGCCCCAGGCCCAGGGTGAAGGCGAAAATCCCAAGCCGCGCCACTAGAAGCAGCGCCAGCCCGACCACGACCAGCGTCAGCGCCCAGCCCATGATGACCACCCCACGGGCATAACCTGTCCGCAGCGGGACGGGTTCACGCCCGGCGCGTTGTGACAAGCCGGGCAGGGGATGGCGGACGAACCAGCCCGGCACATCCGCGGCCAATCCGGGGCGGGGGTCTCGCCCCGGCGGGTGGCCTGCCGCCAGCGGCGCCGGCCGGCTCGCCGCGAAGGAAGCGGCCCCGGGCGGGGCGCGGTCGTCCTGGGCCATGCTGCACCCATGTCGTGCCCCCGCCACGCCCTGGCCGCGGCCGCGGCGGGCCCGCCCCGCGCCTGGCGGCGACCCCGTTGCGGCCCCGCCGGTCCGGGCGCACGCCTTTGGGCCCCCGGCGCGGCCCCGCCGCGGCCCCGCCGGTTCGGCTCGCGCCGCCTTGGCGCCCATGCCACGCCCCGGCCGCCACCCTGCCGCGGCCTCGCCGCGCCCGCGCCGCACTCCGTCGCGCCCGTAGCGCGCCCGTGCCGCGCCCGCGTCACGACCCCCGAGGACGGCGGTCGCAAAGCCGCCACCCCTTGCCGGATCTGCTATAGTGGGGTTAGAGGTGGGTCTTCGTCCGGACGGTTCTCACCTCGAAAGGAGACATCCACCTTAACTTAAAAAGACCACCTTCCTTCGGGGCAGGGTGAAAGTCCCGACCGGCGGTGATGGCGGCGCGCCACGGTGCGACCGCACCAGCCCGCGAACCGCGTGCCGGAGCGCCCATGCCCGGCGAGGCCTCGTGCGGGAGGCTGCGCCGGTGCCGGCGCCGTGAAGGGCGCGGCCGATTCCGGTGAGAAGCCGGAGCCGACGGTGATAGTCCGGATGGGAGAAGGAAGGGACGCGGGATCTCCCGGAGGCGGAAGGGCCGCCACGGCTCTTCCGCGCCCGGCCAACGCTGGGGCCGGCTCTTGAGTACGGGGCCGACCGGGGCTGGCCTGGGGGTGGCCCTTAGAGGCCGCGTTCGTCCGGGAGATCTGACCCACGGGCAAACCGAGCGCATCGGCGCGCTCCGGCGGGCGGCCGGGGGCGGGCCCGGGCGCGGGTGGGCGGCAGCCTGCCCGGGCGGGCCGGTTCGGCCGCGGACGCCGGGCGTGAAGACAGCGCGACGACGATGGGTCCACCTGCGTCCGTTCCCCCGAAGGGCTGGGCGGGACGGGCTTTTTTGATGCCCGCCCGCACGCTCTGCGCAGGGGGTGCTTGCCGGTGGTTCGTCGCATGGTGCGCCTGGCGCTCCTGGCGTCCATGGCGTTCCTGCTCATGCTGTGGGAGATCCAGCTGACCCCGCTTCTACCCTTCATTCCGGCGTACCTCAAGTACGATCCCGGCGATCTGCCCGTCCTGATGGGCGGCTTCGCCTTCGGTCCCGCCGCCGGTGCCACGGTGGCGCTGGTCAAGGACCTGCTGTTCCTCTTCTCGGGCAAGTCGACGGCCGGATGGATCGGCGTCTCGGCCAACCTGCTGGCGAGCCTGGCCTACGTGGTGCCGGCGGCCTGGGTCTACCGGAAGCTGGGGACCCGCTGGGCGCTGGGTCTGGCCATGCTGGTGGGGACGGTGAGCACCAGCGCCGTCATGGCAGTGGCCAACTACGTGGCCTTCCTGCCCCTGTGGGGCGTTCCCGCCGAGCAGGTGGGGGCGACGGTGGTCACGGCCATCACGCCCTTCAACCTGATCAAGGGGCTGCTCACGGGCGTCCTGGCCCTGGTGGCCTACCCGCGGGTCGCCCGGGTGCTGGACGATCCTGTCTTCGCCGCCCCCGCGGCGGAGGCCTGGGCGGGCGAGACGGCCGGGGAGCCCCGGCGCCCCTAGGCAGGTCCTCAAGACTCCGGGCCAGGCGCGGGCCCGCCGGGCAACCCGGGGCAAGCGGCAAGGCGCATGCAAGCGGGGCCGGTTCCTCCGCGGAGGAACCGGCCCCGCTGTGGTCTTGGCCGGCCGATTGGCACCGGCGCCCTCACCGGCGCCCTATTAGGTCCCTGCGCCCCGCGAATCCCTGCGCCCCCGCGGCGCACCGCCCTTGCCCGTCCTGGGGGTTGCGCCGTCACCCGGCGCCGGTGCCGGTCACGGAGCCGCACCACGTCCGGTGCGCGCGAGGGGACCCGCCCTGCACGCCGCCTCCCGGTGCGTGCGTTGGGACCGCCCCGCACGCCACCTCCCGATGCGTGCGTGGGGACCGCCTCCCACGCCGCCTCCCGGTCGCCGTCTTCCGGTCGCCGTCTCCCGCGCGGCACCGGCATCGGCAGCGGCTGCCAATCCCGCCCGCTGGGCTCACTTCGCCAGCGGGGCCGTGCCGTGGCTGCCTTCGCCCGGGGCGCCGCCGCCCGGCGCGGCCGGGACCGGCTCGGTCGCCAGCAGCCGTTCCAGGGCCTCCCGGCCCTTCATGCCGGGGTGGATGCCCAGCTCCCGGGCGGTGCTGGTGACGGACTCCAGGGGGCGGTCGAGCAGGTCGTCGAAGTCCCGCACGCCCAGGGCGCGGCCGGCCACGATGCGGCGGGCGCCAAGGAGATCGTCCAGCAGGCGGACGTCAAGGGCGCCGCACATGATGTAGCCGGCCGGCGTGGCGATGGCGACCAGCCGGGTCTTGGGGAGTTCCACCTTGACGCCGATGGCCGTCCCGCCCCGCAGGGGGATAGGCCGAACTTCTACCACGGGCATTCCCTCCTGACGTGACCGCAGGATGAGGACCGCATTGCATGGCATTGTATGGCGCGACCCGGGCGATCGTCCCGGTGGAGGCCGGGTGGTCCGGCCCTGGGTCTGGCGGTATCTGGTAGGTATAGCAGCGAAGGGGCGCCGCACTCTAGTCCCTGGAAACCGCTAGCGGTCAGGGGGGATTCATCGTGGACGAACCCAGCGCCTTTGGTGGCCCGAGCCACGCCCGCTACGGCGCGACGCCCCAGTCCTACCAGCCCCAAGAGCAGTACTCGTCCCAGTGGCAGTCGCCGGCGGGCGGCCAGGGCCTGGGGAACCAGGCCTTTGGGCAGTTCCAGAACCAGGCTGGCCAGGCGGGGCAGTACGGGCAGCAGGCCGGTGGCCAGTTCTTCCAGAACCAGGCCGGCCAGTACGGGCAGTATGGCCAGGCCGGCGGCTCGTTCCAGAACCAGGCGAGCCCGTACGGCCAGGCGGGCGCCTACGGCCAGTACGGGGCCCAGGCCGGGGCCCAGGCGGGCGCGTTCCAGAACCAGGCGGGCCAGTATGGCCAGTACGGCGGGCAGTACAGCCAGTCCACCGCCGCGTCCTTCGGTTCGTTTCAGAACCAGGCGGGACAGTTCGGGCAGGCCGGCCAGTACGGGCAGTACAGCCAGGCGGGCGGCCCGTTCCAGAACCAGGCCGGCCAGTACGGGCAATATGGCCAGTATGGCCAGGCCGGCGCGGGCGGGCCGAGCAGCCACGCCCAGTACGGCGCCACCGCCCAGAGCTATGACCCCGCCGAGAACTACAGCGCCCGCTGGCAGTCCCAGACCCAGGCGAATGCCGCCGGCGGTGCCGGCCTGAGCAACCAGGCCGCGATGGGCGGCTACGGCGCGGCCGGCCAGTACGGGCAGTACGGCCAGGCGGGGGGCTCCTTCCAGAACCAGGCTGGCCAGTACGGCCAGTATGGCCAATACGGCCAGTACGGGGCCGCGGCCGGCGGGCAGTCGTTCCAGAACCAGGCGGGTCAATACGGCCAGGCGGGTCAGTACGGGCAGTATGGCCAGGCCAGCGGCCAGTTCCAGAGCCAGGCGGGTCAGTACGGGCAGTACGGCCAAGCCGGCGGCCCGTTCCAGAACCAGGCCGGCCAGTACGGGCAATACGGCCAGTACGGCCAGGCCGGTGCGGCCGGGGCGGGCAGCCACGCCCAGTACGGCGCCACCGCCCAGAGCTACGACCCGGCGGAGAACTATTCCGCCAAGTGGCAGTCGGCCACGGCCAACGAGCAGACCGGCGGCGCCTTCCGCGGCTGATCCGCCGCGGCAGCGGTCGTGGGGCCCATCGTGGGGCCCAAGGGGGCCGGGTTCGTCCCGGCCCCCTTACGCTTGGCGAAGGGGCGCCGCGGGAGGAACCCGGCCCCCGAAGGCGAAGGCCCCCTTGGCAGGCCGCCGGGCGTCTCCGGCGGCCCGCCACGCCAGTGAAGGTGGGATCGCTCCCATGGAAGCCTTCGATCGTCACCCGGCGCCTGAGGACCCGGCAGTCGCCGGTCCCGCGGGCCGGCGCCATCCCGACTGGCTCAAGGTGCGCCTGGCCCAGGGCCCCAACTACAGCCGGCTGAAGCGACTCTTGCGGGGCATGAGCCTCCACACCGTCTGCGAGGAAGCCCGCTGCCCCAACATCTACGAGTGCTTCGAGAACCTGACGGCCACCTTCATGATCCTGGGGAACATCTGCACCCGGGCCTGCCGGTTCTGCGCGGTGACCACGGGCCGGCCCACGGAGCTGGACTGGGCCGAACCGGAGCGGGTGGCCGACGCGGTGAGCCGGCTGGGTCTCCAGCACGTGGTCGTCACCTCGGTGGCCCGGGACGACCTCCGGGACGGGGGTGCGGCGGTCTTCGCCGAGACCATCCGCGCCATCCGCCGCCGCTGCCCCGACACCGCCGTGGAGGTGCTGATCCCCGACTTCAACGGGGACTGGGACGCCCTGCAGGTGGTGCTGGACGCCGGGCCCGACATCCTGAACCACAACGTGGAGACGGTCCGGCGGCTGTCGGACCGGGTCCGCTCGCGGGCCAAGTACGACCGGTCCCTGGCGCTGCTGGCGGAATCGAAGCGCCGCGCCCCCCACATCAAGACCAAGTCGGGGTTGATGCTGGGGCTCGGGGAGACCTGGGACGAGATCCTGGAGACCTTGCGCGACCTGCGCGCCCATCAGGTGGACATCGTTACCATCGGCCAGTACCTGCGGCCGACCCGGGAACCCGTCCACCTGCCCGTGGAGAAGTACTACCACCCCGACGAGTTCGCCGAGCTGAAGCGGATCGGGCTCGAGCTCGGCTTCTCCCACGTGGAGTCGGGCCCGCTGGTGCGCAGTTCCTACCACGCCCACGAGCAGGCGGATCGGGCCCGGCGGCGCGAGGGCACCGGGACCGCGGACGAACCGGCGGCCGCAGCGGCGACCGCCACCGCCCCGGCGCCGGCCGCGGCCGGAGGTGCCCCCCGGCCATGACCGGCGGGCACGGCGGAAGGGCGGGATTTGCCGGGACGGCGGGGGCGGCCTCGGCATCGGGACCCGGGGCGCCGCCGGCATCCGTGCCCCGCCCGGGTTTGCCGGACCGCCCGGATCCCGGGACGGCCGCCGCTGCGGCCGATCCTGGCGCGCCCCCGCTGCGGGTCACCTGGCTGCCGGGGCTGACGCCCTACGAACCCGCCTGGCGGCTCCAGGAGCGGCTGGCGCGGGCCCGGGGCGCGGGCCGGCTGCCCGACCTGTTCCTCCTGTTGCAACACCCGCCGGTCTACACGGTGGGCCGCAGCGGCCGGGACGAGGAGATCCTGCTCAGCCCCGCCCTGCGCCGCCAGCGGGGCGTGGAGGTCTTCCACATCGACCGGGGCGGCAAGGTGACCTATCACGGGCCGGGGCAGCTGGTGGGCTACGGCATCGTCGACCTGAAGGGGCTGCCGGGCGGCCTCAAGCGCTACGTCCACGGCCTGGAGGACGCCCTGGTGGCCACCCTGGCCCGCTTCGGCATCGCCGCCCACCGGGAAGAGGGCCTGGTCGGCGTATGGGTGGGGCGGGAGAAGATCGCCGCCATCGGCATCCGGGTGAGCCGCGGCATCACCTGGCACGGCTTTGCCCTCAACGTGGACCCGGACCTGAGCTACTTTGGCGGGATCATCCCCTGCGGCATCACCGACCGGGGCGTCACCTCCATGGCCCGGTTGCTGGGGCGGGCGCCGGATCTGGCCCAGGTGGCTCGGGTCGCCGCGGAGGAACTGGCCCGGGTCCTGGGCCGGCGCCTGGAGTGGGCGCCCGGCGCGGGCTGGCTGGAGGCATGGGCCGGCGGGGAGGAGGACCCGGCCGGCGACGGCGCGCGGCCCGTCCCCCCGGCGGATCCGGCCAGGGGCGGCGGGCCCCATCCGGGGCCGGCCGGCGTCCCGGCGGGCAGCGCCGCCGGCCCCCGCTCCCGCGACGGCGGGCCGCCCGGCAGGGAGGCGACCGCGTGATGGAAGGAAACCTGCGGGTCCTGACCTTTCCCCTGGGGCCCGTCCAGGCCAACGGCTACGTGTTGCTGGATGAGGCCGCCCGGGTGGCCGTGATGGTCGATGCGCCCCACGATCCCGAGCCCATGCTGGCCGCGGCCCAGGGGTACCGGGTCGAGGCGGTGCTGCTGACCCACGCCCACTTCGACCACATCGGCGGGCTGGAGACCCTGAAGGCGGCGACCGGCGCGCCGGTGTGGATCCACCGGAACGAGGCGGCGTGGCTCGGCGACCCGGCGCTCAACCTATCGGCCTGGCTCGAGCCCGTGGTGGCCCCGCCCGCCGATCACCTGCTGGAAGGCGGCGAACGCCTGCGGTTCGGGGACATCCAGCTGGAGGTGCGGTTCACCCCCGGCCACAGCCCGGGGCACGTGGTCTACGTGGGCCGCGGCCGGGCAGAGGGGCTCGTGCTGGCGGGCGACACCCTGTTTGCCGGGGGGATCGGGCGGACCGACCTGCCGGGCGGGGACATGGAGACCCTGCTCGACAGCATCCGGCGGGAGCTTCTGGTTCTTCCCGACGAGACCCGGGTCCTGCCGGGGCACGGCCCGGCCACGCGGATCGGCACCGAGCGGAGGACGAACCCCTTCCTGCGGCTGTCCGGCCGCGGCCTCGGGTAGCCGGGTACGCCAATAGGGGGTTACGTTTATATAGCCACTCAGCAGGCCGCCGACCTGCTCCAGGTGTCCCGTCCGTACCTGGTCCGCCTGCTGGAAGAAGGGAAGATCTCCTACCACAAGGTGGGCACGCACCGTCGCATCTACCTGCGGGACGTGCTGGCCTACAAGCAGCTGCGCGACCGTCGCCGTAGGGAGACGCTCAGGGAGCTGCGCCGCGCTTCGGAGGCGCTCGGGCTGTACGATGAGGGTGCCGCGCAAGGCGTATGATCGCCTCGTCCCTGCCATGACCAACGACCCGACGGACCGACACGTGCTCGCGGCGGCGGTGGCGGCGCGCCTGAGCGGATCGCCGAGGTACTGACGGAGCTTGCCGCCGAGCGGAGGCCGCCCATGGACACGCCGGAGGGGATCCTGCGCGTGATCGAGCGCATGGTGCCGAGGTTCTGCGCGATGGCGCGGGGGCACCTGCGTAGGGGATAGCTCGGTTCCGGTTATGACACGCCCTCTAGAATCAAGTACCGAAGGGCCCCTGCCCCGAGCCGTCGATGGCCACGTGCACCTGTGCTGGGTCCGGTTCTCGACGCCGGATCGCGGCGAGCAAGTCCTGCAGGCCGTCGGCATTGTTGGGGACCCCGGAGGTAGGAAGCAGCCTGCCCCTCGTACGCTAGGCAGGTGAAGATGCGAATCACATCCCTTGCAATGCGGCGGCTAGGTACCACAGCGCCCCCAGGACGAGACGGGCCACCTGGACCATGGGGCCGGTGTCCACGGCGTCAGGCACGTCGTTCATCCGGTGCGCCCGCTCGCCGCCCGTCGCCAGGCCGGCGGCGGGGATGCCGGCCGCGGCGAGGGGCCTGTTGTCGGAGGCCACGGGGCCCTCGCGCAGGGGGATGCCCAGCTTTCGCCCGGCCCGGTCCAGGGCCGCACGCAGGGCATCGGACCCGGGGCCCATCTCCACCCACACCGCGCCCCGCCAGCGCGCCACATGGTCTATGACGATCACCCCGGAGAGCTGCGCTGCCTCAGCCGACCCTGCCGCCAGTGTCCGGGCTAGGTGGGCGCTGCCCCGGGCGCCCAGCTCCTCCGCGTCGAAAAGGGCAAAGGTCACGTCCAGTCCCCCCGGCGGTCTCGTCCGGGCTAGCACGCGGGCGACCTCCAGGACCACGGCCACCCCCGAGGCGTTGTCGGCGGCGCCTGGAAAGCGGGTGCCGTCAGGGTCGTCGCCCACCCCATCGTAATGGGCTCCGACCAGGATCCGATGTCCGCCGCCGCCTGGCAGGTCGGCCAGCAGATTGACCCCGATGGCTTCGACGGCGGTGGCCTCCGGGATGACCGCCTCCAGTTCGTTGCCCGGCAACCGCTCCGCCACCTCCGCCCGCACCCGCAGCACCGGCAGGGGCCACGGGGCAGAGGAAGGGAGTACCTTGACCAGGCCGCCGGCGTCCGCCACCTGGGGCACAAGGAGGCCCAGAGCCGCAGCGGACCGGAGCTTCGGCAGAACCTCGGCCGGGGCCGGCCCGCCGCGCGCCAGCAGGACCCAGGCGCCGCGGACCGGCACACGGCCATCCCATGGCACGACCGGGCCCCGCAGGGGAGTGGGGGCGGGGGCGCTGCGCGGGTGCACGGCGAAGTCCCCCCACCGGCGCAGGGGCTGGGGCGGGGCGCCGGGAGGCAGCCAGCGGGCCTCGGCCGGGGCGGCGGCCCTCCATACCGTGAGGGGAAAGGCCACCTCGTGTACCTGTAGGCCCGTCTCCCGCAGCCGCGCCGACAGCCAGCGCCGGGCGCGTTCCTGTCCCGGCGAGCCCACCGCACGGCCGCCAAATGCCGGGCCGGAGAGGGTCTCGACCGCTGCCCGCAAGGCCCGAGCCGCCACCCCGGCGACGGCCCGTCCCGCTTCCGTCTCCACCGGCCCGCTGTGCACGCCGATCACCCCCGCCTCCCTTACCTCCTGCCAGCGCTCAACAGCAGCCGCCGCAGCACGCCGGCTCCGCCGGCGGCCCGCCGCAGCAGGTGCTCGCCTCGTCGCCACTGCCGACGTCGCCGCAGCACCCCGTCTCGCCACAGCAACCCGAGTCGGCCGCCGGCTGCATGAAACCGCCCTCCGGCCGCCGTGTCGGGTCCTTGTCCGCGCAGGCCATCTCCGCCACCCCCCTTCTCTCAGCCGCCGGGGCCGATCTAGCCGGAGCGGATCTTACCGCCTCAGCCGAAGCCCCTCCGGCCAGCTTTGCCAGCGTCGCCGCCAGAGAGGCAACGGCGGCGCGGTCGAGGCGGTAGAACGACCAGCGGCCACGGCGCTCCTCGCGCACCAGCCCGGCCTCGCGCAGCAGCCGCAGGTGGTAGGAGACCAGGGACTGGCGCATCCCCAGGACCGCCTGCAGCTCGCAGACGCAGACAGCGTCGGCGCCGGGGGCGTCGTCGGACGCACGGGCCATCCCCGCACAGCACGATCGTCCCTCGGCCAGCAGTGCCAGGATCCGCACCCGGGCCGGGTCGGATAGGGCCCGCCCGAGGGCGGCCAGTGCCTCCTCCGGTTCCGACGTGCCTGTCGCGCTCGCGGGCGCCGCCCCGGCCATGGCCGCACCTCCCATCAAAGGATATTGATGCATGCAGGAGCAGTATAGATCAACGATTATTGATACGTCAAGGGCCTCTTTTGCGGTCGGTGGGAAAGGACGGAGGATGCACAGGTGCTGGGCGGGATGGAGCCGCGATGCTGCATAGGCCGGACACGCCCCGCATCGAGCCGGCGGGGGCGAGGGGAATACCGTGCGAGGCCGGCAAGCGGCGCGCTCTGGTGCAGCTGCCGGTCCTTAGCCGGCACGTTCACCCCGTTTGGGCTGCCGGGAGCTGGGGCGGCGCAAGCGTCGAGAGCCAGGGGAAGGCGACGGTGGCGCCGGCGGCCATCACGAGGACCGAGGACCACGCGGTCGGGGGAGCCAGCCAGCGGGCTGTGGGGGGAGGGCGGGGCGTCCCGGGGGGATCCGGGCGCGGCGGTGCGTCCGTAGACCGTGAGGGTCGCAAGGGCTGCGGCCAGGGCCGCGCCCCCCCAACCGGCAAGGGCCCAGCACCTCGCCGGGGAGGTGCTCAAGGGCCAGCCGGGTGGCGGGGCGGGTGGGGCTGAAGAGCGCGACGGCTAGCAGCCCCAGGGCGGCGGGGCGTGGGCCCCCGCCGACGGTCCCGCCGCGGGGCAGCATGGACGGCACCGGCGGCCGACACCGCGGCGCGGTCGCGGCTCCGGCGGCGGCAACGCGGCGAACGCAAGGGGTCTCCGTCCCTCCCTGGGTCCGGCATCGGGCGCGGTCCCAGTCTACACCGGGGCAGGGGTGGACGTTCGCGCCGGGCCGACGTCCCGGGGCGTCGCCGTGCTGCTCACCCCAGGGCCCGCAGGTCGCGTACGACCCCGTCCAGGGCTCGGGCGGCGGAGGGGTCGAGGGCATCCAGGGCGCGGGCCTCGACGGCCATGGCACTGAGATACAGGCGCGGTCGCTGGGCTTGCCGGGCGCAGCAGCGGGCGATCCGCGCCAGCACCAGGGCCCGGCGGTGACGTTTCGCGGCCAGCTCAAGGTTGGCCAGGTCCACCAACACGCTGGCCACCCCGGCAAGGTGGCCGCTGCGGCGATACCCCGCCAGGCACTGCCGTAGGCGCTTCCGGCCCAACCTCCACGCCCCCTGGCGCGCCTGGACGACACTGAGGTCGTGGGTGGCCGTGAGCACGCGCGTGGGGTCCCGGCCCCGGTACAGCTGGATGGCCCGCTCGAGATGGTAGGCGGCCAGGTCCAGCTGGTCGAGGGCGCAGTAGCAGACGCCTACGCCATGGTGGCAGGTGGCGATCAGCGTGCGGGGTACGTGGCGGACCGGCACCGGAACGGGCGCGGGGGCGGATGCCCTCGCCCGCGGCACCCCGCCGGCGCCAGCCTGCCCGGGCGCCGGGATCCCCTCCGGGGCCGAGGCCGGCTCCGAGCGGGAACCGGCGTTCCGGGACGGAGGGGATGCGGCGGGCTCCACCAGGGCCCCCCGGGCGTCTCCGGGCGTTGCGGGCGCGAGCACCTCCGTGCGGGAACCCTGGGCGCGCCCGCGACCCGATGGCGGGGCTGCGTGCGGCGGCCGCTCGCGGTCCGGCAACCCGGTGGCGTAGTACGCCAGAGCTTCGCGGTAGTGCCCCTGGCGGAACAGGGTGCTGGCCAGGGCCACGTGGGCCCGGATGCGGTCGGCGGGGCGGGTCGCGGCCGACGCGGCAAGGCGGAACGCCTCCGCCGCAACGGCCAGTTCGTCCCGCTCGAACGCCAGCTTGCCGCGGGTGTAATGGAGGCGAAAGGTGGTCCCCGGCGGGCAGCGATCCAGGGGGACGCGGGCCAGCAGGTTGAGGGCGGCGAACAGGCACCGGCCCGCCTCGTCCGCCTCGTTTAGACAGGCCAGAGCATAGGCCAGATCGACCTGGACGGAGAGCAAGAGGGGCGAGTCTTCGTCCTGTTCCAGCAGTTCCAGGGCTATGCGGAAGGCCTGTACCGCCTCCCCGAAACGCCGCTTCCGCGTGTAGCGGCGACCCCGCTGGACGTAGTCATGGATCACGCGGCGGCGGGAGAAGGCGTCCGGCTCGCCCAGGAAGAAGCCGACGGGTTTGCCGAGGCGCTCAGCCAGGAGGCGCAGCGTCGCCAGGGGCGGGACGACCTCGTTGGCCTCGATGCGGCTGATGTAGGAGCGGTCGAAGAGCCCGGCCGCCAGCTGCTCCTGGGTCAGGCCCAGCTCCCGACGCCGGGCCCGGATGCGGTCGCCGATCACGGGCCGGCCCTCCCTTCGCTCGGCGCGGTGGTCCCTCGGGGCGCTGGTGTGCGGCTTCCGGGTTCACCGGCGTGCACAACCGGCACGCCGTGTTCCTGCCGCCCGGGTCCATGATGGACTTGCTAACGCCCATCGCCCGCGGGCGGTGAGGACGTGTTGTAGGGTTCGTTGGACAGCCGGCGCAACCCTGTTGGTGGCGCTGACGGGGGCGGTCCTCGTGGGGGGTGGAGGTGGGGTGGCAGCAGCCGACGCCGGTGACGGCATCCACGCCGACCGGATGGGCCCGGGGATCCCGGAGCTGACGGTGGTGGCGGACCGGATGGGTCCAGAGGTCCCCGAGCGGTCGGTGCTTGGGGACCTGATGGGCCCCGGCGTCCCGGAGCTCGACGTGGAGCCCCGAGCCGACCCCGTTGACCACCGCGGCTGGTGGCGCCATCCGGCGCCTTGATGGCCCCGCGGCACCTCCCGTTGCTGACGCTCGACGTAATGACGCGACCCGGGGCGGACCGCTCGTGGCACTCCCCAGGGTCGAGTGCCACGAGGGGGTTTCGCGCCACACGCCAACCCCAGCACCAGACGGCCTGACCCGTGAACGCGGGCCTCCCGCGACCGCCGGGATCCGCTGCGGATGCATGGGCGGCGGACGATCCTCCCGTCCACCGCCCGGCGCGTGGGCCACCCCGGCCGTCCGACCCGCCGGCATTGTCGGCGGGCGGCGGGTGCCGGAAGCAGCCCTGGGGGGGAGGCCTGGGACCCTGCGGTCCCACCGGGCCCGACGGGCCACGTTTGGGCGGCGGTCCCGTCCAGGCGGTAGAGGAGGTGGGCCGGTGGTGCAGGGGGAGACCGGGACCGGCAGCGACTGCTGGTGCAGGATCGCGTCCACGGTCCTGGAGGTGTTGTTGACCCAGGCCCTGTGGCTTGGTGTCCGGGTCGGCTGGCCCGCACGGCGGCTCCCGTGGCGGTCGACCAGGGCGAGGCCGCGGCGGTGGGGGCTGCCCGGCGGCCGTCGCGACCGCCGCGTGCGGCATCGCGCCGCCGTCCGGCACCGACGGATGACGGCCTGAGCTGCGGGACCGCCGCCCGCAGCTTGGCGGTAGGAGGGAGAGAGCGTGTTCCTGCGCATCGACCGCTTGGCCGTGGAGTTGCCGCGACCGAAGGAGGCGGATCCGAACGCCGCCGCGGCGGTCCAAGAGCTGCTGGGCGGGCGCTTCGGCGAGATGTCGACGCTGATGAACTACACCTACCAGTCCTTCAACTTCCGCGGCCGGGAGAAGCTGCGGCCCTACTACGACCTGCTGGTCAACATCGCAACGGAAGAGCTGGGGCACATCGAGCTGGTGGCGGCGACGATCAACCTGCTGCTTGAGGGGAGCACGCGGCCGGGCGCCCCGGAGACGGCGCCGCTGGCGGGGGCGAAGGACGTGCGCAACACCCACCACTTCATCGCCACGGGCCAGACGGCGCTGGTGGGCAACTCCATGGGTGCGCCCTGGAGCGGCGACTACGTGTTCTCGAGCGGCAACCTGGTGCTAGACCTCTTGCACAACTTCTTCTTGGAGTGCGGGGCGCGGCTGCAGAAGATCCGGGTTTACGAGATAACGACGAACCCCGTGGCGCGGGAGATGATCGGCTATCTGCTGGTGCGGGGCGGGGTGCACGCGCTGGCGTACGCGCGGGCGCTCGAGACGCTGACGGGGGTCGAGGTGGCGCGGATGCTGCCGATCCCGGACATCGACAACAGCAAGTTCCCCGAGGCGCGCAAGTTCGAGGCGATGGGGATCCACCGCAAGCTGTACCGCCTCAGCCCGGCAGACTTCCGGGAGGTGGCGCGGATCTGGAAGGGGACGGCGCCGGACGGCGGGCAGCTGGAGGTGGTGGACGGCGCGCCGGAGGGCGGGCCTGTGCCCGAGCTGGCGGAGGTGCCGGAGAGCTTCGTGCCGGGCATCGACGCCGGGGAGCTGCAGGAGCTGGCGCGGAAACTGGCCAGCGCCTGAGGCGTGCGGCGCCTGCGGGGGACGGCACCCCCGCGGGGAAGCGCTCCCGCCGGGGCTCTGGCGGACGGAGGGCGTTGGCGAGGAGGACGCCTGGATCGATCAGTCCGTTGGTGTCTGGGGGCGAGCGACGCGGCGGGTGTCGATGGGCCCCAAGCCCGCGGCCCGGCGGTGGTTCCGCGGAACCGCTGCCGGGCCGTCGCATTCCTTCGGCAGGGGGGCGTCCCGGCGGCAGAAGGGCGTCCCGGCCCGGGCGCAGTCCCCACTGAGGCCTACGGCCGGCGGCGGCGCGGCAGTCAAATCCGCTGTTGCCAGCGGGGAGACCGCACGGTGCCGGCCCGGCGCTCCGCCCGCCGGTGCTCAGCGGGCGGCGGAGCCGTCCTCCCCATCGGGCCAGGGGAAGCCGTCGGGCCGGTCGGAGGAGCCGGAGGGGCCGGGTTCGTCCCGGTCGCCGGCGGCGCGGCCCCATCCCCAGAAGCGGTCATCGGGGCGGCGGCGGGCCTGGGGCGCCTCGCAGCCCGCCGTCCCCTCCCCGTCGCCGGGGGCGGCGCCTGCCGCCGGGGGGATCGGCTTGCGGCCGCGAAAGCCCTCGTGCTCGCCGTGGTAGTAGGCGACCCGGGGCTCGCCCAGCCGCCAGCACAGCAGCACCGGCTCGCCGTTGATCCAGGCAGGGAAGTCGACCAGGCCCAGGTCGACGTCCTTGACCAGGCACCCGAAGCCGTGGATCTCGGCCAGCAACCGGTTCGCCTCTTCGACGGCGGCGCGCAGGGCCTGGCGGGCCAGCTTGTAGTCGTAGGCCATGATCAGGGTGCCGTCGGGCTTGTAGCCGACGGCCTTGATCTGCTCCATCTCCCGGTAGGACTGGCGCGCCTTCTGGTAGAGCCGGCGCAGCCGCAGGAGCCGCTGCCGGATGGCGGGCAGCAGGGCGGTGGCTTCCTCGGGTGTGAAGAACTTGCGGCCTCCGCCGGGCATGGGGGTCACCTCGACTCAAACTGGTGTTATTGTAGCATCGTCGCCGGGCGCGGCAACGGCTGGTTCAACCAGCGGAACCCGCAGCAGGCTGCAAATCGCAGCTGGCTGCAAACCGCAGCAGGCTGCAAACCGCAGCAGGCTGCGCCGCCCGGCCGAATCGGGCTTCAGCGGGGGTGAGGATGACGTGGCGGAGGCAGACCCGCGCGGGAAACCGGGGGACGGCCGCCCTGCCGACGGGCACCCTGCCGGCGAGCGCCCCTCCTGGGATGCCTATTTCATGGAGCTGGCGGCCGTCGTGGCCCGGCGTTCCACCTGTCCGCGCCGCCACGTGGGGGCGGTGCTGGTGCGGGACCGGCGCATCCTGGCCACGGGCTACAACGGCGCCCCGCCAGGCTTCCCCCACTGCACCGAGGCGGGGTGCCTGATGCAGGACGGCCACTGTGTCCGCACCATCCACGCCGAGGCCAACGCCATCCTCCAGGCGGCCCTGCACGGGGTGACGGTGCGCGGCAGCACCCTCTACACCACCGCCACGCCGTGCCTGCACTGCGCCAAGCTCTTGATCGGCGCCGGGGTGGTGCGGGTGGTGTACCGGGACTGGTATCCCGACCCGCGGGCCGTGGAGTTCCTCGAGCTGGCCGGGATCCCTCTGGAGGCCGTCGGGCCGGCGGGACAGGCGCCGGCCCGGTAGATCGGCCCGGCAGGCCGGCCGGTCGGGGCGGCCCCGGCGAGGGCCGCCGGAAAAAGGCAGAGGCGCTGCGCGGGGCGCGCACCGCCTCTGCTGGGGGCATGGGTACCCTCCGGCCGCAAACCAGGCGGGCGGGGCCTGCAACCGCCCGATCGGACCGGAAGCTCGTTTGCCGGTTCCACCAGGGAACCTGGCCGGGCTCGCGGGGGTAAGGGGCATGGGATGCGTCCCCCGCGCAAGCAAGCTTTTCGACATCCCGTACGGCATCCCTGCTTCTTTCGGGGACCGAATTGATTGGATCGAACGCCAAACCGCTGGATCAGCGCACCAGGGCCTCCAATTCCTTCAGGATCTCCTTGGTCTTGCGGGCGTACTCCTCGTACATTTGCCGCGCCTCGGGATCGTCGGTCTCCAGGGCCCAGGAGCTGAAGTCCGCGTGGAGGGATTGGAGGTCGTTGCCCAGCATGACCCGGGTCGGCGGCTGGGTGATGGTTTGGGTGTCCTGCTTGAGGTCGACGTAGAGCTGGTTGCCGACCACCTGGCCGACCATGACCTGGCTGGGGTCGTCGACGCCGTGGCGCAGGAGCTCCTGCTGCAACCAGGCCTCGTCCTTGCCCGCCGCCCGCAACGAATTGGGAAGAACCTGCCCGTTGGCGATGACCACGTAGGGGAACTCCGGCCGCGACGGGGTGAGGACGCCGGCCGTCTTGGCCGTCAGGGGCTCGTATTCAGGCTTTTTCAGCACGGTCAGCTGGCCGTCGGTCTCCATCAGCGCCCAGTCCACCTGGCGCAGGTCGAAGACGTTCTTCTGCCGCAGCAGCTCCATCAGCTCGGCGACCGACAGCCGGGCCATCTGCAGGCCCTTCTCTTGCACCTGGCCGCGGGCCACCACGACCACCGGCTCGCCCTCGATGAACTTGCGGGCCAGGTTGCTGTTCTGCTGCAGGTAGGTGAGGACCAGGGCGGCGACGGCCCACACCGCCACCCCGACGATGCCGTCCAGGAACCGGTTCTGGGGGTCCGTCGAGGCCTGGGCGGCGATGGAGCCGATGGTGATGCCCACCACGTACTCGGTGAAGGTCAGCTGGGACACCTGCTTGCGCCCCACGAACCGGGTCAGGAAGAAGAGCCAGATGAAGGCGATGACGGACCGGATCAAGACCAGTAGCGTCTCAGGCACCCCGTCGTCCCCCCAAGCCTCCGTATAAGTGGGTCTTCGCCCGCTTCCGCTCCCATTGTCTGCGGCCCCGGCGCGAAATACGCACCCGGGGCCCGGGGGATACTCGCAACCGCGGGAGCCTTTTCACCTCCCCGCTGGGATCGCCGTGGGGCCTACTGGACAAGGGGGGCCTTTGCGATGACGACCTACGCCAAGTTGCTGCGGGCGGCGGCCACGCTGAAGCGGGTTCGCGCCGGGCTCGACTCGCTGGCCGCCAGCGCCCAGTCCGAAGAAGAACGGGAGCGCCTGCGCCGGGCGGCGGCCCAGGCGCGGGTGATGGAACAAGGTTTGGAACGCCGGATCCGCCGGGTGGCGGCGGAGGAACCGGAATACGCCCGCCAGTCCCCGGGCGGCGAGCTCTTCGGCGCCGACGGCCGCAACGACCACCGGCCGCCCGCCCGCGAACCGGTCGAACCGGCCGCCGAGGCGACGCCGAGCAAGCCGCTGCCCGCGGAGCCTGAACGCGAGCGCCGGCGCCGGGACGGGGCCGAGCCGGTGGCCGCGGGCCGGGGCGCCGCCAGCGGCGGCGGCAAGGAGTAGCGCGGCCGATGAAGACGCGGCGGTATGTGATCGTCGTCCTGCTGGTGGCAATGGGGATCGCCCTGGGGGTGGCCCCTTCGTACTTTCGCAAGCCCCTCACCCCCAGCGGGGTGATCGGCCGGGGCATCGAGGCCACCCTGGCCGCCGTACGGGCGGAGGACTGGGAGCGGGCCAGCGCCCTGGCGGCGCGCCTGGAGTCCGATTGGAAACGGGTGCGGGTGCCGGTGGCGGTCAACAGCGACGCCACGGCGATCCGGGAGTTCGAGGCCCAGCTGGCCACCCTGCGGGCCGCCATCCAGCTGCGGGACAAGAAGGAGGCCGTCACGGCCCTGGCGCTGATGATCACGCTGATCGAGGACATCGGGACGTACTGATCGGCCTGATCAGCCTACTGAAACGCCGGGACGTGCTCGGGCCTGCAAGGGGGCGCAGGACGCGGCCGAGAGTACCGGAAGGGGCGCGTGACGGGCCGCGGGCGTCGGCAACGGGCGGTCGGAGAGCGGTGCGGATGGCGGTCGGAGAGCGGTCCGGCTTCGGAAGGGAGGCGGGCACGGGTGTACGGGGAAGCGGGGGGACCCCGCCAGGGCGGGGCGAGGGGTCCCGTCGGCGGTGCCGTTGCGATGAAGATCCATGGGATGAAGATCCATGGCGGGTACGGCGAAGGGGCCACCGGTGACCCGTGGGGCGGGCGGCCTCACGGCCGGCCTCTGTGGCGGCCGCAGGGAAGCCGGGGCGACGCGTCCCGCCAAGGCCGGCGGGGCTGGGGCGCCGCCCTTCGGCGCCCAGGGTCCGTTGCGACCCCGTTCCTGCACCGGCCCGCGGCCCGGTCCCGGCGCTCTGCCGCGGCGGCCGCCTCGGCCGGCATCCTGATCGCGGCGCTGATTTTGGCCGGCTGCCGGATGAACCTGGGGGCCGGCGCCCCTGGCGGGCCTGGCAAGGCGGCCAAGCCGGACCGGGCGCCCGGGCTCAGCGCCACCAGCATCCCCGTGGTCGACCCCGACTCCGGCGACACCCTGGCCCGGCTGGACGAGCTGCTGGATCGGGCCGACCTGCGACCGGGAGCGCGCCAGCCGGACTACGATCCCCTGGTGGCCAGGGTGCGCGCCTTCATCGAGACCCGCCCCCAGACCTTCGGCATCTACTTCAAGGACCTGCAGACGGGGGCCACCTGGGGCATCAACGAGCGGGAGCCCATTCACGCCGCCAGCACCATCAAGGTGCCGCTGGTCCTCTACGTCAACCACCAGGTGGCGGCGGGGCGGGCCCGCATGGACGACCGCATCGTCTACGAGCCCGACCGCGACCTGACCGGCGGCGCCGGCATCCTCCAGCGGGACGGGTTCCCCGGCAAGAGCTACTCCCTGCGCGTGCTGACCAACCTCTCCATCACCATCAGCGACAACGTGACGACCAACATGCTCTTCCGGCACTTCGGCAAGGACAAGGTGGGCGAGTTCATGCGCAGCCTGGGCGGCGAGGTGATCTTCCCCGAGGGGCGCCGGATCAGCACCGCCCGGGACATGGGCCTGTACGTGGAGGCGGTGCTGGACTTCGCCCGGCAACACCCGCTGCTGGGCGGCCGGATGCTGGACGACATGGGTCACGCCATCTTTCACGTGGGCCTGCCCGGCCAGTTGCCCCCGGACGTGTTCGTCGCCCACAAGGAGGGGGACATCGAAGGGGTCGCCGACGACGTGGGGATCGTCTTCTCCGAACGGCCTTACGTGCTCGCCATCCTGTCCAAGGGCGTGGACAACATCGACCAGGGCTTCGAGGACATCGCCCGGATCAGCAAGATCGTGTACGACTACCAGCAGAGGCTCGGGCCTGCCCGCTGAGTCCCATCGGAAGGTGCCGGTGCCTCGTCGCTGCCCCGCGCACAACCTCTTCCGTCGCGCTGGCATCCCCGTGCAGCTGGAATGGCGAGTGCGCGGCCGGGATTGAGGGGGCCGCGGGCCGGCGCCCACCCGCTGGGCGCCGGCCGCACGCCGGTTCTCCCCGGGGTCCCGGCCCCCACCGCGACCCCGCCCGCGCCCCGCCACGGCGCCGGGAGATCGACTCACTCGGCCCGCCCGGGTTCGGTCATGCGGCGCGGGTCGAGCAGGCGGTTCGTCTCCTCTTCCGACAAGAGCCCCTTCTCCAGGATCAGCTGGCGCACCGTCCGCCCCGTGGCGTAAGCCTCCTTGGCGATCTCCGCCGAGGTGTCGTAGCCCAGGCGCGGCACCAGGGAGGTGACCATGGCCAGGGAGCCCTCGATCAGCGCCTCGCACCGCTCGCGGTTCGCCTCGATGCCGCGCACGCAGCGGGCGGTGAAGGTGGCCGCCCCGTTGGCCAGAAGCTCGATGGACTGCAGCAGGTTGTGGGCCATCACCGGCATCATCACGTTGAGCTCGAAGTTGCCGTGGGTGTTGCTGACGGCGATGGCCACGTCGTTGCCGATCACCTGGGCGCAGACCATCATCAGCATCTCCGACATCACCGGGTTGACCTTGCCCGGCATGATGGACGAACCCGGCTGGGTCGGCGGGATCAGGATCTCGCCGATGCCGCAGCGGGGGCCGGAGCCCAGCCAGCGGATGTCGTTGGCGATCTTCATCAGGCTCGTCGCCACCGCCCGCAGCTGGCCGCTGGCTTCGACCACCGCATCGCGGGAGCCCTGGGCCTCGAAGTGGTTTTCCGCCTCCCGGAAGGGCAGGCCCGTCGCCTCGGCGATCCGGGCGATGGTGCGGCGCGGGAACTCGGGGTGGGTGTTGATGCCCGTCCCCACCGCCGTGCCGCCCAGGGCCAGCTCCGCCAGGTGTTCCCGTACCGAGCGCAGCCGGCGGATGCCGTGGTCGACCATGCTGGCGTAGCCGGAGAACTCCTGGCCCAGGCGGATCGGCGTGGCGTCCTGCAGGTGGGTGCGGCCGATCTTGATCACGTCATCGAAGGCGCGGGCCTTCTCCGCCAGGGCGTCCCGCAGGGCCTCCAGGGCCGGGATCAGCTTGCGCTCGATCTGCTCCAGGGCGGCGATGTGGATCGCCGTGGGGATCACGTCGTTGCTGGACTGGCCCATGTTGACGTGGTCGTTGGGGTGGACGCTGCGGGTGCCCAGCTGGCCGCCCAGGATCTGGATGGCCCGGTTGGCGATGACCTCGTTGGCGTTCATGTTGGTTGAGGTGCCGGAGCCGGTCTGGAAGATGTCCAGGACGAAGTGGTCGTCCAGCTTGCCCTCGATGACCTCATCGGCCGCCTGGACGATGGCCTCCGCCAGCCGGGCGTCCAGAAGTCCCAGCTCGGCGTTGGTCTGGGCGGCGGCCCGCTTGATCAGCCCCAGGGCGCGGATGAACGGGCGCGGGAAGCGGATGCCGCTGATGGGGAAGTTCTCTACGGCCCGCTGGGTCTGGGCGCCGTAGAGGGCATCGGCGGGAACCCGCATCTCGCCCATGGAGTCCCGCTCGATGCGGTAGGCTTGTTCTGCCACGGGGAGCCACCTCCACCAGGATGGCTTGTGCCAACCCGATCATACCACTGGCGCCAGGGACTGGGCGGAGGCCCGGGGGGCCGGTCTCGCACCTCCCAGGGGCCGGCGCCGCGGCCGGCGCGAACGGGACGAGGCGGAGGCCCAAGCCCAAGCCCGGGCACTGCCCTGGCCGGTTCGTCCCGGCGGCTCAGGCGCCGTCCCTGGGCTTGCCCGCCGCCTCGGCGGGCTCCCGGGGCGGGAAGAGGACCGAGGCCAGGACCGACGCGCCCAGGATGACGGCCAGGATGCCCAGGGAGGTGGCGGGCGCCAGGTGAACGACGTCGATCAGGAGCATCTTGGTGCCGATGAAGACCAGCGTGACGGCCAGCCCGTACTTGAGGTAGCGGATCAGCGGCAGGATCGCGCTGAAGACGAAGAACAGCGAGCGCAGGCCGATGATGGCGAAGACGTTGGCGGTGTAGACGATGAAGGGATCCCGGGTGATGCCGAAGATCGCCGGGATGGAGTCCAGGGCGAACATCAGGTCCGTCGTCTCCACCAGGACCAGCACGACGAAGAGGGGCGTCGCCCAGAGCCGGCCGTCTCGCCGGATGAAGAAGCGGCCGCCGTGGTACTCCTCGGTCACCGGCAGCAGGCGGCGGACCAGCCGCAGCACGGGGTTGCGGGCCACGGACCCGCCTTCGTCCTCCTTGTGGCGCAGGAACTTCAGGCCGGTGAAGATCAGGATGACGCCGAAGACGTAGAGCAACCAGTCGAAGCGCTCCAGCAGCGCTGCGCCGCCCCAGATCATTAGGCCGCGCATGATCAGGGCGCCCAGCACGCCCCAGAGCAAGACCCGCGGCCGCAGCGCCTCGGGCACGGCGAAGAACGAGAAGACGGCGATGAAGACGAAGATGTTGTCCATGCTCAGGGCGTACTCCACCAGGTAACCGGCGAAGTACTCGGCCATGGCGGTGCCGCCCCGGGCCTGGCCGAGCCAGATGCCGAAGCCGACGGCCACGGCCACGTAGAACAGGGTGCGCAGCACCGCCTGGCGGGCGGTGGGGTGGTCCTGCCGGCGGCCCAGCCCCAGGTCGAACAGGATCAGCGCCACCACCAGCAGGTTGAACAAGAGGAAGGTCAAAGGCGGTCCCTCCTTGGTGAGCAGGATGTGCGACACCCCGGCCAACGAAAAAGACCTCCGGGTCGCAGCGATCGAGGGTCGCTGGCGCCCGAAGGTCTTGCCCGCTTCCGTCGCGCGCCGCGGGCCGGGCGGCGCAACGGTCGCCCCGTATTGACGGCCCGCGGGACCGCGGGACCTCCGGCCGGGACGGCCCGCGAAGCGGGGCGTCCGGCCGGTTCCTCCCGCGGCGGCTACTCCCCTTCAGGGATCGCGCTGGGTTCGTTGACGCTTGCCGGTGTGGCCGATGGCCGCCGCTGGCGATGGGCCCGCCGAGGCGCCCACCGAGGTGCCCACCGGGCCCGATGGCGGGACCCGGCGACCCGGCGGCCTGGCGGCGCGGCGGCCTCGCGGCCGGGAAGAAGACCGGGGCGCGCCCGGCCCGGCGTTCCGCTCAATTATACTGGGTGGGGACGGCCGTTGGGAACGGAGGGATGGGTTTTGGTCTGGATCGGGGTGGCCGTGGGGGGAGCGGCCGGCGCCGTGGCGCGCTACGGTCTCAGCCAGTGGGTGGCGGCCCGGGCGCCCGGTGGGTTTCCCTGGGGGACGCTGGCCATCAACCTGACGGGAGCCTTCCTGCTGGCGTTCCTCCACCCGCTGCTGCTGAATACCGTGACATCGCCCGCCCTGCGCCTCGCCCTGACCAGCGGTTTCGTCGGCGCGTACACCACCTTCTCGACGATGACGTGGGAGGCGCTCACCTTGCTCCAGGAGGGCCGGCCCGGGGCCGCGGCCGCCTACCTGGGGGCCAGCCTGGTCCTGGGCATGGGGGCCGCCTGGCTGGGCTGGGGCACCGGCCAGGGATTGGGGATGCGGCCGTGACGGGGCAAGACCGCCGTTCCCCCGGCGGGGGAAACCCCGGCGCGGCCCCCGGGAGGGGGGAACCGGCGATGCGCATCGAAGCGCCGGCCCGGCGCCTGACGGTCTACATCGGCGAGACGGACCGGTGGCAGGGACAGCCCCTCTACCACGCCATCGTCCTCAAGGCGCGGGAGCTGGGGCTGGCCGGGGCCACCGTGTACCGCGGCATCGAGGGCTTCGGCGCCAACAGCCGCGTCCACGCGGCCCGGATCCTGGAGCTTTCCGCCGACCTGCCGGTGATCGTGGAGGTCATCGACCACGTGGACCGGCTTCAGCCCCTCCTCGCCTTTCTCGACGAGGCGGTGCAGGAGGGACTGGTGGTCCTGGAGGACGTGGAGATCGTCGCCTACCGGAAGAACCGGCACCGGTGAGCGGGACCCGGGCGGCAACCCCGGCCGCCGGGCGGCGGACCCTGCGCCGGCGGGACGGCCCGTGGGAACCCGGCGGCACGAGTGCGGGCCCCGGGCGCGGCTGCCCCGGCGCACCCCGCTCCGGGTTGGCCCTAGCGGCCGGGTCGGATCACCACCCGCGCCACCATCCCGTTCTTGCGGTGGCCCGGCATCCCGCACCAGATGGGGAAGGCGCCGGGCTCGGCCGGTGCGGTCCACTCCACCACCTGGCGCTGGCCCGGCGGGACCTCCAGGTCCGGGCCCAGCTTGCCGGCGGAGCGCACCTGATGGGGCAGGCGGGGGTCGGTGTTGACCACTACCAGCCGCACCGTCTCCCCGGGGCGCACCACCACCTCCCGGGGCTCGATGGTGAAGTCGGGGGTCAGGGTCAGGGTGAGGGTCCGGGGTCCCCAGGGCCGGGCGCCGCAACCGCTCAGCAGCAGGGCCAGCACGAGGCCGGCGACGACCAGGACGGGGCGGCGGGAGGAACCCGGCCGGCGGCCCGGCGACCGGCCGGCACCCGCGGGGGTCCGGGTCGCCGGGGCCAGGGCCCTCGGGTGCCTCGGATTCGACGCCCCGGCACCGGGGGGCCGTGACGGATTGGCGGGATGGGCCCCCTGATCCGGGCGCCGGCCCAGGAGGCCGGGCCGGGCGGGTCGAACCCCCCGGCAGGTAGCCTCGGACGGCCCGGGGGCGATGGGGTGAGGACGGGCGCCCCGCGGCGCGGCGTTCCGACGCGGCTGCCGGCCGGCGGGCCGGCGGCAAGGACCCGGCTTGGGCACGGCGACGGCGGGCGGCACGGCGCTCCCTCCCGGCACCTCCGGCCCCGCCGCCCGCGGCTGCGGGGCCGGGGCGGCGACGACCGGTTCATCCCAGGTCTACGGTTCATCCCAGGTCTACGCGGGCGGCCGCGGCGGCAGACCGGGTCAGGCCGGCGGCGCCGGTTCCGTGGGGCGGGCCGGCGCCGGTGGGGCGGCGAGGAGGCGGCAGCATGGCAGGCGGCTTGCGGCGGTTTCTGGCCTGGCGTCTGGCGGTGTTGTTCCCCGTGGGGGTCGCGGTGGTGGGGACCGTCACGGCCCTGCTGCTGGGGGAGCTGCCCCAGCTCTTCTCCCGCGCCTTCGTGCCGACGCTGGTGCTGGGGTTGCTGGTGGCGGCCCTCATCGGCGCCGGGCTCGGCTGGGCCACGGCCGAGCGGGTGACCCGCCCGGTGCGGGAGCTGGTGGCCGGAGCGCGCCAGCTGGCGGCGGGCGACTTCCGGCGCCGGGTGCAGGTGGACGGGCCCGACGAGCTGGTGACCCTGGCCCGCGCTTTCAACGAGATGGCCGCGCGGCTCAGGACCAGCGTGGAGGAGCTGGAAGCCGAGCGGGAGCGCCTGGCCACGGTCCTGGCCGCCATGACCAGCGGCGTGCTCTTCGTCGGCCGGGACGGGCGGGTGCGGCTGGCCAATCCCGCGGCCCGGCGCATGCTGGACCTGCCGCCCCGGGCCGAGGGACGGGACTACGTCAGCGTCACCCGCTTCTACCCCCTGGTGCAGGCCATCGAAGCCGGCCTGCGCACGGGCGAGACGGTGGAGGATGAGGTCGTCCTGCCGGCGGATCCCGGCGCCTCGCCCCGCCATCTGCGGGTGACCGTGGTTCCCGTGCCCGCGGCAGCTGCGGGTGCGGGGCAGCCGGCTGCCGGCGCGGGGCGGCCGGCGACCGGGGCGGGCCCCGCAGGGGGAGCGCCTGGCGCGGGGGCGGCGGCCGGAGCGGCGTCGCCCGCCACCACCGGGGCGTGGGGCGCCGGTGGGCCGGGTCCCGGCGGCGGGCCGATTCCCGGCGGCGGAACCGGGCGGGAGGCCCGCGGCGGCCATGCCCCGGCCGCCGGCGGACCCACCGCAAGGCCGCTGACCGGCGACCCGCCGCCGGCCGGCGACAAACCCCCTGCCGGAGGGATGCCGGGGGCCAGGGGGACGGCTCCGGCGGGAGGGCCCTCACCGGTCGCCGGGGCGGCCACCAGCCGGCCCCGGGCGGAACACCAGGGCGTCGTCGTGGTGCTCCACGACGTCACCGACATCCGGCGGCTCGAACAGGTGCGGCGGGACTTCGTCGCCAACGTCTCCCACGAGCTGCGCACACCCGTGGCGGCGATCCAGGGCTTCGCCGAGACGCTGCTGGGCGGGGCCCTTCAGGACGACCCGGCGGCCGCCGAGCACTTCGCCCGGGTGATCCACCGGGAGGCCGAGCGGATGGGCCGGCTCGTCCAGGACCTGCTCGATCTGGCTCGGCTGGAGTCGGCTGAACCGGGCCTGCGCTGCGAGTCCCTGGACCTGCGGGAGAGCGCCCGCTCCGTCGCCCAGCGGTGGCGGCCCCGGCTGCAGGCGGCCGGCCTGGACCTGGTCCTGGAGCTGCCTCCCGAACCGGTGCCGGTGTGGGCCGACGCCCAGCGCCTGGAACAGGTCTGGACGAACCTGCTGGAGAACGCGCGCCAGCACACGCCCGAGGGCGGCACCGTGACGGTGGCGGTCGACCGCCAGGCGGGTTCCTCCGGGACTGGCGGCTGGGCTGTCGGGGAGGTGCGGGATACCGGCCACGGCATCCCGCCGGAGGCGCTGCCGCGGATCTTCGAGCGCTTCTACCGCGTCGACCGGGGCCGCAGCCGGTCGGCCGGCGGGACGGGACTCGGCCTGGCCATCGTCAAGCACGTGGTGGAGGCCCACGGGGGTACGGTGGAGGCGGAGAGCGCGGTGGGCCGGGGCACCACCGTCCGCTTCCGGCTTCCCCTGGACCCCCGCGGGGCGTCGCCGGCCGCCCCGGCCACGGGCGCCCCTTCGACAGATTAAGACACCTTCACAGAATCTTTGCGGAAGTCCCACCGGACCATAACCCGCCCGGCCCGCCCCGTGGACTACCCTATACGTGAACCCGGCGGGAACGTACCGGATCCCCGCCCGGGAACTCGCAACCACGGGAGGGTCGCCCTTGCAACGGGACCGGCAGGTGCAGGGGATGCAACCGGCAGAAGGCCGTGCTGCGGCGGGCTCCGTCCGCGCAGGCCAGGGGGACGCAGGGGCCCGCCGGGGCCGGCGGACCGGGATGGTGCGCGCCGCCCGGACGGGGTTCGTCGCCCTGGCGGCGGGCGCGGTGCTGCTGCTGGCCGGCTGCGGCCGCGGCGCCCAGGATCCCACGGGCCTGAGCGGCACCATCCGCATCGACGGGTCGAGCACCGTCTACCCCATCACCCAGGCCGTGGCCGAGGAGTTCATGATCGAGCATCCGGGCGTCAACATCACCGTGGGGGTCTCGGGCACCGGCGGCGGCTTCCAGAAGTTCACCCGGGGCGAGACCGACATCAGCAACGCCTCCCGCCCCATCGAGCCGGACGAACAGGCCCAGGCGGCCGAGAACGGCATCGAGTACACCGAGCTGCAGGTGGCCCTGGACGGCATCGCCGTGGTCGTCCATCCCCGGAACGATTGGGTCGACCACCTGACGGTGGAAGAGCTCAAGAAGATCTGGGAGCCCGGCAGCCGGGTGAAGACCTGGAAGGACGTGCGGCCCTCCTGGCCGGACGAGCCCATCCGGCTCTACGGGCCGGGCCCCGACTCGGGGACCTTCGACTACTTCACCGGCGCCATCGTGGGTGAGGAGGGGGCCAGCCGCACCGACTACACCGCCAGCGAGGACGACAACCAGCTGGTGACGGGCGTGGCCAACGACAAGTACGCCCTGGGATATTTCGGCTTCGCCTACTACGCCGAGAACCGCGACCAGCTCAAGGCCGTGCCCATCGACGGCGGCCACGGCCCGGTCCTGCCCAGCGAGAAGACCATCGCCGACGGCAGCTACGCGCCCCTCTCCCGGCCGATCTTCATCTACGTCAACAACGAGGCGTACCGGACCCGGCCGGAGGTCAAGGCCTTCGTCGACTTCTACATGGAGATCGCCGGGGAGATGGCGCCGGCCGTGGGCTACATCCCGCTGCCGGAGGAGCGCCTGCAGCAGCAGCGGGACAAGCTGGCCGCCCTGGATTGACGGCCCCGATGGACGGCCCCGGCGCGACGGCGGCGCATGAAGCCGCCGCGCCGGAGGTTCGCGGCCCTGGAGGAGGGAAGGGGATGGCAGGTCCTGCACCGGGACGGGAACGCTGGGCGGGTGGCGCCGCGGGCCGCACCCTGGACCGCTGGATGCCCCGGGTGCTGCTGCTGCTCAGCCTGGTGTCGGTGGTCACCACCGTGGGCATCGTGCTCACCCTGGCGGGCGAGACGGCCGTGTTCTTCCGCGCGGTGAGCCCGGTGGAGTTCTTGACCGGGCGCCAGTGGACGCCCCTCTTTGCCGACAAGCACTTCGGCATCCTGCCCCTGCTGGCGGGGACGATGATGATCACCGCCATCGCCCTGCTGATCGCCATCCCGCTGGGGCTGGGCAGCGCGATCTACCTCTCGGAGTACGCCAGCGACCGGGCCCGGCGGATCCTCAAGCCGGTGCTGGAGCTGCTGGCGGGGATCCCGACCATCGTCTACGGCTACTTCGCCCTGACCTTCATCACCCAGGTGGTGCTCAAGCGGCTGTTCCCGGACATCAGCGTCTTCAACGCCCTGAGCGCCGGGATCGCCGTGGGCATCATGGTCACGCCGCTGATCTCGTCCCTGAGCGAGGACGCCATGGCCGCCGTGCCGCGCCGCCTGCGGGACGGCGCCTACGCCCTAGGGGCGACCCGGTGGGAGGTGGCCTCCCAGGTGGTCCTGCCGGCGGCCCTGTCGGGCGTGATCTCCTCGGTGGTCCTGGCCTTCTCCCGGGCCATCGGCGAGACGATGATCGTCGCCGTGGCGGCGGGCTCGACGCCGCGGCTGACGTGGAACCCCTTGGAGAGCGTGCAGACCATGACCGGCTACATCGTCCAGGCGGCCCTGGGCGACGTGGGCCACGGCGGCCTGGAGTACACCAGCCTCTTCGCCGTCGGCATGACCCTGTTCCTCTTCACCCTGGGGATGAACCTGCTGGCCCTGTACATCCGGGGCCGGTTTCGGGAGGCGTACCAGTGATGGCGCGGGTGTTGGAGGCCGGGGCGGCCGCCCGGGCCGTGGGCGTGCCGGCGGCGGCCCACCTGCGCCGGCGCCGCCGGGTCGACCGGTTCTTCCGGAGCCTGTGCCTTTTGGCGACCCTGACGGGCCTGGCGGTGCTGGTGGTCTTGCTGGCGGACGTGGTGGCCGACGGCTGGCGCCACCTAGACGGGCAGTTCCTGACCCGCTTCAACTCGCGGCTGCCCGAGCGGGCGGGCATCTTCCCGGCCCTGGTCGGCAGCCTGTGGGTGGTGGGGGTGGCCGCGCCGGTGCTGCTGGTCCTGGGCGTGGGCACGGCCGTCTACCTGGAGGAGTACGGCGGCAACAGCGTCTGGGCGCGGCTGATCAAGATCAACATCGACAACCTGGCCGGCGTGCCCTCCATCATCTACGGCATCCTGGGGCTGGCCCTGTTCGTCCGCGGGCTGGGGCTGGGGACGGTGGTCCTGGCCGGCGCGCTGACGATGGCCCTGCTGGTGCTGCCGGTGGTCATCGTGGCCACCCAGGAGGCGCTGCGGGCGGTGCCGCCGTCGCTGCGCCATGCCTCCTACGCCCTGGGGGCGACCCGCTGGCAGACCACCTGGCGCGTGGTGCTGCCGGCGGCACTGCCGGGGATCCTGACGGGCACGATCCTCGCCCTCTCGCGGGCCATCGGCGAGACGGCGCCGCTGATCGTGGTGGGGGCCGTCACTTTCGTCCGCTTCGTGCCGGCGGGGCTGCTGGATCCCTACACGGTGCTCCCGATCCAGATCTACAGCTGGATCATGCTGCCCCAGGACGCCTTCAAGGAGCTGGCGGCGGCGGGGATCATCGTCCTGCTGGCCGTGCTGCTGGTGATGAACGGGCTGGCGATCTACCTGCGCAACCGCTACCAGCAGCGGTGGTGACGGGCCCGGCCCCGGCGCCGGGGCAGGACCGCCGGGGATGGACGGACTCCGGGGAAGGCGGGATCCCCTGACGCGACGCAGGCCGGGATGCAGGCCTGGACGAGGCGGAACGGCCCCGCGGCCGCCGGCGACGTGGCGGTCCGGGGTGCCGAGGGAGGCTTGGGGACGATGGATCAAATCCGGGACGAGATCCGGGATGAACAAGGGCGCCAGGCGACGGCCGGGGCGACCCTGATCACCCCCGGCGTGATGCCGGCCGGGGCGCCGGGCGGGCCTGGGGCTGCCGGGACCCCGGCCGGTGCCAACGGGACGAACCCAGCGGGGCCGGGCGGGACGCCGGGGCAGGAGCGGGCGGCGACGGCCCAGGCGGACGGGCGCCGGGCGGCGGCCAGGGCGGACCGGGAGGGTGATGGGATGCGGCGCGGCGCGGGCCGGGTGGCGGTGGCCGTGCGGGAGCGGGAGGGGGCGACCGGGGGACCGGGGCGGCAGGCGGCCGGCGAGGGCGCCGGGCCGGGCGGCGAGCCCGAGGCGGCCATGCGGGTGGAACACCTCAACCTCTACTACGGCGGTTTCCACGCCCTCAAGGACATCACCCTGGCCATCCCCGCCCGGTCGATCACCGCCTTGATCGGCCCGTCGGGGTGCGGCAAGTCCACCTTCCTGCGCACCCTGAACCGGATGAACGACATGATCCAGGGCGTCCGGATCGAGGGCAAGGTCTGGCTGCGGGACGTGGACATCTACAGCGGGGTCCTGGAGGTCGAGGAGCTGCGGGCCCGGGTGGGCATGGTTTTCCAGCAGCCCAACCCGTTCCCCAAGAGCATCTACGACAACGTGGCCTATGGGCCCCGGATCCACGGCATCCGGGACCGGCGGCGGCTGGACGAGATCGTCGAGAACAGCCTGCGCCAGGCGGCCCTGTGGGACGAGGTGAAGGACGACCTGCGCCGCTCGGCCTATAGCCTCTCCGGCGGCCAGCAGCAGCGCCTGTGCATCGCCCGGGCCCTGGCCGTGCAGCCCGAGGTGCTCCTCATGGACGAGCCCACCTCGGCCCTGGACCCGGCCGCCACGGCCCGCATCGAGGACCTGGTGACGGAATTGAAGAAGCAGTACACCATCGTGATCGTCACGCACAACATGCAGCAGGCGGCGCGGGTCGCCGATCGGACCGCCTTCTTCCTGAGCGGCGAGCTGATCGAGTACGGTCCCACCTCCGAGCTGTTCACCCGGCCGCGGGACCGGCGCACCGAGGACTACATCACGGGCCGCTTCGGCTAAGTGGCCGCCGGGGCTGGGGAGCGGCGGAGCGGCCCCCGGGACGGAGGAGCCGGCCGGCGGGCGGCCGCGGGAGGCGGGCGGTGCGGGTTGAACCGGCCGCGCCACCCGAGAGGAGGAGCGAAGGATGGCAAGGATCTCGTATCACGCGGAGCTGGACGCCCTGCGCCAGGACCTGCTGCGCATGGGCACCCAGGTGGAGGAGGCCATCCGCCTGGCGGTCGACTCCCTCAAGGAACGGGATGAGGCCAAGGCCCGCCGGGTCCTGGAGCTGGAGGACGAGGCCGACCGCATGGAGCTGGACATCGAGCGGCGGTGCCTCAACCTGATCGCCCTCCAGCAGCCCATGGCCGGCGACCTGCGCCAGATCGGCATGACCCTGAAGGTGATCACCGACCTGGAGCGCATGGCCGACCACGCCCACGACATCGCCAAGGTCACCCTGCGCCTGGGCGGGGCGCCCCTGATCAAGCCCCTGGTCGACATCCCGCGCATGGCCGAGATCGCCGAGAAGATGGTGCGGGACGGCCTGAAGGCCTTCGTCGAGGGCGACGTGGAGCTGGCCCGGGCCATGGTCGCCCGGGACGACGACCTGGACCACCTGTTCAACCAGATCTTCCGCGAGCTCCTCATGATCATGCGGGAGAAGCCGGGGACGGTGGACCAGGCCACCCAGCTGCTGATGGTCGCCTCCGCCCTGGAGCGCATCGGCGACCACGCCACCAACCTGGCGGAGTGGGTGATCTACCTGGTGACGGGCGTCCGCCAGGAGCTGAACGACTGAGCGCGCCCCATGGGTCGCCGGGCCGGTGCGGTTCCGTCTCGTCCGCATGCGGCGGTGCCAGGCTGCGACGGAGGGGTGGTGGAGTCCCATGTCGTCGTCGGTGGAACCACGGGCGGTGAGCTCGCCGCCCCCGACCCCCGCGGGCCGGGTCGTCCTCTTCCTCTGCACGGGCAACTCGGTCCGCAGCCAGATGGCGGAGGGGCTGGCGCGCCGGATCCTCGGGCCGGGCTGGGAGGTGCACAGCGCCGGGCTCGAGCCGAAGGGCGTCCACCCCCTGGCCGTCCGCGTCATGGACGAGCTCGGCATCGACCTTCGCAGCCAGCGCTCCAAAACCATCGACCCCGAGGTGCTGGGGCGCGCCCGCTGGGTGATCACCCTCTGCGGCGATGCCCGGGAGCGTTGCCCGGTGCCGCCTCCCGGGACCCTCCACCTGCACTGGGACCTCCCCGACCCGGCCCGGGTGGAGGGCGATGAGGCCACCCGCCTGGCCGCCTTCCGCCAGGTGCGGGACGAACTGGCCCGGCGCCTTGAGCAATGGGCCGAGCAGGTCCGGGAAGGCTGAGGGCGAACCCTTCCCCGGAAGGGGAGGTCGCCATGGCCGGTATGCGCCCGGGGCCTCGCCAGGCCCTGAATCGCTACCCTGTGTTGCCCGCCGTGCGCCGGGAGGACGACCTGGAGGCCGCCCTGGCCAGCCCGGCGGGGGCCGTGTTCCTCCTGCACGCCACCCTGCTCGGACTCCCGGCCGTGCTGGAGCGGTGCCGCCGGGCCGGCAAGGCCGTGTTCGTCCACTACGACCTGGTGGAGGGGCTGGCCGGCGATCGCAGCGGGGTGGAGTTCCTGGCCCGCTACGCCCGGCCCGACGGCATCATCACCACCCGCAGCACCGTGGCCCGCTACAGCCTGGAGGCCGGGCTGGAGACCATCCTGCGCATCTTCGCCCTGGACAGCGCCGCCGTGGCCACGGCGGTCCAGGTGATCCGGAGGACCCAGCCCGGGGCCGTGGAGGTGCTGCCGGCCTCGCTGCCCGCCTGGGTCTTCGCCGAGATCCGCACGGTCCACGGCGGCCCGCTGGTGGCCGGAGGCCTGGTCCGCACCCGGCCCGACGTGAAGCGGGTCCTGGCCGCCGGCGCCACCGCCGTCTCGACCAGCAATCCCGCCCTCTGGGGCGCGGAAGCCGGCGGTCCGGCCGCCCGGTGAGGGGCCGGGCCGGGCGGTGACCTTTCGCCGTCGCCTGCAGGAGACGGGCCCTCCATCGCGAAACCCTTCTTGCAGCACCGGATTCATCGTGCAAAATCCGCTGCCACAAGGCGCGGCACCCGCAAGCACGGGCCGGAGATCGGGAGAAAGGCCCTGCGCGAGGCGCACCACGCTTCGCGCAGGGCTTTCCTGTTTTGGCGACGCAGGCTCCCGGGCTCAAGCCGCCTGCGGGCGGGGCGAGGTGAGGGGGACGGGGTGGCCTCGGGCCGGGGCGGTGGCCCGGGTCCCCCGGCGACCTCGGGCCGCCGCGCCGGCGGGAAAGGGGGGAGGGGGAGGGCGCAGCCCCGCACCAGGCGGCGGGGCGCGCCGCCCGGCCGGAGACGTCCGGCGGCCAGGGCCGGCGGGCAAGGACCGCCAGCCGGGGTGGCGGCCAGGGGTCCTTCCGGACCTTTGCCAAGCGGCCGCACCCGGAGGGCGGGACGGCGGGAGGGCGGGACGGCGGGCGTCTTCGCCGGGACCGCCCCGCGCCCGGGATCGGGGGTGCCGCCCGCCGCCGGGCCGGTTCGTCCGGCCGGGAGCAGGGATAAGACGGGGAGCGACCGCCCACAACATTCAGGGGGGTTGATCCGTGAGTCCCTTTCTCGGTGAAGTCCTCGGCACCGCGATCCTGATCCTCCTGGGCGACGGTGTCGTGGCCAACGTGCTGCTCAACCGCTCCAAGGGCCAGAACTCCGGCTGGATCGTGATCACCACCGGCTGGGCCCTGGCGGTGACCGTGGCGGTCTACGTGGTGGGCCATGTCAGCGGCGCCCACATCAACCCGGCGGTGACCATCGGCCTGGCGGCCATCGGCCAGTTCGACTGGGCCCAGGTGCCGTCCTACATCATCGCCCAGATGATCGGCGCCTTCCTGGGAGCCGTGCTGGTCTACCTGACCTACCTGCCCCACTGGGGCATCACCGACGACCCGGAGCTGAAGCTGGCCGTCTTCTCCACGGGACCGGCGGTGCGCAGCCCCGGCGCCAACCTGGTGACGGAGATCATCGGCACGGCGGCGCTGGTGCTGGGCATCCTGGGCATCGGCCATCCGGCCAACAACCTGGCGGGCGGCCTGAACCCGCTTCTGGTCGGCTTCCTGGTCTGGGCCATCGGCCTGTCGCTGGGTGGACCCACGGGGTACGCCATCAACCCGGCCCGCGACCTGGGGCCGCGCATCGCCCATGCCGTCCTGCCCATCCCGGGGAAGGGCAGCTCCGACTGGGGCTACGCCTGGATCCCGGTGGTCGGGCCCGTGATCGGCGGCATCCTGGGCGCCTTGTTGTTCAAGGGCCTGTTCGGCTGATCCCGGGGGTTGGGATCGGGCCGCCGGCCCCTGGCACCCCTGGGGCCGGCGGCCGGCCCGGGGCCGGCCCGCGGAATGGGACCGATGGGACCGCCCAGGCCGGGCGGGATCGCCCAGGCTGGGTCCGGCTTCGGGGAGGGCCGGGCGGCTCGTGGAGTCGGGCGGCCGCGCCGGCGGTTGCCCGGTGAGGGGGCGCGCGCAGCGCCCCGGGAAGGAGGACGCCCCGTGAAGAAGCTGATCAACCGGGTGGAGGCCGTGGTCGACGAGGCGACGGAGGGCCTGGGCCTGGCCCATCCGGACCTGGTGCGGGTCCACGCCGAGCCGCGGTTCGTCGCCCGGGCCGATGCGCCGGTCCAGGGCAAGGTGGCCCTGATCTCCGGCGGCGGCTCCGGCCACGAGCCCCTGCACGGCGGGTACGTGGGCCGCGGCATGCTGGACGCCGCCTGCCCCGGCGAGGTGTTCACCAGCCCCGTGCCCGACCAGATGGTCGAGGCGGCCAAGGCCGTCCACGGCGGGGCCGGCGTGCTGTTCATCGTCAAGAACTACACCGGCGACGTGATGAACTTCGAGCTGGCGGCCGAGCTCCTCCAGGCCGAGGGCATCGCCGTGCGCTCGGTCCTGGTGGCTGACGACGTGGCGGTGGAGAACTCCCTCTACACCGCGGGCCGGCGCGGCGTGGGCGGGACCGTGTTCGTCGAGAAGATCGCGGGCGCCGCGGCGGAGGCGGGCGCCTCCCTGGACGAGGTGGAGCGCATCGCTCGCAAGGTCAGCGACAACGTGCGCTCCATGGGCATGGCCCTGACCTCCTGCACGGTACCGGCCAAGGGCTCGCCCACCTTCGAGCTGGGCGAGGACGAGATGGAGATCGGCATCGGCATCCACGGCGAGCCCGGCCGGGAGCGGATGAAGCTGCGCCCCGCCGACGAGATCACGGCCATGCTGGCCGGTCCCGTCATCGAGGACCTGGGCTTGCGCCAGGGCGAGCAGGTCATCGCCATGGTCAACGGCATGGGCGGGACGCCCCTGATGGAGCTGTACATCGTCTACCGCCGCCTGGCCCAGATCCTTCAGGAGCGGGGCGTCGCCATCGCCCGCAACCTGGTCGGCAACTACATCACCAGCCTGGAGATGCAGGGCTGCTCCATCACCCTGCTGCGGGCCGACGACGAGCTGTTGCGCCTCTGGGATGCACCCGTCCACACGCCGGCCCTGCGGTGGGGCGTGTGAGGTGACGGCGATGATGGGGGACGAACCGGCGGCGCCGGCGGGCGGGACCCCCGCCCCGGGCGGCGCCGCCGCCGGCCCCGGTCCCGGGGGTGACGGGGCCGGGACGCCGGTGGACGGTGAGGCGATCCGGGCCTTCATCCAGCGGTTTGCCGAAAAGGTGGCCGCCCACAAGGACGAGCTGACGGCCCTGGATGCGGCCATCGGCGACGCTGACCACGGCACCAACATGGACCGGGGCCTGCAGGCCGCCCTGGAGCGGCTGCCCGGCGAGGGCGCCGTGCCGGCGGACCTGCTCAAGGCCGCCGCCATGGCCCTGATCTCCAAGGTGGGCGGCGCCTCGGGGCCCCTTTACGGCACGGCCTTCCTGCGGGCGGCGGGCGCCGTGGCGGGCAAGGCGGCGCTGGCACCCGGCGACGTGCTGGCCCTCTTCCAGGCCGCCCTGGCCGGCATCCAGGAACGGGGCAAGGCGGCCCGGGGGGAGAAGACGATGGTGGACGCCCTGGCCCCGGCGGTGGAAACCCTGGAGGCGGCCCTGGGCCGGGGAGCCGCCCTGCGCGAAGCCCTGGCCGAAGCGGCCCGGGCCGCCCGGGCGGGTTCCGACGCCACCATCCCCCTGATGGCCACCAAGGGCCGGGCCAGTTACCTGGGGGAGCGCTCCAAGGGGCACCGGGACCCCGGCTCCCTCAGCGCCACCCTGATGATGGAAGCGGCTGCCGAGACCCTGGGAGGCCCGGCCCGATGACGGGGCCCGGCCCGGCCCCGTCCCCGGCCGCCACCGCCCTGGTCCTGGTCTCCCACAGCCGGACCCTGGCGGAGGGCGTGCGGGAGCTGGCGGCCCAGATGGCGGGCCCCGGGGTGCCGATCCTCACCGCCGCCGGGCTGGAGGACGGAAGCCTGGGGACCGACGCCACGGCCATCCTGGCGGCCCTGGAGGAGGCCCTGGAGCGGGCCCGGGAGGCGGTGGTCCTGTTCGACCTGGGAAGCGCCTATCTCAACACCGCCACGGCCCTGGACCTGCTGCCCGAGGACCGGCGCCGGCGGGTCGTCCTGGCCGACGCCCCCCTGGCGGAGGGCGCGGTGATCGCCGCCGTGGCGGCCTCCGTCGGCGTGGGGGCGGAGGAAGTCCGGGAGCGAGCGGAAGAGGCCCGGGGCATGCGGAAGGTGCCGGATCCACCGGACGAACCGGCGCCGGCGCCCGGCGGTGACCCGGGCGCCCGCTGAGGGGGCGGCGCGACCAGGAAAGGGCCGGCCGGGCCGCGGCCCCGGCCACGGAACGGCCGGCCGCAGCCGCTGCGGCTCTCGGGCGCGAGCGGCACGCGGAAGCGGCAACGCGACCGGCAACGGCGACCGGCAAGCCCGGCCGGCAGCCCGGTTTGCTCAACCGGGGCGCGATCGAAGGGGGCACGACCCCGACGGGGCGGAGAAGCCCGAGGAGGGATCAAGGCATGGCGCGGTACGTGTTGGCCCTGGACCAGGGCACGACCAGCTCGCGGGCCATCCTGTTCGACCGCCAGGGCAGCGTGGTGGCGGTCAAGCAGCAGGAGTTCCGGCAGATCTACCCCCGGCCGGGTTGGGTCGAGCACGACCCTCTGGACATCTGGGACTCGCAGATCGCCGTGGCCAAGGCGGTGCTCAAGGAGGCCGGCGCCTCGCCGGACGACGTGGCCGCCATCGGCGTGACGAACCAGCGGGAGACCACGGTGGTCTGGGACAAGGCGACCGGCCAGCCGGTGCACAACGCCATCGTCTGGCAGGACCGGCGCACCGCCGACCTGTGCACCGACCTCAAGCGGCGCGGCCGGGAGGCGCTGTTCCGGGAGAAGACCGGCCTGGTGCTGGACCCCTACTTCTCCGGCACGAAGATCGCCTGGATCCTGGACAACGTGCCGGGGGTGCGCCAGCGGGCCGAGCGGGGCGAGGTGCTGTTCGGCACCGTGGACACCTGGCTGGTCTGGAAGCTGACGGGCGGCCGGGTCCACGTCACCGACTACTCCAACGCCTCCCGCACCCTGATCTTCAACATCCACGCCCTGGACTGGGATGACGAGTTGCTGCAGGAGCTCAACATCCCCCGGGCCATGCTGCCGGCGGCGCGGCCGTCCAGCCAGGTCTACGGCGAGACGGACCCGGCGGTACTGGGCGGCGCAATCCCCATCGCCGGCATCGCCGGCGACCAGCAGGCGGCCCTCTTCGGCCAGGCCTGCTTCCGTCCCGGCATGGCGAAGAACACCTACGGCACCGGCGCCTTCGTCCTGATGAACACGGGCGAGAAGCCCGCCCGCTCGGAGCACGGGCTCATCACCACCGTGGCCTGGGGCGTGGACGGCAAGGTGGAGTACGCCCTGGAGGGCTCCATCTTCATCGCCGGCGCCGTGGTCCAGTGGCTGCGGGACGAGCTGAAGATCATCGAGAAGGCCGCCGACACCGAGCCCCTGGCGCGGTCGGTGGACGACACCGGCGGCGTCTACCTGGTGCCCGCCTTCGCCGGCCTGGGGGCGCCCTACTGGGACCCCTACGCCCGCGGCACCATCGTCGGCATCACCCGCGGCACCAGCCGGGCCCACCTGGCCCGGGCGGCCCTGGAGGCCATCGCCTACCAGACCCGCGACGTGCTGGGCGCCATGGAGGCCGACTCGGGCCTGACGTTGAGCGCCCTGCGGGTCGACGGCGGCGCCGTGGTCAACAACTTCCTCATGCAGTTCCAGGCCGACCTGCTGGGGGTGCCGGTGGACCGGCCGGTGGTCAACGAGACCACGGCCCTGGGCGCCGCCTACCTGGCCGGCCTGGCCGTGGGCTTCTGGCGGAACCGGGAGGAGATCGAGCAGTTCTGGCAGCGGGACCGGCGCTTCGAGCCCGCCATGCCCGAGGACGAGCGGGAGCGGCTCTACGCCGGTTGGAAGCGGGCTGTGGAGCGGGCCCGGGGCTGGGAAGAACCGGCCCAGTGAGCAGGGCGGAGGCGGGGCGGTCCCGTGGGGGCCGCCCCGCCGGCCCCCGGAACCCTACGCCGGCTCGCCGGCGGTGACCCCAAGGGTGGGGAGGCGGTGGCAGTGGATCGCCAGCAGGCCCTGGCGCGACTGCAACAGGAGACCTTCGACCTGCTGATCATCGGGGGCGGCATCACGGGCAGCGGGGTGGCGCGGGAGGCGGCCCACCGGGGGCTGCGGGTGGCGGTGGTGGAGGCCCGGGACTTCGCCGCCGGCACCAGCAGCCGCTCGACCAAGCTGATCCATGGCGGTCTCCGGTACCTGAAGGAGCGGGACTTCCGCCTGGTCCACGAGGCCGTGGTGGAGCGCATGCGCCTCTTGCGCCTGGCACCCCACCTGGTGCGGGCCGAGTGGTTCGTCTTCCCCGTCTACCGGGGGGATCCCGACCCCCTGTGGCAGCTGCGCATCGGCCTCTGGCTCTACGACCGCTACGCCGGGCGCAGCCTGGGCACCCTGCGCCACCGGATCCTGAGCCCCCAGCGGGTCCGGGAGGAGGAACCCCTGCTGCGCCAGGAGGGCCTGGTCGGCGCGGGCATGTACGTGGACGCCGTCACCGACGACGCCCGGCTGACGGCGACGGTGGCCCGGCAGGCGGTGGCGGCCGGGGCGGTGGTGGCCAACTACGCCGAGGTCACCGGCTTCATCAAGGACGGCCAAGGCCGGGTGGTGGGCGTGCGGGTGCGGGACCGGCTGGCGGGCGGTGCGCCTCCGGCAGCCAGCGCGGCCCCCGGGGCGGCCGACGAGGGGACGAACCCGGCAGCGCCCGGCACCGCCGCGGCGGGCGGGGCAGCCGGGCAGGCCCTGGCGGGCGGCGACGAGTTCGTCGTCCGGGCCCGGAAGATCCTGAACGCCACGGGCCCCTGGGCCGACCGGGTCCGCCAGCTGGACGACCCGGCCTCGCCGCGCCTGCTGCGGTTGACCAAGGGGATCCACATCGCCTTCACCCGTGAGCGGCTGCCGATCCGCCACGCGGTGACCATGCGCGGGCCCGATGGGCGGATCATGTTCGCCGTGCCGCGGGGCGCCTTCGCCTACGCCGGCACCACCGACACGGTCTACCGGGACGACCCGGCCCGGCCGCGCCCCGAAGCCGACGATGTGCGGTACGTGCTGGACGCCCTGGGGCGCAACTTCCCCGGCACCGGCCTCGGCCCCGACGATGTGATCAGCGCCTGGGCGGGCCTGCGGCCGCTGATCGACCCGGGCGACGCCCGGGATCCCAGCGCCATCTCCCGCGATTACCAGCTCTACACCAGCCCGTCGGGCCTGGTCACGGTGGCCGGCGGCAAGCTCACCGCCTACAAGGCCATGGCGCGGAACATCGTCGACAAGGTCTTCCCGGAGACCCGGGGGGCGCCGGTGGACGAAGAGCCCTTGCCCGGCGGGGCGCGGGTGCCCACGGAGGGCGAGCTGCGGGAGAAGGCCGGCCGGACCGGGCTGCCCGTAGAGGAGCTGCAGTGGCTTGCCCGGCACTTCGGCGACGAGCTGGACCGGGTGCTGGGCTACCTGCGGCCGGAGGACCTGCAGGCCGGCCCCCGGGCGGCCCGGGTGCGGGCGGCCGCCCGCTATGCCGCCGCGGAGGAGATGGCCCAGACCCTGGCCGACGCCCTCTGGCGCCGGGTGCCGGAGGCCCTGTGGAGCACCGACAACGGGCGGGGCGTGGCCGCCGACGCCGCGGCGGCCATGGGGGAGATCCTGGGCTGGGACGACGCCCGCCGGGACGCGGAGGTGGCCGCGTACCTCGCCCAGGTGGAGGCCATGCACGCCTGGCGCCAGGGCTTTTGACCCGGGCCCATCCACTGGGTCCGTCAGGCGAGTATCGGGCGCCGGGCGGCGGGCCGGCGCGGCGCGATCGGGGAACGGTCGCCGGGAACCCCTCGCCATCTTGAGTCAGGGAGCGCGGACCGCGCCATCGTCCTTCCGGGAGCCCTTCCGGGAGCGAGGACGCGGTCCGCCTGTCTTCAGAGGGCGGCCTTGGCCGGGTCGGGCAGGTGGGCCAGGACCTCGGCGGGATCGGGCAGGTAGCCCAGATCGGGTGCCCGCCAGGTCCAGCGCACGATGCCGCCGGGGTCCAGGACGAACACGACCCGGTCGGCGAACTCGCCCAGGCCCCAGCGGGCGATGGCGACGCCGTAACGCCGGATCACCCGCCGGTTGTAATCGCTGGCGAGGGGGAAGGGGACCTGGTACCGCTCGCCCCAGGCCTCGAGGGTGAAGGGGCTGTCGGTGCTGATGCCCACCACCTCGGCCCCGCGCCGGGCGAAGTCGGCATACCGGGCGGTGAACGCCTCGATCTCGTTGCAGCACCCCGGGCTGAAGGCGAAGGGGAAGAAGAGCAAGACCGCGGGCCGTCCCCGCAGGTCGGCCAGGCGCAGCCGCCGGTCGCCGGTGCCGGCCAGCGGCAGCGCGAAGTCGGGCGCCGGCTGGCCCGGCCGGGGCATGCGGAACCGCAGCCAGGCCTCGCGGCCGCGCTGCCAGAGGCCGGGTTCCGCCGGGACCTCGGGGTGGGCTCCACCCGCCGGGACCTCGGGGCGGGTTCCACCCGCCGGCGAACGGCCGGCGCCGGGCGCCGTCACAGGCCCACCCCCGGGGCGTTCAGCTTGTAGCCGTGGCCCCGCACGGTCAGGATCCACTCCGGCTGGCTGGGGTTCCGCTCCAGCTTCTCCCGCAGGTGGCGCACGTGGACGTCGACGGTGCGCGGGTCGCCGAAGGACTCCTCGCCCCAGACCCGGTCGAGGAGCTCCTGCCGGGAGAAGGCCCGGCCCGGCTCGGCGGCCAGGGTGGCCAGGAGCTTGAACTCCGTCGGCGTCAGCTGGACCCGCCGGCCGTCCCGGTACACCTCATGGCCGGCAAAGTCGATCAGGAAGGGCCCCACCTGCTGGCGCCGGCCCTCGGTGCGGCGGAGCAGCGCCTTGATGCGGGCCACCAGCTCCCGGGGGCTGAAGGGCTTGGTGACGTAGTCGTCGGCCCCCAGCTCGAGCCCCAGCACCTTGTCGATCTCGCTGTCTCTGGCCGTCAGCATGAGGATGGGCGTCTGGACGCCCCGCTCCCGCAGGTGGCGGCACAGGGTGAAGCCGTCGGTGTCGGGCAGCATCACGTCCAGGATGATCGCCTGGGGGCGCCGCTCCTCCAGGCGGCGCAAGGCTTCGGTCCCGTCCCGGGCCAGGACGGGCTCCAGGCCGTTGCGCCGCAGGTTGTAGGCCACCAGCTCCAGCAGGGACTCCTCGTCGTCGACCACCAGCACCACCGGCCCCTGGGGAGGCGGGCTGTCGCCCCGGGGCTCCGCGGCGGCCGGGACCGGGCCGGCGTCCCGGCCCGGTGGGGTCCTGGAGGTGGCCGGTTCATCCCGGACGAACCGGCTCATGGGGCCTCCCCGCCCGCCAGCACCGCGCCCCGGGCCTCCATCTCCGCCAGGGCCCGCTGCCCGTCGCCCGGGGTGACGTCCACCGCCCGCACCGCGGGCACCAGCACGGTGACCTGAAAGCCCTCCCGCAGGCCGTCCAGGACGGTGGCGCGGACGCAGTAGTCGGTGGCCAGCCCTCCCACGTAGAGGTGCCGGACGCCCCGCTCCCGCAGCCAATCGGCCAGGGTCACCTCCGGGCGCACGTCCCGCTCCCCTTCGGCCAGGGCGCCGTCGAAGCCGCTATAGGCCTCCCGGTCGGGGTCGAAGCCCTTGCGGAAGACGGTGCCCTCGACCCGCAGGGCGGGGTGGAAGGCGGCGCCGGGGGTGCCCTGGACGCAGTGGACCGGCCACGGGCCACCCCGGGCCCGGAAGCTGACGTGGTCCTGGGGGTGCCAGTCCTGGGTGTAGACCACGGTCCGGCCGGCGGCGCGGAAGGCGGCGATCCACCGGTTCAGCGGCGCCACCACCTGGTCCCCCGCGGGCACCGCCAGGGCCCCGCCCGGGCAGAAGTCGTTCTGGACGTCGACCACCACCAGGGCGGCCGTGGGATCGGCCGCCGCCGCGGCAGGGTCCGGCGGGTGGGACGGGTGGACGTCCTGGTGGTCCTGGCGCTCCATGCGGCCTGCCCCCCTCGTGCCCGGCTGCCGTCCGGCGCCGTCGCGGCGCGGGACGCGGCGCCCTTCGCCTCAGCGGCACCATTCGCTTCAATTATATATCGGCTCCATCCCGGCCAGGATCCGGGCCACCTCCGGCCGCGAGTACTCGGGGGGCGGCAGCTCCCCGGCCGCCAGCATGGCCCGCACCCGGGTGCCGCTGAGGATCACCCGCTCGGCGTCCCCGTGGGGGCAGGTCCGGGTGGTGGCCATGCCGCCGCACCGCCGGCAGTAGAAGGCGTGCTCGAACTTCAGCGGCGTGATGCCCAGTTCTTCCGGCGCGAAGCGGTCGAACAGCCGCTGGGCGTCGTAGGTGCCGTAGTAGTTGCCCACGCCGGCGTGATCCCGGCCCACGATGAAGTGGGTGCAGCCGTAGTTCTTGCGGCAGAGGGCGTGGAAGAGCGCCTCCCGGGGCCCCGCGTAGCGCATGGCCGCCGGGAAGACGGCGAAGAGGACCCGCTCCAGCGGGTAGTAGTGGCGCAGCAGCTCCAGGTAGCAGCGCAGCCGCACCGGGGCCGGCACGTCGTCCCGCTTGGTCGGCCCGACCAGGGGGTGGAGCAGCAGCCCGTCGACGATCTCCATGGCCACCTTCTGCAGGTACTCGTGGGCGCGGTGGACGGGGTTCCGGGTCTGGAATCCCACCACCGTCCGCCAGCCGCGGCGGTCGATCTCCCGCCGGGTCTGCCAGGGGGTCAGGCGATAGGGGGCGAAGACGTCGCCCTGCCCACCGGCCTCCCTAGGGCCGGCGCCGGTTCCCGCCCGGCCCCCGCCGGTGGCCGTCCCGTCGCCGCGGGCCGGTTCCTCCGCCCCCAGGAGCGGGAGCGGCAGCTCGCCCGCACCGGGGCCCTGGGGCAGCGGGCGGTCCGGCCGGCCGATGAACCAGACGGGACCGCCCACCAGCACCTCACCCCGGCGGTACAGCCGGGCCACCCCCGGGTGGGCCTCTTCCGTGGTGCCAAACACCGCCCGGGCCTCCCGCTCCTTGTCGTAGGGGAAGACGTCCCGCACCTCCAGCAGGGCGACGGGCCGGCCCCCGGCGTCCACCAGGGCGACCTCCTCCCCGTCCCGCAGGCCGGCGGCCTCCTCCCGGCGCAGCGCCAGGGTGACGGGCAGGGGCCAGACCACCCCGCTGGCCAGCCGCATGCCCTCGACGACGGCCTCGTAGTCCCGGCGATCCATGAAGCCCGTCAGGGGGCTGAAGGCGCCGGTGGCCAGGAGCTCCAGGTCGGCCGCCGCCAGCTCGTCCAGGGGCAGCTGGCGCAGGCTGGCGGCGCGGGCCTGTGCCTCTTGCCGGGCGGCGCCCTCTAAGACGCGCCAGACCAGGGTGCCGCCGTGGGGTGGAACGGGCCCCGGGACGGCGGGCGCCCCGGGCGGCGCAGCGGCCCGGGCGGCGGAAGCCCCGGCAGGGACGGTGGAAGCCCCGGCAGGGACGGAGGGCGCCCCGGCAGGGACGGCGGGAGCGGCGGCTCCGGCCGCCGCTCGGGACCGCAGGGCAACCCCCAGGGGGCGGCCGTTCCCGGACGAACCGGCACCCTCCCGGGCGGGCCGGCCGGGCTCGCCCGCGCCGGCGACGGCGGCCTTCGCGCCGGCGGCCCCCGCGCCATGGGCGGCGGCCCCGCCGGCGAACGCGGACCCGGCCGCCCCGGCCGCCGGGATGTAGCCGCGTTCTTCCAGCAGGGCGAGGACCCGGCGGGCGCTCTCGGCCACGGTCTCCCGGGCGGTGTCGCAGGTCAGGTCGGGGGCCGCGGGCTCCTCGTAGGGGGCGTCGATCCCGGTGAAATCGCGGATTTCACCGGCCAGGGCCTTGCGGTAGAGGCCCTTGGGGTCCCGCTCCACCAGGACCTCCAGCGGCGCCTGCAGGAACACCTCCAGGTAGTCGCCGATGGTGCGGCGAGCCTGTTCGCGGCTGTGGCGATAGGGGGCGATGACGGCCACCAGGACGATCACGCCGTGGCGGGTCAGGGTGGCCGCCACCCAGGCGGCCCGCTCCACCTGACGTTCCCGGTCGGCGGGGGTGAAGCCCAGGTCACGGCAGAGGGTCTGGCGCAGGACGTCGCCGTCCAGCACCTCCACCGGGAGGCCCCGGGCCCGCAGGCGGGCCGCCACCTCCCGGGCCAGCGTCGACTTTCCGGCCCCTGGAAGGCCGGTAAACCATACGGTGACCCCGCGGTGGGGCAAGGTCGGACACCACCTTTCGGCGATCGATGCCGGTTCCTCAGAGGGCCAGTTCCAGGCTGCGGACGGCGGCCCCGCCGGGCCCCAGATCGAGGACCAGCCGCCGGCCGCCGGCCTCGATGGCCAGGCGGTAGCGGCCGGGGCCGGCCGCCGTCAGCCGCAGGGCCTCCAGGGGCAGGCCCTCCAGGCCCTGGCAGGCCCCGTTGACCTGGGCCAGCTGTTCTTCCAGCCGGCGGCCCGGCGGGGTGCGCCGGTAGACCTCCCCCAGGGCCTGTTCCTCCCGAGGGCCATAGCGGGCGGCGATGCGGCCGCTGGCCAGCACCAGGTGCAGAAGCTCGCCCAGGGCGGGCAAGAGGTCGTCGGGGACGGTCCCCTCCGCCGCCGCCTCCGCCAGGCGGCCGTAGTGCTGGCGAACGGGCTCCCTTTGGGCCTGGGCGGCGACGGCGGACGCTTCCTCCTGGATGATGGCGGCGGTCTCGGGCTGCAGGCGCACCGGCACGGGAATCCCTCCTTGGGCGTTGGGCGGGGATGGGGCGGGGGTGGGGCCTTGGGGCCGGCGGGTCAGGAGCCCTCCGGCCCTTCGCCCTCCAGGTGGCCGTCCAGGTCGTGGCCCAGGATCGCCTCCACCTCGTGCTCGAACCCGCCCGTCTCGATGGGGCAGTGCATGCCGCACTCCTTGGGGGCGTCCTTCTCCCACCACCAGCGGCCGCTGCGGGGGTCGGCGCCCGGTTCCACCGGCCGGGTGCAGGGGGCGCAGCCGATGCTGGTGTAGCCCCGGTCGTAGAGGGCGTGGTAGGGGACGTCGTTCTGGCGGATGTAATCCCACACGTCCTCGTCGCTCCAGTCGGCCAGGGGGTTCAGCTTGACCAGGCCGCCGTGATCGTGGTCGATCTCCACCTTGCGGATGTTGGCCCGGGTCGCCCACTGGGCGCGGCGCAGGCCCGTCACCCAGGCGTCGAGCCCGTCCAACACCCCCTGCAGGGGCAGCACCTTGCGCAGGTGGCAACAGAGCAGGCGCAGGTTCACGTCGCGGTAGAACAGGTTGATCCCGTGGCGGCGGACCATCCGGCCGATCAGCACGGGATCCGGCATCACCACCTCCACGGCGATGCCGTAGTGCTCCCGCACCCGGTCGATCAGCTCGTAGGTCTCCTGGGGCAGCCGGCCGGTGTCCACGGTGACGACCCGGACCTGGGGGTCGATTCGCCACGCCATGTCGATCAGCACGCTGGCCTCAGCCTGAAAGCTGGAGATCAGGGCCAGGCGCCGGTTGCCGAAGCGCTCGAAGGCCCACTCCAAGAGGTCCTCCGGCTCCTTGTCCTCGAAGTGGACGGCCCACTGGCCGGCCTCGTAGTCGTCCATCACGTCCCGGCGGGTCGGCGGGGTGATGCCTGCGGGTTGCAACCAGGCCACCTCCTCTTGTCAAGCGCCCCTGTGCAAGCGCCCCCGTGTCCTTGCAGGGCGAGGGCGCTTCCCCCGTCCTTGCGGCGTGCTTCCCGTGTTCTTGCAAGCGCGCTTGCCCCGTCCTTGCGGCGCGCTTCCCCCGTCCTTGCAAGGGCGCTTCCCCCGTCCTTGCCGAGGGCTCTCCTCCGTCAGCAGAGCGCTTCAGTCGCCGGCCCCGGCGGCGGCCTGGGGCGGGGTTCCCCCCGGCCGCCCCTCCATCACGGCCAGCAGCTCGTCGTCGCCATGGCGGTGGAAGAAGGCCTGGGGCGACTCGCCCGGGCGGCGCCGGGTCAGGTAGAACCCGACCAGCCGCTCCACGTAGCCGGCCAGCTCGCCGGCCGGCACCCGGCGGGCCACCGGCCGGCCGATGGCCGCCTCCGGGCCGAGCCCGCCCCGCAGCAGGATGTCGTAGGCCGGGATCTTCTCGCCCCGTTCGTCCCGGGCCGTGGTCCCCTGGATGCCGATGTCGCCCACCCAGTGCTGGCCGCAGGCGTGGGGGCAACCGTCCAGGTGGATGTGCAGGTCCTCGACCGCCCGGCCGAAGCGGGCTTCCAGCCGCTCCACCAGCCGCACCAGCTGGGGCTTGGTGTCACCCACGGCGTAGTTGCAGTGGGGGTTGCCGGTGCAGGCGATGCTGTGGCCCCGGACCGGGTTGACGTCCAGGGCAAAGCCCAGATCGGCCATGGCCGCCACCACCCGGTCCACGTCGGCGGCCGCCACCCCGGTGATGATCAGGTTCTGCTCCCGGGTAAACCGCACGTCTTCACCGTGGGCTTCGACCAGGTCGGCGACGGCGACCATCTGCTCACCGCTGATGAGCCCCGGGAAGACGGGGAAGCCGATGTAGTACCGCCCCTCCTGCTTCTGGGGATGGATCCCCAGGTGTCCCGTGCGACCGGCGGGCCGGGGTACCTCGGCCAGCGACGGCAGCGGGCGGCCCAGCCGCTCCTCGATGCGGCGGCGGATGGCCTCGGGGCCGTGGTCCTCCACCATGAACTTGAAGCGGGCCTTGGCCCGGTTGGCCCGGTAGGTCAGGTCGAAGCGCCATACGTCCAGCAGCGCCTGGAGGAAGGCGGTCAGGTCCTCGGCCGGGACGAACACGCCCAGGGGGTCGGCCAGCCGCGGGTAGGTGGACAGGCCGCCCCCCACCAGCACGGCGAAGCCCGGCCGGCCGTCGACCACGGTGCCCACCAGGCCCACGTCGTGGATCTCCGGCGCGTTGCACTGGTGGGGGCAGGCCGACAGGGTCCACTTGTGCTTGCGCGGCAGGTCGCTGTACTCGCGGTTGTGGTAGAAGAAGTCCGCCAGCGCCCGCACGTAGGGCCGGGTGTCGAAGAGCTCGCCGGCGTCGATCCCCGCCACCGGGCAGCCGGTGATGTTACGCAGGATGTCGCCGCACGCCCCCGCGGTGGTCAGCCCGTGCTGCCGCAGGAGGTCGAAGATGGCCGGTACGTCCTTGAGCTCGATCCAGTGGATCTGGATGTTCTGGCGGGTCGAGATCTCACCGCTGTTGCGGCCGAAGCGCTGGGAGATCTGGCCGATCACCCTTAGCTGCTGCGGGGTGACGATGCCCCCCGGGATCTTGACCCGCATCATGAAGGTGCCGACCTTGGGCTTGTCGTGGTAGAGCCCCCACCACTGCAGGCGGAGGATGTCGTCCTCCGGCACGTCCTCGTAGTGGGTGGCCGCGAGCCGCGGCAGCTCGTCCAGCAGGTCGAAGGGCAGCTTCTCGTGCTTGACCCGCTCGACGTAGTTGCGCCGGCGGACCTCCTCCCAGGTCAGGGGCCGCCGCTCCCGCCGCGCCCTGCCCGGCCGGTGGCCCGCGGCGGCCGCCGGCGATGCCGGGTCCGGCGAGGGCTCGGTACGGGCCGGGCCGCCGGGCGGGACGGGGCCGGCGGGATGACCGGGACGGGTCGGGTCGGACGGCCGGTTGGAACCGTTCATGGCGGTCACCTCCTGGCGATCTCGGCCGGGGAGCCCAGCGGTGCCGGTTGCTGGTCCCGCGGGGCCCAGGGCGGGTCCTCGGGCGGTGCCGGTTCGTCCGCCCAGGCGGCCACCGGACCGATCACCCACACCGCCGGCGCCTCCACGGCGACCTGGCCGGCGGCCACGGCGCCCAGGGTCGCCCGGACCACCCGCTGCTGGGGCCAGCCGGCCCACTCCACGAAGGCGCAGGGCTCGCCGGGCGGCCGCCCGGCCTCGATCAGGGCCTGGGCGGTCGCCTGGCGGTTCGCCACGCCCATCAACACCACCAGGGTGTCGGCCGCCGCGAGCCGCGCCCAATCCTGGGACGAACCGGCCTGGCAGTGGCCGCTGGCCACGGTGAAGGACGACGCCACCCCGCGCAGGGTCAGGGGGATCCCCGCCAGGGCCGGGGCGGCCACCGCCGAGGTCACGCCGGGCACCACCTGGACGGGGATGCCGCGGCGGCGGAGGGCGGCCAGTTCCTCCCCACCCCGGCCAAAGACCATGGGATCGCCGCCCTTGAGCCGCACCACCACCCGGTGGCGCCGGGCCCGGTCGGCCAGCAGCTCGATGATGGCGTCCTGGCTGCAGGGCGGCGCCGCCTCGCCCGACCCCGCGTGCCGGGGCGCCTTGCCGACGGGGATGCGCTCGGCGCCGGGCCTCACCCGGGCCAGGATGGCCGGCGACACCAGCCGGTCGTAGAGGACGCAGTCGGCCTCGGCCAGCAGCCGGGCGGCCCGCAGGGTGAGGAGCTCGGGGTCACCGGGGCCGGCGCCCACCAGGTAGACGGTGCCGGGGCCGTCCCGGTGCGGCCGGCCGCTCGCCGGCGCCTGCGGCGGATCAGCCGGGGCCGCAGGCGGGGCCGCGGCCGGCGGGGCGGGTTGGATGTGGTTCGCCGCCGCCGCGTCCAGCAGGTCTTCCAGGAGCCGCCGGGCCCCCGGCTCGTCGCCGTGGCGGATCCGCTCGAGCCCCTCAGAGTCCACCATGCGGTACCAGAGGGCCCGGCGCTGCTCTGGATCGGGGATGCGGGCGGTCACCGCCGGGCGCATCGAGCCCAGCAGGGCGACCCAGGCGGCGTACTCGGGCCCCAGCTCCCGGGCCAGCCGGTCCCGCAGCCGGGCGGCCAGCGCCGGGCTCTTGCCGCCCGTGCCGATGGCCACCACCAGGTCCCCCTGGCGGTGGACGGCGGGCAGGATGAAGCTGCAGTGGGGCGGGTCGTCGACGGCGTTGAGCCACAGGTGACGGCGGTCGGCTTCGTCGCGGATCTGCCGGTTGAGGCTGGGATCCTCGGTGGCCGCGATCACCAGCATGAAGCCGTCCAGGTCGCCGGGCCGGTAGTCCCGCCGAATCCAGCGGATCCGGCCCTCGGCCGCCCAGCGGGCCAGGGCCTCGGTGCCGTCTGCGGCGATCAGCGTCACCCGAGCCCCGGCGGCCAGCAGCCCCCGCACCTTGGCCTCCGCTTCGCCGCCTCCGCCCAGCACGACGCACGGCCGGTCCCGCAGGTCGAGCATGACGGGGTAGTAGGGAATGGAACCGGGCGTGATGCCATCCCGTTCCGGAGCCAGCGCATCGGTATGCATCGGTGTTCCTCCCGCCCGCGTCGCTCTCCATCCCGATCCCGGGGGGCCATGGGCTGCGACCGGTGCGCTCTATTCCTTAAAAATACGAGTGAGTTAATTAACTTAGTCTCCATTGAAGGGCGCCGGGCGGCTCGTGTCAAGGTCCTGCAAATTCGGCCATGGCCCGGCAGGAGTTCCCGTCCGGGTCCCGAATAGCAGTTCCCAACGCCCGGGCCGGATCCCGTGGGGGCTCCCACAACCCGGCGCCCGGGCGCCATACAGCCCGACAGCAGCACCCTATCGAGAGTGGCCGAGGGACGGGCCCGATGACGCCACGGCAACCGGCCGCCGGACGGCAGCGGCACGGTGCCAATTCCCGCGGGAGGCGGCTCCCGGGAGATAGGGAAAGGCGAGCCACCCTCTCCCCCTCCCGGAGGGGGTTTTTCATTTCGTGCCGGCCCCTTGGACCCACCGTGGACGCCGGCAGAGGAGGCGAGGATGGATGGCGCTGGCGACGAACCTGGGCTTTCCCCGCATCGGCGCGGGGCGGGAGCTGAAGCAGGCCCTGGAGGCCTACTGGGACGGCCAGATCCCGGCCGGCGAGCTGCTCCGCACGGCGGCCGCCCTGCGCCGCCGCCACTGGGAGCTGCAGCGGCAGGCGGGGATCGACGTGGTGCCGGCCGGGGACTTCTCCCTCTACGACCACGTGCTGGATACCGCCTGCATGGTGGGCGCCGTCCCCGCCCGTTACGGGTGGGATCCGGCGGGCGGCGGCGAGGTCCCGCTGGACGTCTACTTCGCCATGGCCCGGGGGACGCCCGGCCAGGGCGTACCGGCTCTGGAGATGACCAAGTGGTTCGACACCAACTACCACTACATCGTGCCGGAGCTGGCGCCGGACCAGACCTTCCGCCTGGCCTCCCGCAAGGTGGTGGAGGAGTTCCGCGAGGCCCGGGCCCTGGGCTTGGCGGCCCGCCCGGTGCTTCTGGGGCCGGTGAGCTTCCTGCTGCTGGCCAAGGTGCGGGAGGCGGCGGGCGTCCCCTCCGGCGCCCGGCTTGCCCTGCTGGACGGCCTCCTGCCCGTTTACGGGCAGGTGCTGCGGGAGCTCCAGGCCGCCGGGGCCACCTGGGTCCAGCTGGATGAGCCCTTCCTGGCCCTCGACCTGGACGAACCGGCCCGGGCCGCCTTCCGGCGGGCCTACGCCGCGCTGGCCCAGGCGGCCCCCGGCCTGAAGCTGTTCCTGGCCACCTACTTCGAGGGGCTGCGGGACAACCTGGAGCTGGCCCTGAGCCTGCCCGTGCAGGCCCTGCACCTGGACCTGGTGCGGGATCCCGGCCAGCTGGAGCAGGTGCTCGCGGCCGGCGTGCCGCCGACCCTGCACCTCTCCCTGGGAGTGGTCGACGGCCGCAACGTCTGGCGGGCCGACCTGGAGGCGGCCCTGGAGGTCTTGGAGCGGGCCCGGCAGGCGCTGGGGCCCGAGCGGATCTTCGTCGCCCCCTCCTGCTCCCTGCTGCACGTGCCCATCGACCTGGAGCTGGAGACGGCGTTCGACCCGGAGATCAAGGGCTGGCTGGCCTTCGCGAAGCAGAAGCTGGAAGAGGTGGCCGTCCTCACCCGCGCCCTGAACGAAGGCCGGGCGGCGGTTGCCGGCGCCCTGGCCGCCAGCCGGGCGGCGGTGGCGGCCCGCCTTGGCTCGCCGCGGCGGACCCGGCCCGAGGTGCAGGCGCGGCTGGCCCGGCTCGGTCCCGGCGATGCCCGCCGGCGGTCGCCGGCCCCCGAGCGGCGCCAGCGCCAGCGGCAGCGCCTCGGGTTGCCGGTTCTTCCCACCACCACCATCGGGTCGTTCCCCCAGACGCCGGAGCTGCGGCGGCTGCGGGCCCGCTGGCGCCGGGGCGAGATCGACGACGCCACCTACGAGGCGGGCCTGCGGGACGAGATCCGGCGGGTGATCCGGCTGCAGGAGGAGCTGGGGCTAGACGTGCTGGTCCACGGCGAGCCCGAGCGCAACGACATGGTGGAGTACTTCGCCGAGCAGCTGGAGGGCTTCGCCTTCACCCGCCACGGCTGGGTCCAGAGCTACGGCAGCCGCTGCGTCAAGCCGCCCATCCTCTACGGCGACGTGGCCCGGCCCGGCCCCATGACGGTGAAGTGGATCACCTACGCCCAGTCCCTGACGGACCGGCCGGTCAAGGGCATGTTGACGGGGCCCGTCACCATCCTGCAGTGGTCCTTCGTCCGCGACGACCAGCCGCGGGAGGTGACCTGCCGCCAGATCGCCCTGGCCATCCGCGACGAGGTCCAGGACCTGGAGGCGGCGGGGATCCGGGTCATCCAGATCGACGAACCGGCCTTCCGCGAGGCCATGCCCCTGCGCCGGGCGGATCAGCCGGCCTACCTGGCCTGGGCCACCGAGTGCTTCCGCCTGGCCACCGGCGGCGTGGGGGACGAGACCCAGATCCAGACCCACATGTGCTACGCGGAGTTCAACGACATCCTGGACGCCATCGCCGCCCTGGACGCCGACGTGATCCTGATCGAGGCCTCCCGGTCGGGGATGGAGCTGCTGGACGCCTTCGTGGAGCACCGCTACCCCAGCGACATCGGCCCCGGCGTGTACGACATCCACTCGCCCCGGGTGCCGCCGGTGGAGGAGATCAAGGTTCTGCTGCGCAAGGCGGCGGCGGTCCTGGATCCCGGCCAGCTGTGGGTGAACCCCGACTGCGGCCTCAAGACCCGCCGCTATCAGGAGGTGGAACCGGCCCTGCGGCACATGGTCCAGGCGGCCCGGGAGCTGCGGGAGGAGGGGCTGGCGGCCGCGGCGGCCGGCAGCCGGTGACGGCGGCCCCTTGAGCGGGCCGGGCTGTCCCGGTCGGGTTCGTCCGGCGTCCTGGCTTGACAACGATCGACAACGGGCCGGCGACGTTAGCGGTCCAACGGCAAGGCCTTCCCGGTGGGGGAAGGCCTTTTTGTGCAATGGAGTCAACAGGCGCTGGCCAAATGGGTGAACCCTGTCGAATGATTTCAGGTGATTTAGATGGGTTACAGTTTCACGGCGGGCTCGTTCGTGACCATTCTTTTTTGTCCGTGCCCATACCATAAAAAGGTCAAGCCCAACGAATTCCCTAATTACTAAACGTCCATTCAGTCGGTCTGGGGGAGGGGGAGCATGCAGCGCAAGGCACAGGCCCGCCGCTGGCGACGGCCGGTGGCCTGGGTGGCCGGCGTGGCCCTGGTGGTGGCGGTCGCGGGCGTCGGGCTGGAGGGGTGGCGATCGACGGCGCTGGCGGCCGGTCCGCGCCTGCCCGGGTCGGACAAGGTCCTGGAGACGACCCAGGGGCTTCTGGCCACCGGCGGTAACACCGCCCGGGATGCCGCGGGCGAGGCCACGGCGACGGTGACCGCAGCGGCCGGGACCCTGTCCGGGGCGGCGGAGACCGTGACCGGGACGGTGAGTGGCGCGGCCGGTGCGGTGACGGCGACGGCCGGTCCGGTCCTGGACCAGGCGGCGCAGGGGGCGGACCAGGCCGGCGAGACGGCGGAGCAGCTGGGCAGCGCCCTGACCGGCGGCTCGGCCGGCGACGCGGTCGCGGGGACGCTGACCCAGGTCGGGCAGGCCGCCGGTGAGGCGGCCGGGACCCTGGCCGGGGAGGAGGCCGGATCCCTGGTCCAGGGCGTGGCGGAGACCGCCGCCGGTGCGGCCGGTACGGCGGTGAACACCTTGACGGGGACCGCCCAGACCCTCCTGCCGTCCTCCGGCAGCGGCGGGGAAGAGGGTGGCGACCAGGACGGCGGACCGTCCCTCAACCTGCAGATCGGGGACGAGAACGTGGAGGTCAGCCTGGACGGCGGGCTGCACATCCGCCCCGATCCCACCGGCGGGCTCCTTTCGGGCGGCGGGGAGCAGGAGAGCGGCCCCGGCAGCGGCGGCGGAGCCGGTTCGTCCGGTGAGGGGGACGGGGAGCCGGGGCGGGTCGATCTGCCGACGGGGGCCATCACCGGCCTTATCTGCGACGCCTTGAGCGGGCTGCCCATCCCCGGCGCCACCGTGTCGGTGGAGGAGGACCGGGGCGTCGACCTGGGCGTGGCCAAGACCGACCTGGGCGGTCGCTTCAGCCTGGACATCGGCCGGAGCGAGGGCGGCCGGCTGACCATCACGGCCAGCGCCGGTGGCTACACCGTGGCCACGGCGGGCCCCATCAGCCTGGGTCCCGACGGCACCGCCACGGTCAAGGTGTGCCTGCAGCGGGCCAGCACGGGGCCGGAGAACCCGCCGGGCGACAACCCCGGGGACGGGGAGGACGGCGGTCCCACCCCGCCGGCCGGCGGCAACCCGGGACCTGGGCCGGGACCGGGCTCGGGCGGATCTGGTGGCTCGGGCGGCTCCGGCGGCGGCCCGGGCGGCGGCGCCGGCGGTTCCGGCGGGGGCGGCTGGGGAGACCTGCCCTTCACCGGTGGAAACGGGCTGGCCTTCCTGCTGGCGGGTACCCTGGCGGCCGGGGCCGGCCTGGCCCTCCGCCGCTGGGCGATCCGCACCGGGGCGATGGCCCGGGCGGCCGGCCCGCAGCTGGACGCGGCGGCCGACGGCAAGGCCCCGGCCCTTGAACCGCCGGTTGGGGGCCGACCCGTTCCCTGACAGGTCCGTACAGATTCCGTTCGGTTGGGAGGCGGAGGCGCCGTGGCAAGGGGGTCTCGACGCCGCGGGTGGGCAGCCCTTCTGGGCTGGGTCCTCATCGGGGCGGGCGCGGCCCTGGCCACGGCGCCTGCCCTGCAGGGGGCCTACGGGGCCGGCTGGCAGGCCCACCTGCGGGCGCAGCTGGCGGTGGAACGGGGCGGGGGCGGCCTGGCGCCGCCGGCCGGTCCCTGGCCGGGGCCGGCCGCGGGGCCTGGCGAGCCGGGGGGCGCCGGGAGCGCGGGCCGGCCGGAGGCACTACCGGGCGGGCCGGGGGGCAGCGGTGAAGGCCCGGCCGGCGGCGGCGGGGTTGCGCCCCGGACGGCCGGGGAGGAAGGGGCCCGCGGCACGGCGGCAAGCCCGGCCCCGGGGGTCGGGATCCGGTGGGCGGACCGGCTCTGGGGGTCCCCGGCCGTGGTGACCCTCCTGGAGCTTTTGGGCCGCTGGATCGCGGCCCTGGAGCGGGTGCTGTCCGCGTTGCTCCGGCTGCTGGTCCGGCTGGGGGTGCCCGAGGGATGGCTCGCCTGGTGGTGGGACGACCCCGCCGTGGCCGGTCCCGGCGGCCCGGGGGCCGGTGCTGGGGCGGACGCCGCCCGGGCGGGTGGGGGCGGGGTGGGCGGTGCCGGCGGCGCCGGCCCAGAGGCCGGCGGGGTTGCGCCGGGGCAGGCCGTGGCCCGGCTCGTCATCCCCCGGGCGGGGGTCGACGCCGTCGTCCTCTACGGGACGAGCCGGCCCGTGCTGGCCCGGGGCCCGGGCCTCTACCCCGAGGGCGACCTGCCCGGTCCCGGTGCCCGGGTCGCCATCGCCGCCCACCGGACCACCTACGGCGCCTGGTTCCGCCACCTGGACCGGCTGCGCCCCGGGGACGCCATCGCCCTCTGGTACGGCGGGCGCTGGTACCGCTACCGGGTCGACCGCCTCTTCGCCACCCGCCGGGACGACTGGCCCGCCGTCCTGAACGGGCCGCGGCCCGGGCTCATCCTGACCACCTGCCACCCGCCCGGCTCGTCCCGCCAGCGGCTGGTGGTGTACGCCATCCCGGCCGGCGGCTAGGGACGCCCCACGGCGTCCAGGGCGCCCAGTTCCGCCAAGGTCGCCGCGGCCCGCTGCCGGGCCTCGGCCAGGGGCAGGTCCGAGGGCCCCTCCAGGGCCTGCTCCAGGTCGGCCGCCAGGTCCTCCACCGCCTCGATCCCCACCGACAGCCGCAGGAGCCCGGCGTCGATGCCCAGCCGTTCCCGCAGGGCCGGCGGCATCTCCTTGTGGGTCGTGCTGGCCGGGTGGGTGATCAGGCTCTCCACCCCGCCGAAGCTCTCGGCGAAGAGCACGAGCCCCAGCCGCTCCAGCACCCGGTCCACCTGCCCGGGATCCCGCAGGCGGAAGCTCAGCATGGCCCCGAAGCCGCCCGCCTGCCGGCGGCAGCGGTCGAAGAAGGGGCTGGAGGGCAGCCCCGGGTAGTACACGGCCGCCACGGCGGGATGGGCCGCCAGCCAGTGGGCCAGGGTCAGGGCGTTGGCCTGGGCCCGGGCCATGCGCAGGGCCAGGGTCTTGAGCCCCCGCAAGGCCAGCCAGGCGTCGTGGGGCCCGAGGACGCCGCCGGTCACCGTGCGGATGGAGGCCAGTTCGTCCGCCAGGGCCGGGCTGGCCGCCACCGCGATCCCGGCCACCAGGTCGTTGTGCCCCGCCAGGTACTTGCTGGCGCTGTGGACCACCACATCGGCGCCCCGGGCCAGGGGCCGCTGGAACAGGGGCGTGAACAGGGTGGAGTCGACCACGAGCCAAAGGCGGCGCGCCCGGCAGAGGGCGGCCAGCCCGTCCAGGTCGGCCACCCGCATCAGGGGGTTGGTCGGGCTTTCCACCAGGACGGCCCGGGTCGCCGGCGTCACCGCCGCTGTCACGGCGGCCGCGTCGGTGGTGTCCGCCAGGGTGTAGGCGATGCCCAGGTGGCGGAACAGCTCCTCCAGGACCCGCCAGGTGTGGCCGTACAGGTCTTCCGTGACGACCAGGTGGTCGCCGGGCCGGAACAGGTGGAGGACCGCCGTCAGGGCGGCCATGCCCGAGGCGAAGGCCAGGGCGGCGAAGCCGTCCTCCAAAGAGGCCAGCGCCGCCTCCAGCGCCTCCCGGGTGGGGTTGTGGAGCCGGCTGTAATCCCAGCCGGTGGTCTGGCCGGGCCCGGGGTGCTCGTAGGTGGCGGTCTGGTAGATGGGGACGGCGACGGATCCGGTGCGGGGGTCGCGGCGCACGCCGGCGTGGACCACCTGGGTGGCCGGGTGCAGGGGCCCCGCGGGGCCGGGTTCAACCGGCATGGGGACGCACCTCCTCCCTGGGGGCGGTCGCCGCCGAGGGGCCCGCCGGTTGCGGCGGGGACGCCGGCGAGACCGGGTCGAACCGGGCCCGCAAGCGGCGGACGAACTCGGCCACCGGTTCCGTTTTCCCATAGGAGACGACCACATAGATCCCGGCGATGTAGGGCCGGGCCGCCTCCACCACCGCCTCGGCCAGCTCCAGGCCGACCTCCAGACCCCGGTCCCCGGCCCGGTCGAGGGCCTCGCGGATGGGGGCGGGGATGGTGATCCCCGGCACCTGGTGGTGCAGGTAGTGGGCGTGGCGGCCGCTGTGCAGGGGCATGACGCCCATCACCAGGGGGACCGGGCAACCGCCCAGCCGGTCGAGGACCCGCTCCAGGGGCTCCACCTCGTAGAGGGGCTGGGTCATGACGAAGTCGACCACGCCCACCGCCAGCTTGCGGCGAAAGCGGTCCAGCTCCCGGTCCAGGTCCTCGGCACAGGGGCTCAGGGCGCAGGCGACGGTGAACTCGGCCGGCGCCCCCAGGGCGTTGCCCTGGGGGTCTTCGCCCCGGCGCAGGGCGGCCAGGATCTCCAAAAGGCCGATGGAGTCGACGTCGTACACCGCCGAGGCCCGGCTGGTCCCCAGGCGCGGGTGGTCGCCCGTCAGGGCCAGCACGTTGCGCACGCCCAGGGCGTGGGCGGCCAGCAGGTCCGCCTGCAGGGCCATGAGGTTCCGGTCCCGGGTGGTGCAGTGCATGATGGCGTCGACGCCGGCGCTGCGGACCAGGAGGGCGCCGGCCAGGGCCGCCATGCGCGGCCGGGCCATGGGGCTGTCCCCCACGTTGACGGCGTCGGCCCCGGCGGCGGCCACCGTCCGGGCGTCGGCCAGGAACTTGGTGGCCACCGGCCCGCGGGGCGGGTCCAGCTCGACGCTGATGACGAACCGGCGGCCCAGCTTCTCCCGCAAGGGGGCCGGGCTGCCGCCGGGGGAGGCGGCCGGCGGTTCGGGCCGGGCGGGGCCGGCGACGGTGCCGTTGCCTTGCGGCCCAAGGCCGCCGCGGACCTCGAGCCGCACCGCCCCTGGAAGGGCTTCGGCCGTGGGGGAGGATCCGGCGGGCTCCGCGCCGGGCCAGGGCCGCCCATCCGGGCCGATCCCCTGGGGGGCCCCGCCGCGGGCTTCCAGGCGGGTTCCCAGGCCGGCCCCCAGGCGAGCTCCCAGGCGGGCCCCTAGATGGGCCAGTTCGTCCCCCGTGAAGGCGCCCGCGCCGCCCACCCAGCCGACGCCCAGGAGGAACAGGCCGTCCCACCCACCGGCGGCGCCATGAAGGGCGCCCTCCGCACCATCCCCTGGGCCATCAACAGGATGCAGGTGGCCTGGGGCCCCCGGATCGCCCGGCGCGGCGGGCCCGATGGGACCGCCGGCCGTCCCCAGGGCGACCCACAGGGGACCGCTCCACCCGGCCCGGCGCAGGGCTGCCAGCCAGGGCACGGCCGTCTCCGGCCCGGCGGGCGCCACCACCCCCAGGGCGTCGGGCCAGCCCGCGGCGGCCAGGATCCGGAGCCCCTCCCGCACCCGGTCGGGGGCCGCCTCCGGCCCGGCGCCGTCCGCGTGCCAGAGGACCCCGGCCGGCAGCCGGGACGCCTCCCGGACGGCGACCAGGGCCGCCACCGCCTCCCGGGGATCGGCGGCCTCGATCCAGAACAGGTCGACGCCCCCCGCCAGCAGGCCGGCCACCTGGCACCGGTACGCTTCCTGCAGCGCGCCCGGCTCGGCCGCCTCTCCGCCCGCCGCCGGGGAGCGCCGGGTGGGCCCGGGGCCGAGGAACCCCGCCACCAGGCACGGCTGGCCGGCCAGTTCCCGGGCCGAGCGGGCCAGCTTGGCCGCCTGCAGGTTGATCGCTTCGATCCGGGCCGCCGGCGTCCGGGGAAGCCAGGCCGGGCTGGCCCAGCGGGTGTGGGTCCGGATCAGGCGGGCGCCGGCCCGGAGGGCGGCCAGGTGGACGGCCTCCACCCGCCCCGGCGCGGTGAGGGGCCAGGGGGCCAGCTGCTCCGCCGCCGCGGCCTCCAGGGCGGCCGGTTCGTCCGGGGCTGCTCGCCCGGCGGACCCGCTCGCCCCGCCTGGCCGGGCGGGGCCGAGGAGGCCGGCCTCGAGAGCCAGCGTCCAGCCGGGGTCGCCGTCGGCCAGGGCGGCGCAGGGCAGGAAGGCCCCCAGCGGGCGGAAGGCGACCGCCGCCAGGGGAGCCGGTTCGTCCGTCGCGGGCAGGCCGGCGGCCGTTCCGGCGTGCCGTGGCATGGGTTCCGTCACCCCGATCCTCACCTCCCGTGGCCAGGTCCCTCGCGGGACCGGGTCCACCGCGGTCGCGCGAGGTCCCCGAGCGGCAAAGGAAAAGCCCCTTCCGAAGGAGGAAGGGGCTTGGTCGTCGACTGGGTTCCCCGTTCCCCCTTCTCTCATCTCTCGGCTCCTCTCGGAGCCGCGGGAGTTGGCACCGCACGACGGAGTCGCCGGTTGCCGCGGCGTCATCGGGCCCGTCCCTCGACCGCTCTGGATAAGAGAGGGGTTGGCCGGCAGGCCGGCCGGGTGCGTTGTCAATGGAGATTACGCACAGTATAGCCGGGTTCCGCCAAGGGGGCAACAGGTCAGATGCGATTTCCTTCGTTACAATAGAGGGCGTGGTCGTGGTTTGGAACGAGGGCCGGCGGTGGGGATCACAGCCCCGCGCCAAGGCCCGCGCCGAGACGGGGGAATGGACGGGTGCATCCTACGGACGAACGCAGCCCGGCCCAGGCGCCTGCGGGGGAGGCTGCGAGCCCGGCCGGGACGAGCCCGGCCCCGGCCGCGGGGCCGGCGCCCCAGGGGATGCCGGTGCCGGGAGAGCGGTCCCGCTCCTGGCGCCTTCTCTTGAAGGCCTGGTACCAGGCCAGCCGCCCGCACCTCAAGCCCGTCACCATCATTCCGGTCCTGGTGGGCATCCTGGTGGCGGGCGGGGAGGGCCACTTCGACCCCTGGCTGGCCCTGCTGACCCTGCTGGGCAGCCTGGCGATCCACGCCGGCACCGACATGGCCAACGACTACTTCGACTACATCATGTACGAGGGCGACGCGCCCTTCACCGGCGGCAGCGGCGTGATCCAGGCGGGGTGGCTCAGCCCCGACAGCCTGCGCCGCGGCGCCTGGACCACCTTCGGCTTCGGCGCCCTGGTGGGCGGGTACCTGGCCGCCCGCACGGGCTGGCCGGCCCTGGCCTTCGGCCTCCTGGGCATCGCCAGCGGCCTCTTCTACACGGCGCCGCCCATCCGCTACGGGTACCGCGGCCTGGGCGAGCTCATGGTCGGCCTGAACATGGGGGCCGTGCTGGTGCTGGGGTCCTACTACGTCCAGGCCCGCGGCCTCTCGGTGGAGGCCCTCATCGCCTCCCTGCCCCTGGTCTCCCTGGTGGCGCTGATCCTCTACGCCGAGTCGATCCACGACATCGAGGAGGACCGGGCCACCGGCAAGATGACGGTGGCCGCGCGCCTGGGGGAGACCCGGGCCCTGCGCCTCTACTTCGGCTGGGTGGCCGCCACCGTGGTGCTGATCGTGGTGGGTGTGGCGGCCGGCCGGCTCCCCGCCCTGGTGCTCATCACCTTGATCCCCGCCGCCCGGTGCCTGCGCCAGGCGCCCGCCTTCCTCGCCCGGCCGTACCGGCACCAGGACCTGTACCGGCTGGGCCGGCTCGCCCTGGGGCTGTACAAGGCGGCCGGGGCCTCCCTGGTGGCCGGCTATGCCTGGTGGTGGGTGCGGGCGGCCACCGGCTTCTGAGGCGGGCGGATTCCCAGCCGGTCGCGGTGGGGCCGATGGCGGAGGGGCTTTTCGTTGACGCCGCCAGGCGGCGTCCCGCGCCGCGCTGCGGGGCCCGTTCCCGGCCGGGAAGGCGGCCGGGAAACCGGCCCCGGAAAGGGTCGCTCGATGGGCAAGGGTTCCGGCAGGGATTTCCCCCCGCGTCACGAACCAACGTGGTTGGGGTCGCCGGTGAATGAACGTTCACCCAGAGTTCGCCGGCGGCGCCACCCTTTGCCTTTCAGCCTTGGATTCGGCTCGGATCCGAACGATCAGAGGGATGACACCATTGGCCAGGGAAGCACCCCAGCTGGCGTCCCTTGCGGGACCCGTCAGCCGCGATCTTGACCGGTTGCATGCCCGCGCCCGGGACCACGCCCGGCGCGGGCGCCGCCCGTCGGTGGTCAGCTTCACGGTCGCCGCCGAGGACCTGGATCCCGTCGCCCTCTTTGAAGGGGCGGCCGTCCTCACCCGGGAAAGGGCCCTGTGGTCGGCGCCGGGGGAGGCGATGGACCTGGTGGCCCTGGGGGCCGCCGGCATCCTGGAGACCGGAGCGCCCGGGGGTGGAGCCGGCCTCGCTGCTGCAGCCGCGGGAAGCCATGGGCCCGCGGGGGGCCACGGCCGGGGCCCGGACGGGGACCCGCCCGGCGGCCCGGGTGCCGGTCCCTCCGCCGGCCGCGACCCGGTGGCCGGGTTCGCCCCCGTCGCCGGCGCTGTCCTGCGCGCTGCGGCCGCCGGGCTGGCCGAAGCCTGGCAGGCCCTCTGCGAGGGGGCCCTGGTGGACGCCCCCCACGGCGTTTGGGGCACGGGACCGGTGCTGGTCGGCGGGTTCCGCTTCGACCCCGGCGCCCCGGTCGATCCCCTCTGGACCGGCTTCCCTGCCGCCCGCTTCGTCTTGCCGGAATTGCTGGTGACCCGGATCGGCGGCGCCACCTGGCTGACCTTCAACCGGGTGGTGGTGCCCGACGGCGCGGGCCCCCAGGCGGCGGGAGAGGGGGGCCCGGCCTGGGCCTTCCCCGGCGGCATCCGGCTCACGGTGCCGCCCGCGGCCACCACGGCCGCCGGGGAGCGGGGCCGGCGCTGGCTCTCCTTGCTGGCCGTGGCCGCCGCGGTGGGGCGCCGGCAAGGGGGGTGGACGCCGGCCGGCCCCGGCCCGTCACCGCTGGGGCCGGCGGCGTCCGGCGATTCCCCGGGCGCGGGCGCGGCCGCCCCGCAGGGGAGCCTGCCGCCGGGAACGGCGGGGCGGCAGGCCCCAGGGCCGGTGCGGGCCGAGGCCACGCCCGGGCGGGAGGCCTGGGAGGCCATGGTCCGGGCGGCCCTGGAGGCCATCGCCGCTGGCGAGCTGGAGAAGGTCGTCCTGGCCCGGCGGCTGCACCTGGTGGCCGGCGCGGCCTTCGACCCGGGCACGGCCCTGCGCCGGCTGAAGGCCCGCTATCCGGAGTGCTTCGTCTTTGCCGTGGCGCGGGACCGGGCCGTGTTCCTGGGCGCCACGCCGGAACGGCTGGTCCGGCTGCGGGGCGGCCGGCTGGAGACGGCGGCGGTGGCCGGTTCCACCGGGCGGGGCGATACACCCCAAGCCGACCGGGCCCTGGCCCGGGCCCTGCTGGAGAGCCCCAAGGAACGGGAAGAACACGCCCTGGTCGTCCGCATGCTGCGGGAGACCCTGGCGCCGGTGTGCCGGCGGCTGGAGGTGCCGGACGAGCCCCGGGTGCTCACCCTGGCCAACGTCCAGCACCTTTACACGCCCATCGCCGGCCAGGTGGATGGCGTCACGATCCCCCAACTGGTGGGCCGGCTCCATCCGACGCCGGCCCTGGGCGGCTGGCCGCGGGAGGTGGCCCTGGCGTTCATCCGCCGGTGGGAGGGCGGCAGCCGGGGCTGGTACGCCGGGCCGCTGGGCTGGTTCGACCACCGGGGCGAGGGGGAGATGGCCGTCGCCATCCGCTCCGGGCTGGTGCGAGGGACGGAGGCCTGGCTGTTCGCCGGCTGCGGCGTGGTGGCGGGATCCGATCCCGAGCGGGAGTGGCAGGAGACGCGCCTGAAGCTCCAGCCGCTGGCGGCGGCCCTGGGGGTGGAAGCCGGCGCCGGGGAGGTGGAGCGGGGTGACTGAGCCTTGGGCGGGAACGGTCGCGGCCGGTGCAGGGGGCGCATCCGGCCCTGCTCCTCAGGCGCGCGCCCCGGAAGGCCCAGGGCCGGCGGCGACGGCCACGGGCCGTTCCGGGATCACGGCCCGCGCCGGGGCCGGTGACCTTGCCGGGCAGGGCAGCCCCGCCGGGGGTGGCAGCCTGGGCGGGGCCGGCGGCGCCGCGGCGCCCGACCGGGGACGGACGAACCTGGCCTGGGCCCTGGCCCTCCTGGACGGCCTGGTCCGAGCGGGCGTCGAGCACGTGGTCGTCTGCCCGGGGTCGCGGTCGACGCCGCTGGCCCTGGCCGCGGCGCGCCATCCGGGGGTGCGGCTTTGGGTGCAGCTGGACGAGCGCTCGGCCGGCTTCTTCGCCCTGGGCCTCGGGCGCGCCACGGGCCGGCCGGCCGCCGTCGTCGCCACGTCGGGCACGGCGCCCGCCAACTTCTACCCGGCGGTCATCGAGGCGCGCTACGGCCGGGTGCCGCTGGTGGTCCTGTCGGCCGACCGGCCCCACGAGCTGCGGGAGTTGGGTGCCTCCCAGACCGTCGACCAGACCCACCTCTACGGCCGGCACGCCAAGTGGTTCGCGGACCTGCCCCTGCCCGAGGACGACCCGGCCGTCCAGGCCTACGTCGCCCGGCTGGCTACCCGGGCGGTGGCCGAGGCGCTGGCCGCCCCCGCGGGTCCCGTGCACCTGAACGTGCCCTTCCGGGAGCCCCTGGTGCCGGCCGCAGAGGGGGACGAACCGGCCCGGAGGGGGCCGGCGGCCGCGCCGCCGGGCGGTGCCGTCCCGGCTCCGCGGGCCGCCGTCGAGCCGCGCCTGGCCCCCGCGGCCCTGACGGAGGGCCAGGCCGACGAGCTCTTTGCCCTTCTGGCCGGGGCGCGGCGGGGGCTCATCGTCTGCGGCCCCATGTCACCGGTGCTGCCGCTGGAGCCGGGAGCGGGGCTCGGTGGCGGCGGCGGGGCGCCTGCCAGCGCCCGGGAGGAGCCGCCCCTGGCCGCGTCGGTGCTGCGGCTGGCGGCGCGCCTCGGCCTGCCCGTGCTGGCCGACCCCCTGTCGGGCCTGCGGGGCGGGCATCCGGCCGCTGAGGCCATGGGGCCCGCGACCGGCGGACAGGGCCGCGCCACGCCGCCGGCCGGCACCACGCCGGCGGGCGGCACCGCGGTCGCGGTCAGGCCGGCTGGGACGCTGCCGGTCGCCGGGACCCCGGCGGCCGAGGCGGCCGATGCAGATGCACCGGTCGCTGGCGCACCCGCGGGCGGCGCCACGGGCCGCCCGCCCGCGGCCGCGCCGGTTCCCGGCTCGCCCCTCATCGACGCCTACGACGCCTTCTTGCGGGATCCGGACGTCGCCGCGGCCCTGGAGCCCGACGTGGTCCTCCGGCTGGGCGGGGCGCCGGTGTCCAAGCCCCTGGCCCAGTTCCTGGAGCGCCACCGGGATGCCGTCCAGGTGATCGTCGACGAGGGCGGCTGGCCCGACCCCGGCCACGTCGCCGTCCAGGTGGTGCGGGCCGACCCGGTCCGGGCCACGGCCCAGCTGGCCCGGCGGGCCGAGGAGGCGGTGGGTGCTGGAGCTGGGGTGGCTGGTTCGTCCCGGTCCTGGCTGGCCCTGTGGCAGCGCCTCAACGCTGCGGCCCGGGACGCCATCGCCCGCCAGCTGGCGCGCTGGGACGAACCCGCCGAGCCGCGGGTGGTGGACGAGCTGGCCCGCCGCCTGCCGGAGGGGGCGGTGCTGTTCGCCGGCAACAGCATGCCGGTCCGGGACGTGGACACCTTCTACCCCGCGACCCCGCGCCGGGTCCGCATCCTGGCCAACCGGGGCGCCGCCGGCATCGACGGCGTGGTGTCCACGGCCGCCGGGGTGGCTGCCAGCGGGGAAGGGCCGGTGGTCCTGCTGATCGGCGACCTGTCCTTCTACCACGACCTGAACGGGTTGTGGGCGGCGGCGCGGTATCACCTGCCCCTGCTGGCGGTGGTGGTGAACAACGACGGCGGGGGGATCTTCTCCTTCCTGCCCCAGGCCCGCCTGGACCCGGCGGAGTTCGAGCCCCTCTGGGGGACGCCCCACGGCCTGGACTTCCGCCATGCCGCCGCCCTGTACGGCTTCGCCTACCGCCGGGTGGAGACCTGGCCGGACTTCGCTGCCGCGGTGGAGGAGGCCCTGGCGGGGGGGATGCCGGCCATCGTCGAGATCCGGACGAACCGGCCGCGCAACGTGGAGCACCACCGCCAGGTCTGGGAGGCGGTGGCCCGCGCCGCGAAGACGGTGCTGGCAGGGGCCGCCCTTACGCCACCCGGGCCCCGGGATGTTCCCCATGGGGGCGGGGAGCCCGGCGATCGGCCCGGGGCCGCCGGGGTGGGGCGGCGGGTGCCGGGCGGGCCGGCCGCAGGGACCGGCGAGGCCGGCCGGTGGGACCCGGGCGCGCCGCCCACAGGGATCGGCGGGGCCGGGCGGCCGGAACCGGGCGAGCCGCCCCAAGGGGCCGCCGGGGCCGCCCGGCGGGAACCGGGCGAGCCGTCCGCACGGACCGGCAGGGCCAGGGTTGACGCCGCCCGGGCTGCCGCCGGGGCGGACGGCGGCGAAGGGCCGGCCCGGGGACCTGGCCCCAAGGGGCCGGTGGCGGGGACTCCGGTGCCGGAGGCATCCGTCGGGACCGGATCCTTCACGGCCGCGTTCGTCCGGGTGCGCGGCGCCCGCTACCACGTGGTGGCGTCGGGCGGTCCCGGCGTCGGGCCGGGGGGCGCAGGGGTCGCCCGCCCCCGGCCGGTGGGTCACCCCGAACCGGCGCTCCTGCTCCACGGCTTCACCGGCAGCGTCGCCACCTGGGCGGGGGTCTGGGAGGCCCTGGCGGAGGCGGGGCCGCTGCTGGCCGTCGACCTCCTGGGCCACGGCCGCTCGGCGGCGCCGGCCGATCCCCGCCGTTACCGCATGGAGGAGCAGGTGGCCGACCTCCTGGACCTGCTGGACCGGCTGGCCGTCGAGCGGGTTCACCTGGTGGGCTACTCCATGGGCGGCCGGGTGGCCCTGAGCTTGGCGGTGGCGGCGCCCCAGCGGGTGGCCTCCCTGGTGCTGGAGTCCGCGTCACCCGGCCTGGCCGATCCCGCCGAGCGGGAGGCGCGGCGCCGCAGCGACGAGGACCTGGCCCGCCGCATCGAGGAGGAGGGCCTCGAGGCCTTTGCCCGCTCCTGGGAGGCGCTGCCCCTCTTCGCCGGCTTGCGGCAGCTGCCGCCGGCCGCCCAGGCGGCCGTCCGGGCCACCCGCCGGGCCCAGCGGCCCCGGGGCCTGGCCAACAGCCTGCGGGGCATGGGGGCGGGAGTCCAGCCGCCCCTCTGGGACCGGCTGGCCGGGCTGCGGGTGCCCGTCCTCTGCCTGGCGGGCGGGGACGACGCCAAATACGTCGCCCTGGCCCAGGCCATGGCGGAGCGGCTGCCGCGGGGCCGGGCGGTCGTCGTACCGGGGGCCGGTCACACCGTCCACCTGGAGGAACCGGCCGCGTTCGTCAAGGAGGTGAGAGCCTTCTGGAGCGAGCACCGGTGAAGCCCGGGCGACCCTGGCCGCAAGGCCGCACCGGCCCGGCCCGGCGCCCGGGCCGCGCCCGGTCCAGGCAAACGATCCGTGCAACGCAAACGAACGGTTTCTAGGCAAACCAACCGGCATTGGAACGGGGAGGGACGCCGATGGCGACGGCAACGGAACTGCCGCGCTGGATCAAGGTCAAGGACTACGAGGACATCATCTACGAGAAGGCCGACGGCGAGGGCATCGCCAAGATCACCATCAACCGGCCCCACGTGCTCAACGCCTTCCGGCCCGAGACGGTGATGGAGATGCAGGACGCCTTCACCGATGCCCGCAACGACCCGCGGATCGGCGTCGTCCTGCTGACGGGGGCCGGGGGCAACTTCTGCAGCGGCGGCGACCAGAAGGTCCGCGGCCACGGCGGCTACGTGGACGAAGGGGGCACGGCGCGGCTCAACGTGCTGGACCTGCAGCGGCAGATCCGCACCCTGCCCAAGCCGGTGATCGCCCTGGTGGCGGGCTACGCCATCGGCGGCGGCCACGTGCTCCACGTGGTCTGCGACCTGACCATCGCGGCGGACAACGCCCGCTTCGGCCAGGCCGGCCCGCGGGTGGGCAGCTTCGACGGCGGCTACGGGGCGGGGCTCCTGGCCCGGATCGTCGGGCACAAGAAGGCCCGGGAGATCTGGTACCTCTGCCGCCAGTACTCCGCCCAGGAGGCCCTGGAGATGGGGCTGGTCAACGCCGTCGTCCCCGCCGACCAGCTGGAGGCCGAGGGCGTGAAGTGGGCCCGGGAGATCCTGGATAAGAGCCCCATCGCCATCCGCATGCTGAAGGCGGCCTTCAACGCCGACACCGACGGCCTGGCCGGCCTGCAGCAGCTGGCCGGCGACGCCACCCTGATCTACTACCTGACCGACGAGGCGAAGGAGGGCCAGCGGGCCTTCCTGGAGAAGCGCAAGCCCGACTGGAGCAAGTTCCCCCGGTTTCCTTGATCGCCTGCCCACGGCGGGCCGCCCCCTGGCCGCGCCGCGCCCGCCAACCCGGGGCCCGGTGCCGCCCGGGAGGAACCGGCACCGGCCGGGGACCCTGCCGGTCGCGGCACCCCGCCGCCGGAGTGGGCACCCCGCCGCCTGGACGGGCGCCCACGCCGCCCGGGCGGGTACGCCGCCACCAGGGTGGACACCCCGCCACCCGGGCAGGCACCCCGCCGCCGGGGGCACCCCGCGGCCTGTCCGGCCGTCCAGCCGGGATGCCCGCAAGGGCCGACGGGCCGCGCTGCGGGGTGGGGGGCAGGTCCGGCGCCGGGGCTGCGCCGGCGGGGCTGATACCGGGCGCCTGCGGTGACGGTTTCGCCCGCAGGCGCCCGCCGTGTCTTCCGGCCGGTCGGGATCCCGGGCATCTCCGTGATCCCCGTCACTTGCGTCTCCCCGCCCCCTGGCTTTTAATGAGTTTGTCGACCGGCACACTGGGGTTCGGTGCGGCCAGTCGGGTGGAGGAACCGGGTGGCGTGAGGAGGATGCCTCGATGGCTTGGCTTCCCGTGGCGCTGAACGTCGCGGGCCTGTTCGTCCTCATTGGCCTTCTCTACGGGCTGAAGGCGCGCGGCGTCGGCTTCTCCGGCCGGGTCTTCGCGGGCCTGGGGCTAGGCGTGGCCTACGGACTCATCCTGCACGGGATCTACCAGGGGCAGCCCGACGTCATCCCCGCCTCGGTGGACTGGTTCAACCTGGTGGGGACGGGCTACGTCAAGCTGCTCCAGATGGTGACGATCCCCCTGGTGTTCGTCGCCATCGTCTCCGCCTTCACGCGGATGGAGCTGGCGGACAACACCGGCAAGCTGGCGCTGACCGTGGTGGCGATCCTGGTGGCGACCACGGCCATCGCCGCCGTCCTGGGCATCGGGGCCGTCAACCTGTTCGGCCTGGACGCCAGCCAGTTCCACCAGGGCCAGGCGGAGGCCCAGCGCATCCAGGAGCTGGAGCAGACCTTCGGCGAGCTGCAGCAAATGTCGACCCCCGAGCGGCTGCTGGAGCTGCTGCCGGCCAACCCCTTCCTGGACTTCACCGGGCAGCGGCGGGCGTCGACCATCGCCGTGGTGATCTTCGCGGCCTTCGTGGGATCCGCGTACCTGGGCCTGCGGCGGCGGGACGCCCAGGCGGCCGAGACCTTCGCCGGGATCGTCCGGGCGCTGGAGGGCGTGGTCATGAGCATGGTGCGCCAGGTGATCCGCCTCACGCCCTACGGCATCCTGGCCATCATGACCCGGGTGGCGGCCACCAGCGACTATGCCGCCATCTGGCAGCTGGGCAAGTTCGTCGTCGCCTCCTACGCGGCGCTGGTGGCCATGTTCCTCCTGCACCTTCTGTTCCTGGGCGCGGCCGGCCTCAGCCCTGCCGCCTACGTGCGCAAGGCGCTGCCCGTGCTGACCTTCGCCTTCTCCTCCCGCTCCAGCGCGGCCACCTTGCCGCTCAACGTCCGTACCCAGGTGGAGGAGCTGGGCGTTCCGCAGGGCATCGCCAACCTGGCCGGCTCGCTGGGCCTGTCCATCGGCCAGAACGGTTGCGCCGGCGTCTACCCCGCCATGCTGGCGGTGATGGCGGCGCCGCTGGTGGGCATCGACCCCTGGACGCCGGGCTTTTTGCTGACCGTGGTCGGCGTGGTGGCCCTCAGCTCCTTCGGTGTGGCCGGCGTGGGCGGCGGTGCCACCTTCGCCTCGCTGCTGGTGCTGTCCATGCTGAACCTGCCCGTGGGGCTGGCGGGCCTGCTGATCTCGGTGGAGCCCTTGATCGACATGGGCCGCACGGCCCTCAACGTCAGCGGCGCCATGACGGCCGGCATCCTGACGAGCCGCCTGGCGGGCCGCCTGGACGTTGCCGTGTACCGCGGGCGAGGCGCGGCAGGCTCGGCGGAGGGCGCCGGCAGGGAGGCCGGCGTACGGGTCGGAGCCTGAGGGGCTGCAGCCCCGGGGTCCAAAAGCGGCGGCTCCGCGGAGCGGTCACACGGCGTGGCCACGCGGGTCAGGCACGGGGGCGGCCACGCGGGGTGGCCACGCCGGTCAGCCACGGGGGTGGCCCCGCGGGGTGACCACGCTGGGCGGCCCCGCGGGGATCCCGGCGACAAAGACATGGGACGAACGCGGCCGGCGGCCGCGGGTTCCGGCAACGGACCCCGCGGCCGCTTTTTGCTGCGGCGTCACACCGCTGGGCGCCGGGCGTCCCGGGTCGCCTTTTCTCGAGAGACGTCCCGGGGCAGCCCTTCGCAAGGGGGCCGCTCCCGAGCAGCCCGCTCCCGAGCAGCCCGCCCCGCCCGGGCCGGTCGCCCCCTTGCGTAACAACCGGGCCGCCATCCCTTCCCGCGGGGCTTCCCGGAGCACCGCCTCCGACCGGGCTGCGCCCCTCACCCCCTTCCCGCGTCCGGGGGCCCTTCCCGTGGGGGGTGCCCGGGCCGGTGCCGGCACCAGGGGCTGGGCCGGGGAGCGCGAAAGAGAGGGAGAAGAGAAGCCCAGGCGTGCCGGTCCGCGCCGCCTCGGCGGATGGCCACGCTGGAGGCGGGCGGCGCCAGAACGGGGTGGCCGCGGGAGGAGGCGGGCGCCCCGGAGGTGCGGCCAGGGCGCGGCCCGCTGGCGCCGGTTCCTCCGGCGGGAGGGGGCGGGAGGCGGCCGGCGTGGGGGGCGCGGCGGAGGGTGTGGTGTCACGACCCGGGGGAGGGGATGGCCCATGGCCATGGGGGCGGCGAAGGTGCGGCACTGGAACGGGTGGGGCTACGTCGGGGAAGAACCCGGCCCCGCCGCCATCGAGCGCTGGCGGCAGACCACCGGTGTCCTGGCCGGGGTGCGGGGGGACGACTACCGGCCGCCGGTGGCCCTGGAACACCTGCGGCTGCCCGAACCGCGGCTGGCACCCGAGCCGGGCGGCCGCCTGCCGGGCCTTTCCGGCTTCAACGGCCGCATCGTCGCAACCCCCTACGAGCGGGCCCTTCACGCGGCGGGCCGGAGCACCGGCGACCTGATCCGCCTGCGCACCGGGACGAACCTGCGCTTTCCCGACGCCGTCGCCTATCCCGCCGATGAAGCGGACCTCCTGCGCCTGCTGGAGTTCGCCGCGGCCCGGCGGGTGGCCCTCATTCCCACCGGCGGCGGCAGCTCGGTGGTGGGCGGCATCGAGCCCGACGTGCCCCCGGGTTATCAGGGCGTCCTCAGCGTCGACCTGCGCGACCTCGCCGGGGTCGTGGAGGTCGACCGGACGAGCCGGCGGGCCCGGGTGCGGGCGGGTACCCTGGGGCCGGACCAGGAAGAGACCCTGCGCCGGGAGGGCCTGGCCTTCCGCCACTACCCCCAGTCCTACGCCTGCTCCACCGTGGGCGGCTGGATCGCCGCCCGCGCCGGCGGCCACTTCGCCACGCTCTACGGGAAGATCGACGCCGCGGTGGAGAGCCTGCGGGTGGTGACGCCCCGGGGGCACGTCGAGACCCGGGAGGTGCCCCAGTCGGCCTCGGGCCCCGACGGCAAGGCGTGGTTCATCGGCTCCGAGGGCGCCCTGGGCGTGATCACCGAGGCGGTGCTGCGGTTGCAGGTTCCTCCCGTCCGGAAGCTGGCCACGGGGTTCCGCTTCGCCGGTTTCGCCGAGGGGCTGGAGGCGGTGCGCCGGATCGTCCAGGCCGGGATCTACCCGCCGGTGTTGCGCCTGCTGGACGAGTACGAGGCGATGGTGGCCTTTTGGGGCCGGGCGGGGATGGAGCCCGGCGCCTTCCTGCACTTGGGCTTCGAGGTGACGGACCGGGAGGCCGAGGGGGCGGTGGAGGCGGCCTACGCGGCCGCGGTCGACCTTTGCCGCGCCGCCGGGGGGCGGGAGGTGCCGCCGTCTGGCGTGCAGGCCTGGCGGGAGGGGTTCGTCCAGCAGCCCTACTGGCGGGACGTGATGATCGACCACGGCCTGGTGGTCGACACCATCGAGACGGCCACGGTGTGGTCCCGGGCGGCGGCCCTGCGGGAGGCGGTGCGGGAAGCGCTGTTCCGGCGCATGGAGCGGTGGTCGGCGGTGGCCATGGTGCTCTGCCGCGTGACCCATGCCTACCCCGACGGCTGCTCGCTCTATTTCACCTTCATCCTCAAGCCGCCGCGGGAGGCGATGGGGGAGGCATGGCGGGACGTGCAGCGGGCGGGCCTGGAGGCGTTCCTGGCCGGAGGCGGCACCCTGAGCCACCACCACGGCACCGGCCGCGACTTCGCGCCCTACTTCGCGGAGGAACACGGCCCCGCCCACGTGGCCGCCTTGCGGGCCCTGAAGGCCCACCTGGACCCGGCGGGGGTGCTCAACCCGGGGGTGTTTTTCCCCAAGGGCGAGGGGATGATGCCTTGAAGCAGCGGGTCGTATTTTGGGTGCTGGCGGCCATGATCTTTGGCGATCTGGTGAAGGCCTTCGATTTCCTGGTCACGCGGTTGCCCGTCCCCGTTCACCCGGTCACCGACGTCGCCGGCCTCTTCATCGTCGTGTTCGGGTTGATCCCGTTGTCGGTGATCATCACCGGCTGGATCGCCCGTGTCCTGGGCGAGCGCCCGTAAGCCCGCGGGGGCCCGCGGGGGCCCGTGGGCGCCCGTCACACCGGCCCGCCGCGCCCCCCACGCCAGCCGCACGGCTGACGCCGCGGCGCGGCCGCGGGCTTCGCAGGCTGCCGCCGGTCCCGGTCCCGGTCAGGTCCGGCGGTCAGATCTTGTCCCGCCGGTGGCGCTGGTAGTGGGCGCGGCGCAGGAACGCCCACAGGGCGATGCCGCTGGCGATGATCAACGCCCAGGTGATCACCCAGGGCCAGAGGGTCGGCATGGCGATGATCCTCCCTCGCGCCGGCGCCCGCCATGGTGCCCGGCGAGCCGGCGGTTCGTCCGATAGGATGCACAGACAGGGGCTCGCGCAGGGAAGAGGGTGAAGGAAAAGGAAATCAAGCGAAGGAAGAAGAAGGAAAACCAGCTCGCGGGGATCCCGCACAGCCGGGTCAGGCCCCGTGCGCCACGGCGAAGGCAGGGACGAACCGGGTTGTATCGGGCGTTATTTGCCAACAAGGCCTTCTTGCTCCTGGCATTGGGCCGCTTGATCACCAATGCCGGTGACAGCGTCTATCTCGTGGCCACCCTTTGGTACGTCAGCCAGGCCGATGCGTCCGGTGTCCTGGCAGGCGTGGCGGGGTTCTTGGTGACGGTTCCCCAGGTGTTTCAATTCATCTTCGGCCCCCTGGTCGACCGGCTCCCGGTGAAGCCCGTCGTCATCGGATCCCAGGTCGTCCAGGGGCTCTTCGTCATCCTCCTGCTGGCCCTGGTCATGCACGGCGTGTCCCTCTGGGTCGTGCTGCCGGTGGTCTTCGCCATCCACCTGGTGGCGACAGCGGCGAGGCCCGCTTACGGAAAGTGGATGCGGATCATCGTGCCCGATTCGCTAATGGTTCATGCCAACTCCGTCATGGGGTTCGCCAGCGAAACGGCCGACCTGATCTTCAACGCCTTGTCGGGTGTCATGATCGCGGCGGTGGGCGTCGCCGGTTCGTTGTGGTTCGACGTGTCGACCTTCGCGGTGGCCGCAGCCTTGTTCGGGCTGATCGCCGTCGCCCGTGGGGTGAACGGGGTTCGGGCGGGCGGATGGTCGGTTCGACGCTTCGCCCGCGATCTGGTGCAAGGGTTGCGCTTCGTCCACGGCACGGTGGTCGGTAAGATCGCGCTGACGGCCGTCGTCGCCAACGGGCTGAACGGGATGCTCTTGCCGATCCTGCCCCGGGTGGGAGAGGCGCTTGGAGGGGCGGAGTACTACGGATTGCTGGTCGCGGCCGAAAGCGCCGGGATCATGGCCGGGACCCTTGTCGCACCCCTGCTCACGGCATGGAATGTGGGCGTTCTGGTGATCGGATGCATGGTGGTCAGCACGGTCGCGTGGGCGGGGGCGCTGGCAGCCGGGTTCATCCTGGGGCTCCCGCAGGCGGCGGTGGCGCTGTTTGGCATCGCCTGGCTGCCCGTCGGCGTGATGAATGTGGTCGTCGGATCGGCCATCATGGTGCTGACGCCGGTGAGCGTCATCGGGCGGGTCGGTTCGGCGGTCCAAAGCATCAGCACCATGGCGATGCCCCTGGGGGCCCTGGTGGGCGGCCTGCTTGCCGGGGTGGCGAGCGTCCGCACCGTCTTCGGCTTGACGTGTCTCACGCCGTTCACCATCGCGGTGCTGTGGATTGTGATGCGGGATCTGCGCGCCATGCCGCCGGCCCGGCAACTGACCCCATTGGCGTTTGCAGACGGCGTCGAAAGTGGGGTCGCGGGCTCAGCATAAAGGCGGTGCAGGTTCCGCCCGCACCGCCCCGCGCCACTGTGCCGGCGCTGCCGGGGTCCCGCCGCCTGCCCTTCCTCAGCGGACGAACAGGGACTGGGGGAGGAACGCCGAGACCACCCAGTTGGGCGCGTCGACCACCTCACTGATCTTGAGGTCGACGGCCACGCTGGCCAGGGCGTAGGCCTCGGCGGGTTCCAGCCGGTAGGTCTCGCCCAGGTAGCGGATCATCGCCCGCACGGCCTTGCGGGTGGCCTCCATCAGGTCGTCGCTGATCCCGGTGGTCACGAAGTAGCCCCGCGGGTCCTGGCCCGAGGCCAGCGGGCCCGGCACGATGAAGGCCGGTTCGTCCAGGGCGAGGTCGCGGCGGATGCGGAAGCGGCAGGCCACCTGCATGGCCGCCTCGATGGCCGTGCCGCACACCTCGCCGTCCCCCTGGGCGGCGTGGGTGTCCCCCACGGAGAAGAGGGCGCCTTCCACCCATACCGGCAGCAGCAGGCGCGTCCCGGCCGTCAGATGCCGGATGTCCATGTTGCCGCCGTTCTTCCGGGGCGGGACGATGCTGTGCCGCCCGGGCTCGGGCAGGGCGACGCCGATGGTGCCGGGGAAGGGGTTGAGGGGCACGGCGATGCGCTCGTTGAACCAGGCCCGGGCGGCGGTTCCGGCCCCACCCGTGCCGGCCTCTTGGCTTGCCGACAGGTCCCAGATCTTCAGGTAGGGCTCCGGGAACTCGTCAGCCAGCAGGCCAAACCCGGGAATGATGGCCGTCCAGCCCCAGCGGGCGGGCCCGAACTCCAGGATCTCGACCTCCAGCACGTCCCCCGGCCGGGCCCCCTTGATGAACACGGGTCCGGTGACCGGGTTGACCCGCTCGAAGTCGAGCCGCGCCACATCGGCGGCGGTCGAACCGGGGTTCAGCTGCCCGCCTGACGCATCGACCACCTCGAACTCCACCGTCTCGCCGGGTTCGACCTCCACCACGGGCTCGAGGCTGTTGTCCCAGCCGTAGTGGACATGACGGGAATGGATGGTGTGGGCCATGGGGTTCCCTCCCTTGCCGACGGCCTGGTGTCCCTGAATGCCATTTCGGTGGCGACCGGGAAAAGGCCTGTCTTGCGCGGCGACGGGCGGCGGGCCGCGACGACGCTGGGTCCCGGCAACGAGAGGCCGCGGCGACGCCCGATCGACCTGAAGAGGATCGAAGGGCCTGCCGCCTGGATCCCAGCCGGACGCAATCCTAGCCGGACGCTGGGCCGGCTTGTTCGGGAAGACGGCGCAAGCGCGGCACGGGTGACGACACGACCCACAAGAGGGCGGCGCACAAGCCGCCGGCGGCCACCAAGAGGGTCGAACGCACACCCAGGTGTTCACCCAGCAAGCCACCGAAGAGCGAGCCCAGTGGGATGGCTCCGTAAACGAAAAACCGGTACGACCCGTTTATTCGACCGAGCAGATGGGGTGCCGTCACGGCCTGGCGCAGGCTGACCACATGCACGTTTGACATGGCCAGCCCGATGCCATTGACGAAAAAGGCGACCACCAGCAGGGCGATCACGACGGGCAGCGGACCCCTGACAAGGGGGATCAGCAGCGGTGCGACGCAGGCCAAGGTCATCGACGCCAGGATCGCTCGACCAAGCCCGAGCCCTCGGGCCGCTCTCTCAGCCATCAGAGCGCCTAGAAGGGTACCGACCGCGCCCGTACCCATTACGGTTCCCAGTTGGGCGGGGCTGAGGCCCAACTCCCGGGTGGCATAGAGCGTAAAGAGAGCGAGGATCGCCGTTTCGAAGAAGTTATATGTGGCGGCCTCGCCCGCCAGGCTGCGCAGATAGGGGTTGCTGAAGGTGATTCGCAAGCCCTCCCCAATCTGGCGGAACAAGGGCATTCGCCATGCAGGCGCGTCCGTCCGGGGCTCCCGCCGGCGAATGGTACCGAGCAGTACCGCCGAGACCAGGAAGGAGAGCGCGTCGGCGGCCACCGCCACCGGAGCGGTCAGCCACTCCACAAGGAGGCCGCCGAGGGCGGGCCCGCCCACCTCGGCGGCTGAAGCACTCGTCTGTAGCTTGCTGTTTGCCTCCACTAGGTCTTCCCGCTCAACCAAGCTGGGTACGTACGACTGGTATGCCAGATCAAAGAGCACCGTCAGCGCCCCGACCACAAAGGCCACCCCGTAAAGGTGCCACATGCGAAGCCACCCCATGACGGCACCCAGGGGAATCAGGGCCAGGACGAAGGCGCGTCCTATGTTCGCCCCCACGAGGATCGGGCGGCGCCGGTAGACATCGACCCATACCCCCGCGACGAGGGTTAGCAGCAGAAAGGGAAGGAAGCGCGCGGCGGAGAGGATGCCCATCTGAGCCGGTGTCGCAGCAAACGACTGGATGGCGGTAAGTGGCAGAGCAAGGGTGGTGACCTGCGAGCCAAACAGGGAAACGGTCTCGCCGGCCCACAACTTGAGGAAATCCTTGTTTTTCCACACGCCGCCCCATCGTATCCGGCTCAACCCAACCTGCACCGGACCGCCCTCCCATTGGCCAAGGAGCCGGATCGAGGCCGTCCACCCCCCACCCCGCGCCGGGAGGGGAATCGCGAGCCCCTGTCGCGGAACATTCGCATGAAGTCCGGCAACCCCTCTCCCACCACCACGCCCATCCACATCATCGGGGCGGAGGATCGGACCGGGTGCCCGGATCGTTCGGGGGAGTGCCGTCGTGCCGCCGCGATGGTCGTCTATGATGGTGGTGGTGCGCAGGGCGGCCGTGACAGCTGCCCGGCTATGACGCCGAAGAGGCAGGTGGAGGTCGAAAGGTGACCACGCCCCAACCCCCCCTTCCCGATCAGACCGGACGGCCGGCGCACGGTGTGCCAGGTCGACCGGGCACGGCCGCGGCGCCGGATGCCTGGGCATGGACCTTGCTGATGCCCGACTGGCTTCACCGGCAGGCGGAGCTGCAACCCGGCGGGCTGGCCTTGCTGGTCGCCGGCGATCCGGCTCCCAGCCATGGCGAGCACCCCTGGACCTTCGCGGCCCTGGACGCCGCGGCGACGGCGCTGGCCGAGCGGCTGCGGGCGGCCGGCATCGGGCCGGGCGACCGGGTCGCGGTGCTGGCCGGCAACGAGCCCGGGTACGTGGTGCTGATCCACGCCCTGATCCGGGCGGGCGCCGTGCTGGTGCCGCTGAACGTGCGCCTGACGCCGGCCGAGCTGGCCTGGCAGGTGGCCGACAGCGGCGCTGCCTGGCTCATCGCCGGCCGGGGCTATGGCGAGGCGGCCGCGGCGGTGGCCACTGCCGCGGGGGCAGCCGCGGCGACGGCGGGGCCCGCGGCGACGGCGGAGCCCATGGCAACGGTTGGGCCCATGGCGACGGACGAACCGGCCACCGGGCAACCGGCCCGCTCGCCGTCACCCACCGGCCAGCCTCCCCGCGTGCTCGCCCTGGCGGACCTGGCCGGCGACCTGCTCCCGCCCCCGCCGGCGGCATCGCCCCAGGGACGCGCCGTCCCGGCCGCCGGGGAGGCCGGTTCGTCCGGGTCGGTAGGGGTCCCGGGGTCCGCGCCTCCGGCGGGAACCGGCCGGGGCATCGACCTCGCCGCGCCCCACTGCATCATCTACACCTCGGGGACCACCGGCCGGCCCAAGGGCGCCGTCCTGACCTACGGCAACCACTTCTGGAGCGCCGTCCAGTCGGCCCTCAACCTGGGCCTGCACCGGGACGACCGCTGGCTCTGCTGCGTGCCCCTCTTCCACGTCAGCGGGCTGTCCATCGTCTTCCGGTCGGTGATCTACGGGATCCCTATGGTGCTGCACCCGCGGTTCGACCCGGCGGCGGTCAACGGGTCCATCGAGCGGGACCGGGTGACCGTGATCTCGGTGGTCGCCACCATGCTGCAGCGCATGCTGGACGAACGCGGCCCCCGGCCCTATCCGGACCACCTGCGCTGCGTGCTGCTGGGGGGCGGGCCGGCCCCGCGGCCGCTCTTGGAAGCCTGCGCCGCCCGCGGCATCCCCGTGGTGCAGACCTACGGGATGACGGAGACCGCCTCCCAGTTCGCCACCCTGGCGCCGGCCGACGCCCTGCGCAAGCTGGGGTCGGCGGGCAAGCCGCTGTTCTTCAACCGCCTGCGGATCGTGGACGAACGCGGCCGCGACCTGCCGCCGCGCCAGGTGGGGGAGATCGTCGTCCAGGGACCGACGGTCAGCCCGGGGTACCACCACCGCCCCGATGCCACCGCCCGCGCCTGGCGGGACGGCTGGTTCCACACGGGCGACCTGGGCTATGTGGACGAAGAGGGCTACCTCTACGTGGCCGACCGCCGCCACGACCTCATCATCTCTGGGGGCGAGAACGTCTACCCGGCGGAGATCGAGTCGGTCCTGATGGCCCATCCGGCGGTGGAGGAGGCGGGGGTCGTGGGCGTGCCGGATCCGGAGTGGGGGCAGGTGCCGGTGGCGGTGGTGCGGCTGCGGTCGCCCGCCACCACCGGGGGCAGCACGGCCGGTCCGGACCAGGGGGAGGCGGCCGGCAGGGCGTCGCTGGAGGAGGCGCTGCTCCGGTTCTGCGCCGAGCGGCTGGCGCGGTACAAGGTCCCGCGGCGGGTGCTGTTCACGACCCAGCCCCTGCCTCGCACGGCCAGCGGCAAGCTCCAGCGGCACCGGTTGCGGCCCCTGGTGGACGGGGCGGGCCGGCCGGGGGAGTAGTCGTGCCCCAGGGTGCCGGCCGGGCGCCGGCAGGGTGCCGTGGCCCCGCCCGGTGCGGCCGCCGCCTGCGGAGTGCGGCGGTCCCGGCATCCCGGCGGCCTGGCGCCACCTTCGCAGCGGGGCGGTCCCAGCGTCCCGGTGGTGTGGCACCACCTTCGCAGGGGGGCGGTGCCAGCATCCCGGCGGCGCGGCGCCACCGTCCTTACCGGGTGGCGCCCCGGCGGGATCACCCCTCGAACCGGTATCCCACGCCCCAGACGGTGGCGATGAGGTGCCGGAGGCCGAAGGGCTCGAGTTTCTCCCGCAGGTTGCGGATATGGCTGTCGATGACCCGCTCGTCGCCGAAGTAGTCCCCGCCCCGGAGATGGTCCAGGAGTTGCTGGCGGGTCAGGGTTTGGCCACGGTGCCGGGCCAGGGTGTGGAGCAGGTCGAATTCGCTGCGGGTGAGGCTGACCGGCCGGCCGTCCACGCTCACCGTGCGGGCGGCCGGGTCGATGGTCAGGCGGCCAGCGTGGAGGGGCGGCTCGCCCGCCGGCGGCCCGCCGCCCGGCGCCGCCGGCGAAGCCCGCCGGACCAGGGCGCGGAGGCGCGCCACCACCTCCCGCGGATCGAAGGGCTTGACGACGTAGTCGTCGGCACCCAGGGCGAAGCCGTGCAGCCGCTCGTGGATCTCACCCCGGGCCGTCAGCATCAGGATGGGCACCTGGCTCCGTTCCCGCAGGCGCTCGCAGACCTCCCAGCCGTCCACACCGGGCAGCATGAGGTCGAGGACCACCGCCGCCACCGGCCGGCCCCGACTGGCAAGGGCGTCGAAGGCAGCCAGCGCGGAGGCCCCGTCGCCCGCCTCGATCACGGCGAAGCCGGCCCGTTCGAGGTAGAGGCGGAGCAGGCGGCGGATGTCGGCCTCGTCGTCGACCACCAGCACCGCGGGGGCATCGGCGCCCGCGGGGGGCTCCGGGTGCGGTGGCTCCATGGAACCGGGCTGGTTCCTGCGCTCCCCCATCGCCCGTCGCCTCCGTTCCGACAACAGGATCCGAGGATGAGCCGCCGTCAGGACGACAGGATGTCGTCCTTGATCCGCTCGAACTCCTCCCGGCTGATCTCGCCCCGGGCATACCGCTCCTTCAAGATGGCCAGCGCCCGCCGGTTCTCGTCCAGTTCCGGCAGGCCGGCGGAACGCTCGGCGGGGCTCCGGTCCCGCCGCAGGATCAGCCAGAAGATGCCGACGGCGGCCAGCAGGGGGACCAGCCAGAAGGCGACCATCGCCAGCCACATCGCCCACATGCCCCAGCCGTTGCTCCATCCCGGGTGCATCATCATCACGACCGACCTCCCTTCCACCCTCGATACACGAGGGCGACGACCCCGGCGAACATCACGGTGCTGACGGCCCCGGTCGCCGCGATGACCAGCAGGCTAGCCGGGCCACCGCCCGACAAGGATGTCATCATCGGGGGCCAGGCAGCCACCCCCAGCGCCAGCAGCCCGAGAACGACCAGCAGGGCGGCGACCAGGGTTTCGCCTTCTTCCGCCACGCGGGCCGGAGCGGCCTCCAGCGCCGGACGAACCGGCCCGCGCCCGGCGGCCGGTGCCGTCCCCGCCGGGGCGGCACCGGCGGGAGCGGGTGCGTCCCGGCCGGCGGCGCCGTCCGGTGCCCGGGGGTCCGGCCGTTGCGACCCCGGGGCAGAGCCGGCCGGTGCCCCGGCGGTTCGCCGTTGCGGCTCCCGGCTGGCAGCGGCCTGCCGGTTCGCGACCCCGTTCACCGGCAGGCGGAATCCCACCGAGGCTCCCTGCCCCGGCCGGCCCTCGGCGTGGACCGTGCCGCCGTGGGCTTCGACGATCTGCCGCACTATGGCCAGGCCGAGGCCGTAACCGCGCCGCCCCTTGCTGGCCCGGGCCGAGGGGGCCTCGGGGAGGCGGTAGAAGGGGCGCCAGAGGTTTGCGCCCTCGGCCGGGTCGAACCCGGAGCCGGTATCGTGAACCGTCACCTCGACGGCATCGCCCTGCGGCCGGACCTCCACCCACACCCGCCCGCCGGCCGGGGTATGGGCCAGGGCGTTGTCCAGGAGGTTCCACAGGACCTGGCGGAGCCGGTCGCCGTCGGCCGTGATGGCCGGTACGCCCGGCGCCACCTCCACGTCGAGGCGAATGCCTTGGTCCCGCGCCGCGGGGGCCACGTCCTCCACCGCCTCGGCCACCACGACGGCCGGATCCACCCGGCCCACCCGCAGGGACACCTGCCCGGAGGCCAGGGCCTCCCGGTCCAGGAGGTCGGCCACCATCCGCCCGAGCCGGCGCGCCTCCCGGTGGATCACGGCCAGATGGTCCTGCACATCCTCCGGCCGCGTCACCATGCCGTCGAGAAGGGACCGGGCGTAGCCCTGGAGGTAGGTCAGCGGGGTGCGCAACTCGTGGGCCACGGCTGCCAGGAACGCCTCCCGCTGGGCCTCTTCCCGGGCCAGTTCGTCCGCCAGCGCGTCCAGGGCCCGGGCCAGGTCCGTCGCCTCCCGGTAGGCGGCCGGGACCCGTCCCCGGATCCTGCCCCGCGGGTGGCGGGCGATGGTCCGGGCGACGGCGCTCAACCGTTCCAGAGGCCGGGCCAGGCGCCGCGAGACGAACCAGGCCAGGCCGGTGGCGACCGACAGGGCACCGGCCGAGGCCAGGGCCAGGATGGCCATGAAGGCGCGCAGGGCCGCTTCGCCACCGCGACTCGCCTGTCCCGCCAGGGGGACGAAGACGAAGCCCAGGATCACGATGGTCAGCAGGCTGAGCCCGGCGCCGAAGGCCCACAGGCTGAGGAACAGCGGCTTCGGACGCACCCGCGGTCCGCACCTCCTGCCTCCACCCGTCCAACGCCAGTGTACCGCCCGGCCGTGGCGGCCGTGTGCAGGCTTTGTGCAGAAACTGTGCAGGCGCGGCGCCCGATCTCCACCGATTCTCCCTCAGCGCTTCACGGCGTCTTCACGCCCGGACGGTAGGTTGGAAACGGGCGGGACCGCGAGCCCGCGCTCGCGCGCCTCTCCCCGAAGGAGGCCCGGGCCAAGGGCGGCGGCATCGGTCCGGTGTACAGGGCGGGTGGCACCGGTTCGGCGCACGGGGTGACCACACCGGCCGGCGGGCAGGCCGCGCCCCTGGCTGCCGCGAAGGCCGCAGAGAAGGCCAGGACGACGCCGAGGGAGGTGGGGACGATGCGCAAAGGCTGGCTGCGCAAAGGCGGATGGGTGGCGATCGGGCTCGTGCTGGTGCTGGGCCTGTATGGCGTGGTCTTCGCCGCCGGTGGCCCCAGCGGGAACACCCCGCCGGGCGGCGGGGCGTCCGGCGGGGTGACGGACCTCCACGCGGCCCATCACGGTACGACGATGGCGGCCATGCCGGCGGCGATGCCGGCCATGGGCCAGGCCATGATGGACCCTGCAGCCATGGAGGCGATGCACCAGAGCATGATGAACATGTCCTTCGACGACATGGTGCGCCTCTGCCAGGCCCATCATGGACAGGCGGTCAAGGACGGCGCAGGGGCGGCGAAATAGCGCCGCCCCCAACCCGAACCCGCGGCGGGCGAACCCGCGGCGCCCGGGGGCGATGGGGATGACCGGCCATCCAATCTTTGCAGCCTTCTACGATCTGGTGCTGCGACCCGCGTCACCGTTGATCGACCCGTGGCGCCGCCGGGTGGTGGCCGGAGCGGCCGGCCAGGTCCTGGAGGTCGGGGTCGGGACGGGCCTCAACCTGCCGTTCTACCGGCTGGCGCAGGTGGAACGCCTGGTGGGGCTCGAGCCCGACCCCCACATGGGCCGGCGGGCCGCGGCCCGGGCCCGCCGGCTGGGCATCGCCCTGGAGCTGGTCGCCGCCCCGGCGGAGGCCATGCCCTTTGCGGATGCATCCTTCGATACGGTGGTGGCCACCCACGTGTTCTGCAGCGTCCAGGACCCCGACCGGGCCCTGCGCGAGGTCTTCCGGGTGCTGCGGCCTGGCGGGACCTTTCGCTTCCTGGAACACGTCCGGGCCGGCGAGGAGCGGGCCGCCCGCCGGCAGGACCGGTGGACCCCCGTGTGGCGCCTGGTGGCCGCCGGCTGCCATCCGAACCGCCGGACGGTGGAGGCGATCGCAGCGGCCGGGTTCGTCCTGGAGGAACTGGAACGCTTCGAACTGCCGGCCGGCGGGCCCGTCCGCCCCCAGGCCTTCGGGGTGGCCCGCCGGCCCGGGGGTTAGCCTGCGCAGCACGACAGCCGGGACACGTCGACGTCGAAGGCGAGGGCGGCCAGCTTGAGCCCCTCGGCCATGGTCAGGTAGGGGGCCAGGGTCTCCCGCAGGTCCTGGATGGTCAGACCGGCCTTGACGGCCAGGGTGGCCTCGTAGATCACCTCGCCCGCCTGGTCCGCCACCACGTGGGCGCCGAGCAACCGCCCCGACCCGCCGTCGGCGACCAGCTTGATGACCCCACGGGTCTCCCGGTTGGCCAGGGCGCGGGGCACCGCCTCCAGGGGCAGCACCGACGTGCGGACCGCATGGCCTGCCGCCCGGGCCTGTTCCTCCGTCATGCCGACGCTGGCGATGGACGGGGTGGTGAAGGTGACGCGGGGCACTACCCCAAGGTCGACCCGGCGGTCGCCTGCACCCAGGGCGTTGACGGCGGCCAGCGCCCCCTCGTAGGCGGCCACGTAGACGAACTGGGGCCCCAAGGTCACGTCCCCGGCGGCGTAGATGGACGGCGCCGTCGTCTGCAGGCGGTCGTCGACGCGGATCTCGCCGCGGGGGCCGAGTTCGACCCCTGCCCGGTCGAGCCGGAGGGAGCGGGTGTTGGGCTGCCGCCCCGTGGCGACCAGCAGGGCGTCCGCCTCCACGACCCGTCGCGCCCCCGCCACCTCCAGCACCACCCGCGCCCCGCCGGGGGAGCCCTCGACCCGGACGTAACGGACGCCGGTCAGCACCTCGATGCCCTCTTCGTCCAGCATCTGGTGCACGGCCGCGGCGATCTCGGGGTCATACCCCTTGAGCAGCCGGGGGCTCCGCTGCATCAAGGTGACCCGGCTGCCCAGGTGCCGGAAGAGCTGGCCCAGCTCCAGGGCGATGTAACCCGCACCGATGACCGCCAGGTGCTCCGGGACCCGGCGGAGCTCCAGCGCCGTGGTGCTGGTGAGGTAGTCCACCGCTTCCAGCCCGGGGATGTCGGGGACGGCCGGCGAGGCGCCGGTGGCGACGATCCAGGCGCGGGCCCGCAGGGTGCGGGTCGGGGCAGCGGCGCGGGCGGGGGCGGCGGAACCGTCACCCGGTTCGACCACCTCCAGGGTGTGGGCGTCGACGAACCGGCCCTCGCCCCGGATCAGGTCGAACCCGTACTCATCCACCAGCCGCTCGTACTTCTCCCGGCGCAGCCGCGTCACCAGCTCGTTCTTCTGGCCGACCAGAAGGCCCATGTCGACGGGCCCGGCCTGGGTCTGCAGGCCGGCGAAGGGATGATGGCGCGCCCGGAAGTGGACCTCCGCCGCCCGCAGCAGCGTCTTCGACGGCACGCAGCCGACGTTCACGCAGGTGCCGCCCACCACGCCCCGTTCGACCATCGCGACCCGGGCGCCCCGCTGGCTGGCCTCGATGGCGGCGGCGAAGGCGGCGGCGCCCGAGCCGACGATCCCCAGGTCGTATTCATCCGCGCCCCGGGTGGCCCCCCGGGTGGACGGGAGCGCCCCGAGGACCGGCATGACGGCCGGGGCGGGCGCGGCCGCGGCTGCCGGGGCGGGGGAGGCCGGCGTGGCGGGCGCCGGCGTCGGGGCCGTGCCGGCCGGTGCGGCCGGTGCGGGGTCATCCGGGTTGAGGAGATCCAGCGGGCCGGGTTCGTATCCTGCGCGGCGCACGGCCTCCTGCAAGGATTCCGGGGCGACGTCCGCGGGCAGGGTGAAGCGCGCCTCACCGCGGCGGAAGTCCGCGTGGACCCCCTGGGCCCCGGCCTCCTCCAGCGCGCGGCGCACGGTGACCTCGCAGTGGGTGCACGTCATGCCGCGGACGACCAGCCGCGCGGGGCGACCCGGCCGCTGGTCCTTGGGCTCGGTCACGGGTGGCTGCCTCCTTATCAGCAGCATTCGGCGCATCCGTCAGCAACATCCGCAAAGGATGTTACCCCATCGTTTTGCAGCACCCCATCGTGGCGCGCTGCCGATTGTCTCCGCGTTGCGCGACGGGTTGAAGTGGGCCCCGGTGATGGACCTCAGCGGCGCCGGTGCCCGGACTCCGCTGCGACGGGAGCAGGTTGACCGGCGTCCGGAGCCTGGGTCCCCGCCCATGCCGGGCCGGAGGACTGCGCTGCCCGGATGGCCCGCGCCTTGATCAAGATCGCGGCGGCCATGGCAACCATCACGACGGCGTCCAACACGGGCGAGATCGAAACCAGGCTCGCACCCAGAAGCCCGGCAACGGCCGGCGCGGCCACCGCCAACAGGCCACAGCAGCTCGCAGCCGCTCCGGCGACGGCCACGAGCCCCCCAACGAGGCCGAACATGCCGGAGGTGCCGGCGGTCCCGATGCGCTGGCGGCGTGGATCCGATGGAGACGGCTCGCTGGCACAGCAGGCCGTTCCGCCAACGGCGCCTGCCTTGACGGGCCGTGGGCAACAGGCCGCCTCCTGCATCATCGCGACGGCAAAGCCGATGGAGGCCGCCAGGAGCAGCCACTTCACCATGCTCCAGAGGGCCAGGGTGATGGCGACGCGGGGTGTCACCACCGCGAAGAGGTAGGGCTCGGGCGCGGTTCCGGTGATGACGGTGCCCGGTGGGTAGGGCCACGCCACCCCCGCGGGGGCCAGGGAGAACCCGCCCTGCAAGGCAAACTGGAGCAAGAAGACGGCGACGGTCCAGATGATGGTCTTCGACCGGCGCTGCAACCACGCCGTTTGCCAAACAACCCTGACCAGTTCCAGCCCGGTCTGGCCCCAGGTCGCCGGATCCCGGCGGGCCGCTTCCGTTCTACTCGCCCCCATGGCACTGGCGTGCCGGGACGTGGTGGAGTTCATGGTGCGTCCCCTCCAGGTGGTGACATCGCCCGGCGAACGGGCCCCGCATCGACGTCATTCCCGCGTGCCGCCGAGCCGCGTGCAGGCACGGATGTGCTCCACATTGTCCGCCACGATCTGCCGGGCCAGCTCCACCAGGGCGCGGATGCGGGGGTCGGTGACCCGGTAGTAGACGAACCGGCCTTCGCTGCGCGAGGTCACGTAACCGCACCACTTGAGGCACGCCAGCTGGTTGGACACCTGGCTCTGGGACACGCCGAGGGCTTCGACGATCTGGCCGACGTTCAGCTCGCCGTGTTCCAGGAGAAGCTCCACGATCCGCAGGCGGGTGGGATTGGCCAGCCCGTCGAAGAACTTCGCCCGGATCTCCAGCTGGCGCTGTTCGGCCTCTTGGGCCGTGACGGCGGCCGCCGAAGTACTGGTGGACCTGGGCATGTTGGTCATGTTGTTAGCACCTCCATGGGGCCCAACGACTGTGTCCACAAATCGAAGTATTAAAAAAAATAGGATGTATCAATTCGACGGTACCAGGCCGGCGGGGCCCCGTCAATCCGGAACTTGCGGCTCTGTATCGACGTCGAAAGGGCAGTGGTCCACCCATCAGGCTGTAGCCTGTCCTTTCTCGGGTCCTTACTCGGGAAGCGCGGGTCGTGCCGGGAGTCTGGGAGGTGAGCGCATGCCAACGGGGCGCCAGGGGCGGCGACACCAGCCGGGGCGAGGGGGCCGCTCTTTGGTGGCTGCCGTCGTGCTGGCTGCCGTCGCCCTGTCCCTTGTCCTTGCAGGGTGCGGCGGGGCCCAGGTCGGTGGGGATGGGAGAGGCGGTGGGACGCCGGGTGCCGGGCAGGGCGCTGGGGAGGAAGGAACGGCGGCGGTTTCGAGCGCCAGCTGGATCGGCCCTCTGGTCAAGATCCAGGGCACCATCTACCTGCTGAGCGACGAGCCGCCGGTCACGGAGGAGCGGCTGGCCGGCGTGATCGCCCGCGTCGAGCGCAAGTTGGACCACGAGCAGGACGTGCAAGATGGCGATTCCAACTTCCTTGACGCAGGGACGCCCATCTACGCGCTGCAAGGTGTGGACGTGGCGGAAGCCGTCGCGGCGGAATACCAGGGCCGGTTCGTCGTCCTGCGGCCGAACCTCGACCCCGGTGAGACGGGCACCTTGCGGTAGAAGGGCCGGCCACGGTGCGGTGCAGGGGGCAGGAGGGGCGCTGGCCGCACCTCACCTGCCTCCTCGTGGGTTATAGTCCAAGCAGGTTTTGACTCCCGCCTTCGCCAAGTTTCGTCAGGGCCGGAGGAGGTCCACTGCCTCCTCGCCGTGCGACGGCCTTAGGCAGACCGACCCCTCCGGCACCTGGCGAATCTGCTGCTCAACGGTCGCTAGGGCGTCGTGCCGCGAGCACCGATTCCACGAGGGCACCGTGGGTGGCGGGGATCGCCCCACGCGGAGGTGGCATCATGTTGCACGTCGGAATCGACCAGGGCAGCCAGCATCACGACGTCTGCCTGGCGTCCGAGGGGCAGGCTCCTTCCTACCTCCGGGTCCCCAACGATGCCGACGGCCTGCAGGAACTGCTCGCCGCGATCCGGCGTCGAGAACCGGACCCAGCACAGGTTCACGTGGCCATCGAAGGCTCGGGACAGGGGCTCTTCGTGGCGGCGCTCCTCGCCGCGGGCTTTCGGGTCGATCCCGTCAATCCCAAGGCGGTGGACCGCGACCGGGACCGCCTCTCCCCGGCCGGCAGCAAGGACGACCGCCGCGATGCCCTGGTCCTGGCCGAGATCCTCCGCACGGACCGCCATCGCCTCCAGCCCCTGCGCCTGGAGAGCGACACCCTGCGCCCGCTCCGGGTGGTCTACAGCCACCACCAGACCCTGGTGGAAGAACGCACGCGGCTTCTGAATCAGCTCACCGCCTGCCTGCGTGCTTACTATCCGCGGGCCCTCGAGCTGTTTGCGGACTTGGGCCGGCCGGTGGCCTGGACCCTTTTACGCGCCTTCCCGACCCCGGCCCACCTCGCCCGCGCCCGCCGGTCCCGGATCGAGAAGCTGTTGCGCCAGCATCGGTACCCCGGCGTGGCCGCCAAGACGGCCGAACTCCTTGAGCTTGCGCGCGAGCCCCAGCTCCCGGCCGATCCGGCCACGGTGGCCCTCTGGGCACGCCGTATGCGCTTTCTGGTGGATCAGCTCGAAGCCGTCTGCCGCGAGCTTGAGGCCTGTCATGAGCAACTTGAGACCCTGGTGCAGGCGCACCCGGACGGGGATTTGTTTCGCTCCATGAAAGGCATCGGCACGGTGCTGGCTGCCGGCCTGATCACCGTCTTCGGGGAGGACCGCCAGGCGGTCCCCAGCGTCCGCCCGATCCAATGCCGATCGGGGACAGCCCCCGTGACCGTTCGCAGTGGCAAGACCGTCCGGGTGCGTTTACACGCTTGCAACAAACAGGCTCGCAATACGGTGCAACTGCTGGCGCAGCAACTCGTGCTACACCACGACTGGGCCCGGGAGATTTATCAGACCCACCGCGACCGAGGGCGTCACCATCATGAAGCCTTGCGCATCGTGGCCCACCACGCCCTTCGGGTCCTTTTTGCGATGTGGCGAGATCGTCAGCCCTACGACCCCACCCGGTTCAAGGCGGCGCGTCGTCAGCGGCAACAGCCCAAGGCCGCGTAGCGCCCACGGGCACGTTCCTCAGCAGCCGCTTTGTCAAAGATCACATCCCCGACTACGGCGACTTGACCCTAGGGCGTCTTCCGGCGTGCTTTCCCGGCCGCGGCCGCGGCCAAGACGGCGGCCCGAAGGCCGGCCGTCGGGAAAGCCAAGCTCGGGAAAGGAGTGCAATCTGGATTGTCAAGGTCCGCCTACCGCCAGCGTAGCCGCGTCGCGGCGGGCCCGTGGCCGAAGCGGACAAAACGGCGATGATTTTTGGGGGAGATCGGCCGACTGGCAAAGTGGCAGGACGAACCGACCTGGCGCAAAAGAGCCTGGGTGCCATAGGCACCCAAATCGTGCTAGGTGGTGCTGCTGGGGAAGCCGATCGACATAAACATCACAACGAAACGCCTGCTTCCCTCGTTTCCTGCCGTTCCGCGTCGCCTTTTGTCGAAACTTTCTTGGCACCCTGCTGCAGGTGTTTGCCTCCATACAGCCAATTTCTAACCTAGGCAGATTGACATGCCAGAAATGGTGATATACACTATCTCGTGGGGCAGACGCTTGCCGTCATAAAAAGGTCTGCCCTTCCCCGTCGAACCTGATTACATAAGGATTCCATTTGGATGAGCAACGCGTTTCGAGGGGGCACATTGACGTTGCGCGAAATACTGGGAACCGCGGTAATCGCCGTAACTTACGTAGCAACCTACATCGTCGCTGCCCTTATACTAAACATCAACCGTCCCACACCTGAAGGATTGCCCTCAGCATGGGCACAACCCCTGGCAGTAGCCCTGAGCACTATCCCCTACGCGGTTGGGGGTGTCTATGCCATCTCGGCCTGGAGGCACCGCACCTTGTGGCAGCCCGCTCTGCTCGGTTTTGCCGCCGCCCTCATAGAGCGGGCCATTATCTTGGGAGGCGGTTATCTCACCTTTCTTGCGGACGTAGTGAGGCCCACGAGCCCAGACGTGCTTGGCTTTATCCAAGCGGAGGCTGCACCTTACTTCACACCGACGTACATCATCGTAGGCTTACTTGTCTCACCCCTTGTCACAACCCTCGCCGCTGCATTAGCCGCAACGTTCCGTCATGTTGTGCGTTAACAGTCCCCCCAACTATCCGTAATACGAACGCGGGCAACAACCTTGTCAAACGCCCTCCGGCCCCACCCGTACGTATCGTCGCCACGAGTCTCCATGCCGGGGTAGCGAGGAGGTGGAACGCAGCGGCGCAGAGCAGGGAGTTGGACGGCAATCACGGAGATCCCCTTTCCGATTGCTAGGGGGTGAACAGGACACGCGACCACGCAGAACTTAACACGTTCGGCTCGATTTGTCGTCAACCACCACGTCGATTCATGACGTTTCGGGAGGTGTCACCCACAATGAGAAATCGGTTTTTGCGCCTCACGTGTCTTATTACAGCGCTTTCAGTCAGTATAATTCTTCCCTTCCAGTCCGTCCATGCTGCTTACACTTACAGTAAGATAACCGTAGACGCGGCTCCCCAGCGGAACTGGACGCCGAGGCAAATGAGCTCGCAAATGGGGTACGATAGTGCACACAATGAGTTAATGACCAAGTTCTTTGATTTCTATTGGGACACCTACGCACGCAACGCACTCCTGCTTGAATGGAACTTTGGTAGGTACTACACAGCAGATATTGCATTAACAAACAAGGGGCAAACGTACCTGTCGGCCTGGACTTCAGGATTCTACACGAATCTTCCTTGTCCCGTATTTGACGTTGACGACGACAAACCAGTAAACGGCTATTATGACGAAACTGAAGTTGTCACTACTTGCAAGCCAGATCAATATATAAACGTTGGTCAGAAGTACTCGTTTATTTCATACTGGACCGTCAGGACAGTGCCGTCAAGCCCAGTGGCTATAGAATGGAACAGTCAGCTCAGCGTACTCTATTACCCAGAGTACGACACGTACACATATGAGTATCATCATACACGATACTTCCCGTGGTGGTAATGGCGAGGCTTTATAGAGATAACTCAGTCTGGTTACGGGGGTGTGATCATGGAAATTCGGTGGGCTCGTCGGTCAAGTATGCTGGCTATTGCAATTGGCATCTTGGCCGGAATGGTGCTTATGTTGAGTGAAGCTCCACGGGGAGTTGAAGGGTCGAGTCTTCTAAAGCAAGATCCGTATGCTTTAGCACGAAGTGATCGAGACGCGTTTCAGAACATGGTGGAGGATGTATGGCGCACACTGGCGGATGCACAGGCAAGGGGTATTGATCGTGCAGATGCCACTGTAACACTTCGGAGATCTGTGCGTCCAGCTGAGGCAAAAGCGCTAGTTGACAAGTTGGAAATGCAACTGCTAGCTTGGGATGCCAAAGTCGCAGACGGTACCTACCACCATAAGTCTAGTGGTGACCTGGAGAAAGATTTAGAGGATGCGATAAGGCGCGTTGAAGCTGGGACAGGACAGCAAGTCACCGTGGACGACTTTCGAATTGTAGCACTTTATGGTAACGTGAGCGTCAACAAGGCACGTAGTGCGGAAAGCGATGATCGCATCTTTCTCATAGACGTGCGGGGAGACGATAATCTCAGCAGTCAGGGCAGGTCCAAGCTTCCGCCGCACCTATTCTGGACATTTCCCGACTGGGACCAACGATGATATTCGAGTGGCGACATGCCTGTAGGCGGGTCAAGGGAAGGGGTGCGCCAACTATCTTGGTCCACCCTTTTCATTATGATTCAGCGTAGCCTTCTCCGATTCCGGGCCTACAGAATTTAAGGCCGGGCGGTTTCCCGCCCGGCCTTGAGCCTTCAGCCGCCACCATGACCTGGCCGAGGATACGTGCCAGCGCGTCGGGGAGCTCGCGGATGTCGGTGCAGCAGATCCACCGGGGGTAGATCTCCTCCATGTACCCCCAGGTCGGGCCAATGCTGACGCCGATCACCGTCACCCCCAGCCGCTCGGCGTCCCGCACCGCCTGCCGGGTGTCCTTCGCGCCGACCCCCAGGCCCCAGCGCGCCGGGAGCATGACGTCGGCCGATTCGATGGCGATGTCCGTTCCCGCCCCGACGGTGATGCCCACGTCAGCCTGCATCAGGGACGGGGCGTCGTTGATCCCGTCTCCGACGAAGGCCACCTTCCGGCCCTCTCGTTGCAGCTGCCGGACGAGCCGCCGTTTGTCTTCCGGCAGGAGGCGGGCGTGGAATGTGTCGACGCCGAGCTCGCGTGCCGCTGCGGCGACGGCGCCTTCGTGGTCACCGCTGGCGATGACGGTCCGCAGGCCGTGTCGTCGCAGGGCCGTAACCGCCGCAGCCGCGTCTTCCCTGGGCCGGTCGGCCAGGGCGATCGCGCCGGCCAGGTCTCCGTCAACGGCCACGTACACCACGGTGCGCCCGAGCTCGTGCTGGCGGTCTACCCAACGCGCCATGGCCTCATCCTGCCGGATCCCTTGCTCATGCAGGAGTCGCTGGTTGCCGACCACGATCTGGTGTCCGTCCACCCGGGCGACGATGCCCCGCCCCGGTTCGGCCCGGAGGGCCTCGGCCTCGGGAAGTTCCGACCCCCGCCCGAGCGCGGCGTCGACGATGGCCCGGCCCAAAGGATGCTCGGAGAGACGCTCGGCGGCAGCGGCCAGGGTGAGCACCTGCGCTTCGGGGTCACCCGGCGCAGAGGCTCCGGGTTTGACCAGCATGAACCGCTTTGCCGCCGCCACGGCCACCACCTGGGGTTTGCCTTCCGTCAAGGTTCCCGTCTTGTCGAACACCACCGTGTCCACCAGGCGGAAGACCTGAAAGGCCTCGCCGGAGCGCATGAGGATGCCGCGCGCCGCGGCTTCGCCGCTCGCCCGGACGATGGCCAGGAGCGTCGCCATGCCCAGGGCACACGGATAGCCCATGACCAGCACGCCCAGGGCGGCATAGGCGGCCCGTACCCCGTCCGGCCGCCCGCCGGCCAGCCACGGTGCGAGCAACCAGAACAGCGTGCCGGCGGCGGCCAGGGCGAAGACCACCGGCACGTAGACCAGGAGCACCCGGTCCACCAGGCGCAGGATTCCCGGCTTCATGGCACGGGCTTCGGCCACTTGGCGCGCGACCCGGTGCAGGAACGAGTCGTCGCCGGTGCGGGTCACCTCCACCTCGATCCCGCCCGTCAGGTTGATGGAGCCCCCGACGACTTCGTCGCCTGGCCGGCAGTCGCGGGGGACCGGCTCGCCGGTGACCAGGCGTTCGTCAATGGCGGTGGAGCCGTGGAGGATACGCCCGTCGACGGGGATCCGCTCCCCCGGCCGGATGCGCACCCGGTCCCCCGGGCGGAGTTCGTCCACCGGCACCTCTTCCTCGTTGCCTCGTTCATCCAGGCGCCGGGCCGTTGCGGGCTGTAGCGACAGCAGCCGGCGGACCGACTGGGACGCCCGCACGTGGACTAGGACCGAGGCATAACCCCCCACGGCGTGGAAGGCTAGGATGTAGGTGGTGGCGGCGAAGAAGGCACCGCCCGGCAAGCGCGGGTCGGCCAGCCCGGCGACTCCGCCGGCCAACCCGGCCAGGGCCGCAGCGGCCGCCAGCACGTCCTGGTTGAGAATCCGCCGCCGCAGCGACTGCCACGCGTTGCGGTACACGAAGCGCGCCGGGCCTACGGAAGCCAGCAGGGCCAGGACCGCCTGGGCCCCCGGGATCACGGCACGAAGGCCGGGAGCAACTTCACCCCAACGGCTCGCGACCATGACCATCGTGGCCGCGATGACTAGGCTGCCCGTGGCGGCCGCGATGCGCCGGGCTCGCGCCAGCTCTCGTTCTTCCTCGGCGAACACGTCGCTGCGGTCGGGATCGCGTACGGTAAAACCCAGGTCGCGCAAGGTGTCCGTGAGGGTCGCCACCGGCACCCGAACGGGATCGTAGCGCACGAGGACCTCTTCGTGGGCCAGGCTGACGCGGACGTCGTCGACGCCGTCCAGGCGGCGCAGCGCCTGCTGGATCGACCGGGTGCAAAGGGAGCAGTGCATGCCCCCGACCCGGACGTGGAGCGTCGCCATGGGAACCACCTCGCCGCCAATGTACACCCTTGAGCCCACTCGAAGGTCAAGACGGGGCGGGCGGTTCGACCCACACAGCTAGGTCCCCACCACAGGTGCGAGGTGGGGGCCGCCTGGACTCCACAGGACGGCTGCGAGTCATTCTGTTGCGTCAATCAGGCCGGCGTGTCATGGGAGCTGACGACCTCGACACGCCCCTCGACCGGAACGCCATGTACCCGCCGGATCGGCGCCTGCACCAACCTTGACCGTGTAGCGGATCCGGTTGCAGCCGGGCGCACTCCCGGGCCCGGGTCGCGGTCGCCTCCCCGGTGCCGGTGGTGCCTTGAGCCGCCTCCGCGCCCAGGCTATGCTGGGGCTGGAAGTTACGCGCGGGAGTCACAAGAAGGTGCGGGCGGCCGCGGCCATGACGGCGCCCACATGCGCCGGTGTCCTTGGTGGAAAGGTGGGCCGTGCCGGGGGAAGCAAACACCCGGCTACGAGCCCCGTCGCCGACAGGGACGGGGCTCGGGCTGGCCCCCGCAGCGGAGGCGATGGCATGGCGCTGATTCGCGAGCAAGACCGGAAGGTGCTGCAGGAACGGCTCCAGGACCTGGCGGGCCCCGTCGATGTGGAGGTCTTCACCCGTGACATGCGGCTGTTCGTTCCCGGCCGCGAGTGTCCCGGCTGCGAGGAAACGGTCGAGCTGATGAAGGAGCTGGCCCAGCTTCATCCTTCGATCCGCCTCCAGGTCAGGGACATCGACCGGGAGAGCCAGCGGGCGAGGGAACTGGGCGTCGAGCGGCCGCCCACGGTGGTGATCCACGGCCGGGCCGGCGGCCGGGTGCGGTTCGTCGGACCGCCCCTCGGCTACGAGTTCGCGACGCTGGTCGAAGCGCTGATCGAGGCCTCGGCGCCAGTGCCCGCCGGCGGTGAAGGTGCCGGGGGCGACGCACCCGCTGCCGGCGGGGCGGGGAGCCAGGCCGGTCACCAGGCCGAAGCTCTGGCCCTGCTTGGCGAGGCGGGCCGGCCCGTTCACCTGCGGGTCTTCTTCACCCCCACCTGACCGCATTGCCCGCGGGCCGTGCGCTCCGCGATCAACCTGGCCATGCAGAGCCCGCTGGTGACCGCCGAGGCCGTGGAGGCCACCTCCTACCCGCAGCTGGCCCAGCAGTACCAGGTATTCGCCGTGCCCAAGACGGTGATCAACGACCGTGTCTCATTCGAGGGCGCGGTGCCGGAGGACTATCTCTGGTCGGCCATCTGGCGGGCGCTGGATCTGCACCCCGGGCAGCCGGGAAGCACGGAAGAACCGGCCGGGCCGGGGAAGTAACCTTCCGGCAGGGGCCCGCCCTGCCGCTGGATCGACCTGTAGGTGCTGCCGCTAGACCGGCCCGTAGGGGCCGAACCGCAGCCACCGGAGAGGGCTCTCGCCGGATCGCGGGCTTGCCCTCTCCGGTCACCTGTATCGAGGTAGAGTAGGCATGGACAAGGGGGCCTGGTGATGGCGGTATCCATGCCGGCAATCGATTCCTTGCCCGAACGACGGGGTCCACGGCCCCGGACGACCCCGGCGAACCCCCACCAGCAGCTGGACCAGAACGCTCCCCCCGGGCTGCAGGAGGCGCTGTTTGAGCGGGCCCGGGCTCTGCCCGGGGTGCGCGTGGGGCCTAGCGGGATCTCCGTTCCGGGAGCCCGGGCCTTCATCCTCGATGAGGAGCTGGCGGCGGGGGCGCCGGAGGCGTTCATGATCGGCCGGGAGTTCGCCCACCTGCACCCGCCCTACGACGGGAGCCTGCATCTCATGCTGCCCGAAGCCACGGCCCGCGTGGTGGCCGCCAAGGGTTGGGGCGAGTTGCATCCGGTCGCCCGCCGGGGCTGGCTGCCGCCCACGGCGATGATGGTCTACGGTCCCCGCGACGACGATGAGCTGGAGGTGGTGTGGACCATCCTGCAGGCGTCCTATGCCTTCGCCCGCGGCGCGCAACCGGGCGGCCGTGGTTGAGGTGTGGGGGCGTTCGCCACGTTGGGAGATGGCGCGGCAGCGACGACCACCCCGCTTGCTGTGACCGCCGCAGGGGCTGGTCCCGCGCCCGTGGTCTGGGCCCGCGCGATCACCGGCAAGGCCTCCAGGTAGCGCAGGGCCCGCTTGCGATGCGCTGGGTCGGGGCCGGGGGCGTGGCCTGGCGGAGGAGCTGAATCGTGTACTTGCAGTGATACCCGCAGGCTTGCTGGACCTCGTCGAGGATCTGGGAGCGTTCCCCACGGGTTCGGGACGCCCATACCGTTCTCGCATGGTGGCGAGATCCTCGCGGCGGCTGGGGAGCGATATTGGCACAGCACGTCCCTTCGGTAAGATTTCTCCGTGAGTGATCCGGGACCCCTTCGGTTACATTTTGCCTGAGTGATTGCGGCCATTTGACATGGCCAGGCCGCATTGGGTATATTGGGCCCGAGAATTTTGGTTTTTTGGGGTGGTTTGCGGTGGGTAAGGCCGGTTTGACTGGCCGTCGCAAGCAGTTCCTCGAAAAACTGGTCGACCTGTACCGGCGAACGAACCTGCCTGTTCATTACGAGAGCGTCGCCCGCGCCCTCGGGGTCAGCAAATGGACGGCATACGACATGTTGAAAACCCTGGAACAGATGGGCTACCTGCGGCGAGACTATGCCTTGCAACGCGGTGAGGGCGGGCGTTCGCTTATCGTCTTCAGCCCCACACCCGAGGCGGAAAGGTTGCTGGCGGCCACCGTACGCCGCCCATCCGAACCCGACGAGTGGGACTTGGTACGGGATCAGGTTGGGGAACTGATTTCACGACTGAAGGAAATGCGGCCGGGTGAGGCCGTGGAGGCGCTGCTTCAGAAACTGCCTCGGCTGGAGTCGAGGGTCGGGTTCTGCGCGCATCTCCTCGGCCTATTCATCGTTTACGCCCGGCAACTGGGAGAGCGGACACGGCGGTTGGTGACACGGCTGGTGACCGCCGCCGCCCCGGATGCTGAGAAACGGTTATCCATCTTCATTGGGGTTGTGACGGGCACCGTAATCCAGACGCTGAGCCAGAACCTGAGCCTCGAATTGGTGGATCTTGTGGGCCGCTTCCTTAAGTACTTTCAGGACCTTGAGCCGCGCGAGCAAGAGATGTTGGGCCAGCTCCTCGAGAGCGCCTTGCGCGAGCCAAGTTGACCCGCTCGTTGCGTGGCACGGGCCCGTACACCGGCCACTTCCTATTCTAAGTTTGTGTGAACTTTTTGGGTCTTTATGGTCTTTCGTGTTCCTTGCGCCGCAGCCGCACCCTGTCCCCGCCGCGAGGTGGGGGGCACGAACGGAGTGACGGGGGGCTGGCGCCCGAAGGTGGGGCGGTCGGCGCCGTGAGAGCGGGGTGTTGATTCCATGCAGGGAAGGACGGAAGTGGGCCTGGCTCTGGGTGGCGGAGCAGCCCGCGGCCTGGCGCACATCGGTGTCCTGCGGGAATTACACGAGGCAGGAGTGGTTGTAACCCACATGGCGGGGTGCAGCTTCGGGTCCATCGTGGGCGCGGCTTACGTGTGCGGCACCCTGGACTTGCTGGAAGAGCGCGTTCGAAATCTCAGTCGTGCCCACCTCGTCCGCTATGCGGATACGGTCTTTGCCGGCGGCGTACTCCGCGGTGATGCGCTCCTCGAAGAACTCCGTTGCCTGACCCGCGGGCTCCATTTCGAGGAACTGTCGGTGTCCTTCGCGGTGCTGGCGACAGACCTGGAAACGGGCGCCCCGGTCGTCATCCGCAGGGGGCCCATTGCCGAGGCCGTACGGGCCAGCATTTCGATCCCCGGGTTGTTCGCGCCCGCCGTTGTGGACGGTAGAGCCCTGGTGGATGGGGGCCTTGTGGAACTGGTGCCGGTGAGCGTCCTGCGAGAACTCCGGCCACCTCGCGTCGTGGCCGTGGACGTCTCCAGTCCCTGCGATGTCTGGACCCGGGCCGTCAACCGCGCGCGGTGGTCCGTCAACGGCGTGCGCGCCCACTGGCGCCGTCTGGGCGCGGCAGGGGCCGATCGTTTACTGGTGCGGTTGCCGGCGGCACGAACCCGCCACGACCGGTCGCGTGACCGGGGGTGGGGCCTGGTACGGACGGTGCTCACCGCCTTCGACATCACGGAAGCCCGCCTGCAGCAGCATACCGACGAGATCCCGGCCGATGTGGTGATCTGCCCGGACGTCCGTCGATTCCACGGGCACCAGTTCGACCGGGCCGCGGAGATCATCGCCGCCGGGCGAGCCGCTGCGAGGAAGGCCCTGCCCTGGCTCACCAATCCGGCTCCCGCTTCCGGTTCGGTGGCATCGCCGGGAACGGCGTTCGCGTCGTGACCCGCGGCGGAAGGAGGGTGGCGGGTTGAAGGTGGCATTCTTCACCGACTCCTTTCGGGAAAATACGGGTGGACTCACCCGGGCCGTCATCACTCTCCACGATCGGCTCGTGGCGGCGGGCCACTCGGTCCGCGTTTTCACGTTGCCCCAAACGGGTGGTCCCCTCCATCCGGGGGATGTCCGCCTCGTGCGCTCCATTCCCCTGCGGCCCGTGCCCGGCATACCGCCGGACTCCCATCTGGCTTGGGACTACCGGGAGATCCGGCGCGAATTGGCCGCCTGGCGGCCGGACATCGTCCATCTCCACACCGTCTTTCCCGTGAGCTGGCTCGGTCTATGGGCGGCGCGATCCCTCGGGATCCCGGTGGTGGCGACTTACCATGCGAACGTGCGGTCGGCGGCGGTGCTTCTTCCCGGTGGCAAGGCCGTATCCGCGGCCGCGAGCTTTCTCAGCCGCGCCATGTACAACCGTTGCGATGTCGTGATCGCCCCCAGCCGGTTCGCGGCCAGGGAACTGCAGGCGATGGGTGTGGGGCAGCCCGTCACGGTGATCTCGAACGGCGTCGATCTCGACCGCTTTGTTCCGCTCGACCGCTCAGTTCGAGAGGAAGCCGGGGTGTCCCCGCCGGCCGGTGGAGCCACGGGGTCCGGCGGGCAGGACCGCCCCGTCACCGTCCTTTTCGCGGGCCGCCTCAGCCCGGAGAAAGGCGTGGAAGTCCTCGCGGAGGCGCTGGCCGCGGTCCTTCCCGAGGAACCGCGGCTACGGGCTCGCATTGCTGGCGACGGCCCGCTGGCCGGTGTTCTGCGGCGGGTCCTGGCCCCCCACATCGCCGCCGGTCGCGTGCGCCTCCTCGGGCACGTGCCGTGGGATGCCATGCCCGGGGAGTACCACCGGGCGGACTTGTTCCTCTTTCCGTCCCCTGCGGAGACGCAGGGGCTGGTGGTGCTGGAAGCCATGGCGACGGGACTCCCCGTGGTGGCCGTCCGGGCCGGCGCCCTGCCCGAACTCGTCCGCGACGGCGAGAGCGGGATCACGGTCCCGGCCGGTGAGGCGGAAGCCCTGGCAGGCGCCGTGTTACACCTGGCGCGGGATCCCGAGCTGCGCCGTCGATTGGGAGAGGGTGCCCGCGCCGTCGCCGCGGAGCACGAGGCCGGCCGGGTCCTTGCCCAGATCGTCGCGTTGTACGGCCGGGTCGTTGGCCTTTCCCCCGGTGGCCACGAGGTGAACCGATGTGGCGCCGCCTGACTCGGGAACGGATACGTGCGTGTGGACCTGGTCTGCCCTCGCCATGGGATTCGCTCTTCTAGCCGCCGGCGTCCCTGGGTCTTCATTAGGCCTCTTCGGCCTGTTGGCGGACGTGGCGGAGCAGAAGGGAGTCCCCTGGTGGGTGGCAGGTGCCATGGCCGGAGCCGCCACGGTGATGGGTCACGGCGCGAGCTATCTGTTCTTCGCCCACTTTGGTCAGCCGGTGCTGTCGGCGTTGAGTACGAAGATTCCCCACCTGGGTGTGGCCGTGCACCGCTTGCGGCTGTTGCTGGCCCAGGATCGACCGTTGTTGGCATTGCTGGCGCTGCGGTGGGTCGGCCTCGGCTATACCCAGGTGTTCTGGCTCCTGGCGACGGCGGGCATTGGCCGGCCGTCCTGGTTGGGCTTGTTGTTCCTCAACGACTGGTTGTGGGCGCTGATCTGGACGTACATGGCGGCGGGTCTGGTGAGGACAGTTCCTGGCGCCGGTGAGTGGCTGGTGCCGGGTGCCGCCGCCCTGGTGGTATTCTCCCTGGTGGCCGGGGCCTGGGGAGTCGTCCGGTATCTCCGCAGATCGGGCGGCGCTTCTTGAAGCGCGGTCCACTGCTGGCGCCTCTGCCAACTGCACCTTCACGTGTTCTGCTAGTTGCCACACGGCGCTGGCTATGCTATCGTGCGGACTGGTGTTTTGTGTGAAATGGGTCTTTTGGGTGGCCAGCTGCCTCTTGGTCCATCGGCGCGGCGACGCCCCCCGGCACCGTTTGGGAGGGAACCCTGTTGTACCGCTTGGTTCAGGAGTCCATCAAGCGCCCGGTTTTCGTGACGATCCTCGTCCTGATCGTGGCGCTCCTGGGTACCATCTCCGTGACCCGGCTGCCCAACGAACTGCTGCCGGACATCAACCCGCCCCTGGTCACCGTGATCACGCCCTGGCCGGGGGCCTCCGCCGCCGAGGTGGCGGACTTGGTTTCCGAGCCCCTCGAGGAAGCGGCGGCCGTCACCCCGGGCGTCGAGAACCTCCAGGCGTTTTCCCAGGAAAACGTTTCGATCCTGGTCGTGCAATTCGCGTGGGGTTCCAACGTCAACCGCGACGTCGAGGAACTGCGCACCCACATCGACCAGGTGGAGCTCCCCGAAGGGGCGGAACGGCCGGTCATCAGCAAGTTCGACCCGGCCTCGATGCCGATTCTTCAGTATGTGGTCGAATCCGAGGCCGATTCCGAGGCCGATCTCAACGAGATGGCGAAACGGGTGGAACAGGAGGTCCTGCCGCGCCTGCGCGCCGTGGACGGCGTGGCGGACGTGGAACTGGTGGGCGCCGCCGCTGACCAGGTGAAGGTTCACCTAAGGCAGGAAGACCTGGCTCGTTACGGAATCAGCGCGTTGCAGGTCCGCCAGGCCGTCGCCGCCGCGAACCTCAACTATCCTCTCGGAGAGGTACCGGAAAACGGCGGCCGGGTCAGCTTTCGCCTGACGGGGCGGCTTGATGCTGTCGATCACCTGAAGAATCTCGTCGTGGGGCAAGCTCCCGTCGCAACCGGAGGCGAGCCGTCCCGGCCGCGCCCCGTCCGCCTGTCCGATGTGGCTGATGTGCGCATCGCCCCGGCCGAGGCGACGTCCATCGTCCGGTCCGATGGCCGCCGCACCCTGAGTCTGCTGATCTTCAAGCAGGCCGACGCCAACACCGTCGAGGTCGCCGATCGGGTGGAGGCGGAGATCGCGTCCATCGAGGACGACCTGGACCTGACCTTCCGCGAGGTGCTCGATGCCGCCGAGATCGTTCGCGGTTCCATGGAAGACCTGGGCCGGGACCTGGTCATCGGTGGCGTGCTGGCCGTGCTGGTGATCCTGCTGTTCCTCCGGCAGCTTCACACATCGCTGATCAGTGCCATCTCCATCCCCGTTTCGATCCTGGCCACGTTCGTCGTGTTGTATGTTTCCGGGCTCAGCCTGAACATCCTGACCCTGGGCGGTCTCTCCCTGGCCGTGGGCCTGATCATCGACGATGCCATCGTGGTCATCGAGGCGGTCCACCGGCACCTGGAACGGGGGAAGACGCCGGCGCAAGCCGCCCTGGACGGCACCATGGAGGTGGCCGTCCCCGTCCTGGCCGCCACGGCGACCATCGTGGCCGTGTTCCTGCCGATCATCTTCGTGCCGGGCGTGGCCGGCGAGATCTTTCGCGAGCTGGCGGCCACGGTCAGCGCCGCGGTGCTGGTGTCGCTGGCAGTGTCATTGACCGTGGTGCCCATGCTGGCCGCGCGCCTGCTCAAGCCCGGCCGGCACGACCGGCGCCAGCGCCAAGGCGAGGAGGATCCGCAGGAAGCGAGTCCGCGCGGGGGGCCGGTTACGTCCGGCGACGTGATGCCGGACAGCTGGCTGGCCCGGCGTTATTACAGCTTCATGTCGGCGGTGCTGGGCTACCGCTGGGTCGCCCTGCTGGTCGCCGCCGCCATCCTCGGTGGTTCCTTGTTCCTGGTGCCGCACATCGGCGCCGAGTTCATCCCCACCACCGACGAGGGACAGTTCCAGATCCAGCTGCGCATGCCGGCGGGGAGTTCGCTGGAGGAGACGAGTCAGGCCGCGCGCGCTGTGGAAGAGGTTTTACGCGAGGACGAACACATCGAAGGGTACACCGTTCAGGTGGGTGGCAACCAGGGGCTCGCCATCTTGGGTGAGGTGAACGGCGGCCCGCGGACGGCGACCTTCATCGTCACCCATGACGGCGACCGGGACACCGAGGAAGTCATCCAGGAGTTGCGGGAACCGATCGAGAGGGCGGCCGCCCCAGGCGACGTCACCGTCAGTGTCCTCTCGACCATCGTGCACACCGTCGGCGCCCAGGGGACCGGCATCCAGGTCAACATCAGCGCCGCCAATCGTGAAGAGCTCGAGCGCTGGGTGCCGCGCATCCGGGACGCGGTGGCCGGCGTGGACGGCATCACGGGCGTGGAAGACAACCTCTCCCTCAGCCAGCCGGAGCTGCAGCTCACCGTGGACCGGGACCGGGCCACGGCCTACGGGCTGACCCCGGCCCAGATCGGCATCTTGCTGGAACCGGCCGTCAAGGGGGTCACGGTCGGGCGCCTGGAGGCGGGCGACCAGTTGTATGACATCTGGCTGCAGCTGCGCGAGGAGGACCGCAACACCGTCGAAAAGCTGGAGGCGATCCCGGTCGCGCGGGCGCCCGACGGCTCACCGGTGCGGCTGGGCGATGTGGCCGCGATCAAGCGGGGCAACGGTCCCGTCAGCATCGTGCGCTTCGACCAGCGCCCATCGGCGACCGTCACCGGTTTCTATGAGGGCCGCGATCTGGGCAGCGTCGCCGCCGACGTCGGGGCCGCCATCGTGGACTTGGACCTTCCCGATGACGTGGAAGTCTCGTACGGCGGGGTCGTGGACCTGATGAACGACAGCTTTTCGGGGCTGAGCCTCGCCCTGGTGCTGGCCGTGGCCATGGTGATCCTGATCATGGCGGCGGAGTTCGAGTCCTACCTGCACCCCTTCGTGATCCTCTTCTCCCTCCCCCTGGCCGCGGCCGGCGTGCTGGCGGGCCTGTGGGTGAGCGGCCACCACTTCGGGATCACGGCGTTCCTCGGCGCGATCCTCCTGGTGGGCATCGTGGTGCGAAACGGCATCATCATGATCGACTACATCAAGCAACTGCGCGAGCAGGGGATGCCCGTAGGGGAGGCCGTGCTCATCGGTGCCGCCGTGCGGGTGCGACCGGTCTTGATGACTGCCATCGCGGCGGCAGTCGGGATGCTGCCCATCGCCCTCGGCATCGGGGGCAGCGGGGTGAAGCTGATGGCGCCGCTGGGCGTCACGGTGGTGGGCGGGCTCTTCACCTCGACACTGCTGACCCTGGTGGTGGTGCCGGTCATGTACACCCTGCTCGACCCGGCCTACCGCCGCGAGCAGCACCGGCGGCGGCGTCAACCGAGGAGCCAGTCGCGGGAGCTCCCCGATCTGACGCCTGAAGAGGTTCTTGAGCTCTACCGGCGTTACTTTGGGAGTTAGGCGACCGTCCTTCTACCCGGCCTCAGGAAGTCCTCTGTACCCTAGCGGGACGGAGGGCGCGAAGATCACCGGGTACGTAGACCAGGAACACCCGGTCCGCCAGGCGCAGGATGCCCGGCTTCATGGCCCGGGCTTCGGCCACCTGGCGCGTTACCCGGCGCAGGAAATTCTCAACCAGGACGTGCTGGCGGCCACGGCGGCGGGTGCAGTCCTGGCTGGAAAGCGGGCGGGCATGGCTTGTCTGGGTGGAACCCGGGTTTGCCGGGCGGTTGCCGGCCGCTTGAGACCTCTTGCCCGGAGCCTGGGATCAGCGGTGACGTCGCCACCGCCAGAGGTGCCAGCCGCCACCCAGCATGCCGCCCATGGACGCGCCCATGGTGATCGTCACGCTGGCGGAGAGCCCGTGCGCCGCCATGCCGGACCAGAGGTCCATGAACGTCGTCGATGCCGCCGCCAGGGCGCTGCCGGCGAGAGCGCCAAGCCCGGCCAGGGTCATGGCCGCATGTTCCTCCTCCGCCGCGGGCCGCACCGTCAGCGGCGCGGCCAGGGCGAGCAGGGTCGCCAGCAACCCGTGCAGCGACAAGCTGTGGTCGAGGAAGCTCCCGATCAGCCCGGCCCAGGCCGAACGCTGGAACAGGGCGTCACCAAGCACCGCGCCACCTCCCCGTGATGCCGAGGTGCGGCGGGCCGTGAGCGGGCTGCACAGGCCACTGTCAGGCGCGGAGAAGGGCGGTGGTGCCTGCGGGTGGCCTTCCGCTCGGGCCGTCACTTATGCCGTATGCGCGGCAGGGGCTTTCGATCCCATCCAGTGGTTGCCGTCCAACGGCCTCCCGGGGGGCTCCGAAGCGGCAACCCGGCGTCCCCGGGGAACGCCGCACCGGAGGGTACAATGAAATGAAGGGTGTCCGGTGAAGAGGTAGGAGGGGTCGGGTGGGAGCGAGAACCCTACCCCGACGCCGGGCCGCCGGTACGGTTGCGGGTTACGGGCGGGCCTTCGGCATCGCGGCCGGGAACTCCCGAACCCGGTACGACCACGACGACGGGAGGAGGCACCTTGGCAGGCCACCCATTCTTCGCGGCCGTGTACGACCTGTTCCAGCGCCCGGCGGCGCCCGTGATCGATCCCTGGCGCCGGCGCGTGGCGGGTGGGGCGACCGGCCGCGTGCTGGAGATCGGTGTCGGCACGGGCCTCAACCTGCCGTTTTACCGGATGGAGCGGATCACGCGCCTGGTCGGGCTTGAGCCCGACCCCCACATGCGCCGGCGGGCGGCGGCGCGGGCCGGGCAACTCGGCATCCCCATGGAACTGGTCGCCGCACCCGCGGAGAACATGCCCTTTGCGGATCAATCCTTCGATACCGCGGTGGCCACCCATGTATTCTGCAGCGTCAGCGACCTGGAGCGGGCGTTGCGCGAGGTCTTCCGGGTGCTCCGGCCGGGCGGGACCTTCCGGTTCCTCGAACACGTTCGGGCCAAGGATGAACGGGCGGCCCGCTGGCAGGACCGGCTGACGCCGGTATGGCGTCTCGTTGCCGCCGGATGCCACCCCAACCGGCGGACGACGGAGGTAATCCAGGCTGCGGGCTTCGTCCTGGAGGAACTGGAACGGTTCGACCTGCCGGTGGGCGGTCCCGTCAGACCGCAGGCTTTCGGTGTGGCGCGGCGCCCGGTGTAGGACACGAGGAAGGGAGCATGCATAGTGGTGACATCCGGGGACGGTGCGTTGCGCCTGTTTCGCGTTCCGGGAGGCGGGCGTTCTCCGGGAGGCGGCCGTTCATAGTCGATCCGCCGCTGCGCCCCCTCGGGCCGCGGCCGCGCCGGTACTGGGAGGGTCTCGATGAACCGGATTCTCGGGGGAGCTGTCCTGCTGCTCGTGGCCATGTTGCTTGCCGGCGGAAGCCTGAGGCCGGAGGTGCCTGCGGCCCCTCCGCCGGGGGACATGCGCCCGGCACCGGCGCCCGAAGGGACGCCGCCGCCCGCCGGGCAGGGCGGGACGGCGCAGGAACCGTCCCCGCCGGTGATCGCCGTCGGCATGCCCGCACCCGACTTCGAACTGCAGGACGTCACGGGTCGCACGGTGCGGCTTTCGGATTACCGCGGCAAGGTGGTCTTCCTGAACTTCTGGGCCACCTGGTGCCCGCCCTGCCGCGAGGAGATGCCGGAGATCCAGCGGCTGGTCGACAAGGGCGTCCCGGACCTGGTGGTGCTGGGCGTGAACACCAGCGATCCGGCCACGCCCGCCGAGGTCAAGGCCTTCATGGAGCGGAACGGCTTCACCTGGCGCGTTCCTTACGATGCGGGCAGCCGTGTGGCCCGCATCTACAGGGTGGTCTACCTGCCGACCAGCTACTTCATCGGGCCGGATGGCATCGTCTGGGCAAAGTATATCGGGCCGATGAGCCTGCCGGTCATGGAAAGCTACGTAGAACGGGCGCGCCAGGGAGGGTGAGCCCCGGCGGGTGCCCCGCGCTGCATGGTCGACAAGGGAGGGACGGTGCTTGTCGCTGCCGGTTCTACCTGACGTGATCGGCCTCGGCCCGCTGGCTTTCCCGACCGGGCCCCTGGCCACTGTGGCCGGTACGCTGGTGGCGTACGTCCTCGCGGTCAAGCTCGCCGAGCGAGCGGACGCGCGCGCCGGCCCGGCGGGACCGGCGGCGCCCGCACCGTCCCCGGCCACGGTGCCGCATTCCCCGCAGGCCCCTTCCCCGGTTGCCGATCCGGCCCTCGTCGACCGGCTGTTCACACGGGTGGCCATCGGTCTCTTGCTGGGCGCCAAGGCAGCCGACATCCTGGGCTCGCCGTCCAGTTACATCCACAACCCCCGCCTGCTGATCGCCTGGCCCGGCGGTTCCACCGCCGCGATCGGGGCCTTGATCGGAGCCTTGCTGTTGGCCGGTCCCTTGGCGCGGCGGTGGCGCGAGATCCCGGCCGTTCTTGACGTGGTCGCGACGCCGTTGCTTCTGGGCCTGGGCGTCGTCGCGCTGGGGCTGCGCGACCCGCGCGCATTTCCCCTGGCGACGGGTCTCGTGCTGGCGGCAGGGATCCTCGCCCGCTTGCGTCCACTGGCTTCGTTCCCGGGCCATGCCGCTTTGGCTGGCGTCGTTCTGGCCAGCGTGGCGGCTGTCGGAGCGGATTTCTTCCGCCCGGCAGCGGTCATGCTTGGCGGCATCAGCCGTTTCCAGGTCATGGCCGCGATCACCGGCCTGCTGGCCTATGGGGCCGCCGTGGCCATCGCACGGGCCCGCGGGAGAGCGGAGCGCGGGGAACCGCAGCACCCCGTCGTCAAGGAACCGTGACCCTCCTCAGCAAGGAAGCGCCAGACGCGGCGCACGGCAAGGTGGCGTGCAGCGCCGCGCCCCGGCGAGGCAGGGCGCCTCGCCACCGTGGGGCGCACGCTCTCCCCTCGTTCTTCACACGCTTCTCACACGACTGGCCTAAAATCGCCGGCGCGGGCCGCATCGGGCCGCATCGGAGCGCGCAGTGGCGGCCCGAGCGGCCAAGCGGGGTGGTCGAACCCGTCGAGGCGGGTTCAGAGTTCCACTCTCATCGAGGAGGAGCCAGCGATGCGCGTGTTGCGGAGGAGATGGACCGCGGCGTTGCTTGCCGCGGGGCTGGCCTTGCTGGCCGGCTGCTCGAGCGTCGGACCGGCCGGCCCCACAGCGGGCGGCGGCGACGGCGCGGCACCGGTCGACACCGCCGGCAGCGAGATGGCGACGGCGCCGGCGATCTTGCGTCCCGATGAAACCGGTGAGATCCGCCTGGTGGCCAAGCCGGCGAGGCTGGAAGTCGCCCCGGGCGTCGAGAAGGAAGTCTGGGCCTACAACGGCAGCGTCCCGGGACCGGAAATCCGGGTCAAGCAGGGAGAGACGATTCGCGTGCGGTTCAAGAACGAGCTTCCGGTCCCGACGACGATCCACTGGCACGGGTATCCGGTCCCCAATGAAATGGATGGTGTACCGGGTGTGACGCAAAACCTGGTCAAGCCGGGCGAGGAGTTCGTATACGAGTTCAAGGCGACCGTTGCGGGGACGTACATGTACCATTCCCACCAGGAGAGCGCCGAACAGGTCGACAGGGGACTCTACGGTGCGCTGGTGGTGGAGGAACCCGAGTCCGCGTACGATCGTGATTTCACGCTGATTCTCGACGAGTGGACCAAGGCGGGAGAAAGCAACGCAGAGCCGGCCGGGACCGATATGGATCACGGGAGCATGGGGGGCATGTCCGGCCAATCGAGCCAGGGAACGGAAGCGCAAGGCATGCAGGGCATGCAGGGCATGCAGGGCATGCAGGGTATGGGCGACATGCCGGGCATGTCCGGGGACACGAACCACGACGGGATGGGTAGCCCGCAGGATATGTCGATGCCCATGCACACGATGCAGTACGACATCTTCACCATCAACGGCAAGTCGGGTTCCCTGGTGCAGCCCCTGACGGTGACGGAAGGGGAACGGGTTCGGATCCGCCTGATCAACATGGGATACCTCCGGCATGACCTGCATCTCCACGGGCATTCCTTCACCGTGGTGGCCCGTGACGGTCAGCCCGTGGCCGGGGGCCGACCGTTGAAGGATCAACTGATCTCGATCGCGCCCGGTGAGCGTGTCGACATCGCCTTTGCGGCGGACAATCCGGGTACGTGGTACCTTGAGGCCCACGACGCGGGCGCTGCGGCCGCTTCGGGGATGAAGGTGGCCATCGCCTACGACGGCGCCTCGCAGCAGACGGGCCAGCCCAACGAGACGGCACAGCTTCCGGTGGTCGATTTGCTGAATTATGGGCAGGATGAGCAGGGGCCCTTCACCCTGGACCAGGAATATGACGTCCAGTACACGATGGAGCTGGGCACGGGCATGGGCGAGAACGGGGTCATCTACACCATCAACGGCAAGACGTTCCCGGACACGCCGCCCATCCGCGTTAAGGAGGGCGATCTGGTACAGGTACGCATCGTGAACCGCTCCCCGACGGATGAGCACCCGATGCACCTCCATGGACACTTCTTCCAGGTTCTGAGCAGAAACGGAAAGCCGTTGACGGGTGCCCCGGTGATCAAGGACACGCTGAACGTCAAGCCCGGCGAAGAATACGTGATTGCCTTCCGTGCGGACAACCCGGGCAACTGGGTGTTCCATTGCCACGAGTTGCATCACGCCGCGGGCGGCATGGTGACACAGGTGCTCTACGACGGGTACGTCAGCAACGTGCAGCCGGAACCCGACGCCAGGCCGGAATGACGCCGGCCGTTGCGGGACGCGGAAGACCAGAAGGGGTGCCTCCCTTCTGGTCTTCCGTTTGTTGTTGGGACGGAAACGATGCGCGCCGGCCAAGGCCGGGTTGTCCGTCGATGCCGCCGTTGTCAAGCTGAAGGGGAGCGGATCGGGGATCAGCGGCCGGTGGTGCGTTCCGGGGAACGGGGCCGCTGCATCCTCCAGGCGGCGGGGAGGGCAGACCATGCGCATCCTGGTGGTCGACGACGAGGCTCCGATGCGCGCCTTGCTCCGGCTGTTCCTCGAGCAGCACGGGTTTGCGGTCTCCGAGGCGGAAGACGGGTATGAGGCATTGGAGCGCGTCCGGACCGAGCGACCGGATCTGGTTCTGCTGGACATCATGCTGCCGGGCATCGACGGCTGGGCGGTGTGCCGGATCCTCCGGAGGGAGAGTGATGTTCCGGTCATCATGCTGACGGCCCGGGACGACGTCCGGGACCGGGTCTCCGGTCTCGAAGCCGGGGCGGACGACTACCTCGTCAAACCCTTTGCAGAAGAAGAACTGTTGGCCCGCATTCGAGCGGTCCTGCGCCGCACCCCAAGGGTCGAGGGGCGACCGGCCGACCGGGTGATCGCCGGGCCCCTGCTCATCGACGTGCCGGCCCGGGAGGCATACTGCCATGGACGCCGTTTGAATCTGACGCCTAAGGAGTTCGATCTCCTGGCCTTGTTGGCACGGCATCCGGGGCAGGTGCTGGACCGCGCGCGGATCATCGAGCGGGTATGGGGCTGGGATTACGACGGCGACGTGCGCACCGTCGACACCCACGTCAAGACGTTGCGCGCCAAATTGGTCGCAGCCGGCTGTTCCCGGCACCTGATCGAGACCGTGCGCAGCATCGGGTACCGTTTGAACCCGCACCACGACGGACGTGGTGGGACCATCCCATGAGTCGTCTGCAACTGTCGACCAAACTGGGGCTATTGTTGTTCGCCCTGTTCAGCTCGCTCTGCCTGATCCTGCTCGCCGTCCTCTACGTGGTCTTCAGCCGCTCCCTGGTGGCCCAGGCGGCGGCGGATCTATTGCACCGCGGCCACGGGCATGCCGAAGCGCTCAGCGGCCGGTGGGGGCCGGAGGCCCTGAACCACGTGGTCGCCATGGAGCGACAGACCCCCCTGATCGCAGCCGTCGTGGATCGTGGGGGAACGGTCCTGGCGTCCTCGGAACCGCTGGGCCCCGAGCAGGCGCGCTACCTCCAGGTAGACGGCCGTGCCCTCGCCACGCCGGAAGGGGCCGTCGTCAGTGGCGACTGGCGAGAGGAACCCTACCTCGTTGTATGGTCGCCCGTGTTCAGAAACGGTGAGTGGGTGGCCACGGTGGTCCTCTTCGAACCCACGGAACCCTTCCGACGTGACCTGGAGGCGTTCAAGGTCGCCAGCTGGATCGCCCTCGGCATCATGGCGGTCTTGGCAACGGCGGTGACGGTCGTGTTGTCGAGACGATTGACCCGACCGTTGCGGCAGATGACGGCCGTCACGTCCGCCATTGCCGCAGGGGACTACACGCAGCGCGTGGCGATTCGTGGCAACGACGAGATCGCTCGCCTGGCCGCTTCCATCAACCGGATGGCCGAAAGCCTGCAAACGTACCGCGCCCAGCAGTCGGCGTTCCTGGCCGACGTATCGCACGAACTGCGGACTCCGCTGACGTACATCCAGGGTTACAGCGATGCCCTCGTCAAAGGTTACGGGGACGAAGCCCAGCGCCGGGTGATGGCGGCCACCATTCACCAGGAGGCGGGCCGGTTGACCCGCCTCCTTCAGGACCTGTTCACCCTGGTGCGGCTGGAGGAGCCGACCTTCTCCCTCCGTCGCCAGCCGGTGGAAGTGGGCCAGACCGTCAAAGCGGTGGTGGCGCGCCTGTTGCCGGCCTTTGCGGAAAAGGGTGTGAACCTCCGGGTGGATGCGCCGGAGGATCTTTGGGTGGACGGTGACGGCGAACGGCTGGAACAAGTGTGGATCAACCTGCTGGACAATGCGCGCCGGCACACCCCTTCCGGAGGAGAGGTGACGGTTAGCATCGGCCGCGAGGGGAGGGAGGCGGTGGTGACCGTGCGGGACACGGGGGAAGGCATTCCACCCGACGACTTGCCGCATATCTGGGAGCGCCTCTACCGGGTCGACAAGTCGCGCTCCCGCGCCGGCGGAGGGGCGGGGCTCGGCTTGGCCATCGTCAGGCGCATCGTCGAGCTGCACGGTGGCCGGGTCCATGCGGAAAGCAGATGCGGTCAAGGGGCGACGTTCCGCGTTTGGCTGCCTCTGCGTCCAGCAGTACAAAAAGTACATTGACGCCTGCAACAGCTGCATGCAGGCCTGCGAGCAATGCCTGACGGCCTGCCTGAAGGAGCCGGACGCCGCGCAGCGCGGCCGGTGCGTGCAGCTGTTGCGCGATTGTGCAGACATTTGTGCCCTGGCTTCCCGGGTGATGTCCCGAGGCAGCGACTTTGCCGGGGCCATTTGCCGGGTCTGTGCCGAGATCTGTGAAGCCTGCGCCCAGGAATGCGGCCGGTTCCAAGACGAGCACTGCCAGGAGTGCGCGCGCGAGTGCCGCGCGTGCGCCGAGGAGTGCCGGCGGATGGCCGCGTGACCGCGTTCGCCGCGTGGCGGGACGGGACTGGGACAGCGCAGCGGAAGGCCGCTGGATCCTCCAGCGGCCTTCCGCTCTCGCGCCGGGGTTGTTCCACCCCCGCCATGCTCGATCAACGCCCGGTGCGGCCCCGTATCCCGGGTGCGGGAGGACGGGGCTTTCCTTCGCCGCTCCTCCTCGATCGGCGTCGGAAGGCCGCGCTACAGCGGCCGGTGCCCCACGGCCGACCGCCGCGGGGTCGGCGTGGGATGGCCGGCTCTCGTCTTGCTTCCCCACTCGTCGGATGGTAAGTTATTCATGGCTGTGATACCCCGTAGGGGTATCGTGTCGTCGACAGCCGTCATCCCCCAGGTGGCCGGGCCGGTCATAGGGTCATAGGAGGTCGTCGATGACATGGATGAATCGAGCCCACACCGCCATCGCGGTGAGCACGCCCCGCACGATCCGGTGCACTCCCATCCACCCCATCACCCGCATCACCACCATCACCACCCTTCCCATCCTGCGGCGAAGAGTGTTTCGCCGGAGGACAAGCCTTCCCGGAGCGACGGTGGTCGATCTCCACTTCAAAGGGCCGTCTCTGCATCCGAAGCCCAAGGGCTTGAGAAAGGTGTCCACGGCCGTGACCTCCGCGACGCGCAAAGTGTAGACCATCATCACGGTGCCCATGACCACCACGGCGCCCACGACAAGCACGCGGGTCACAGCCCGGAGATGTTCCGGGACCGGTTCTGGGTCTGTCTTGCTCTCACCGTGCCGATCCTCTACTTCGCACCCCTCACCCAGGAATGGCTGGGCTACCGGGCGGTCCAACTTCCCGGGGCGGAATGGGTCCAAGCCCTCCTGGCCACTGCCATTTACGTGTACGGCGGACTGGTGTTCATCAAAGGCGCGGCTCACGAGCTGCGGGCGCGCGCCCCGGGCATGATGACCCTCATCTCGCTGGCCATCACGGTGGCCTTCGTCTACAGCGTGGCGGTGACCTTTGGCTTCAAGGGGATGCCGCTGTACTGGGAGCTGGCCACACTGGTGACCATCATGCTGCTCGGCCACTGGATCGAGATGTCGTCGGTCCAGGGAGCCAGCCGGGCGCTGGAGCACCTGGCGGCGCTGGTACCCTCCCGGGCCCACAAGCTGGAAGGCGGTACGGTGACCGACGTGCCGGTGGAACAGCTGAAGGAAGGGGATCGCATTCTGATCCGGCCCGGCGAGCAGGTACCGGTGGACGGTGTGGTCGAGGAAGGCAGCTCCAGTGTCAACGAGGCGTTCCTGACCGGGGAATCGCGGCCGGTTCCCAAGGAACCGGGCGACGAGGTGGTCGCCGGGTCGGTCAACGGCGAAGGCGCCCTGACGGTCCGGGTCACGCGCACCGGCGACGACACGACCCTGAGCCAGATCCAGCGCCTGGTGCGGGAAGCCCAGGCGTCCCGCAGCCGCTTTCAGAACCTGGCCGACCGGGCGGCGGGCTGGTTGACCTACATCGCCATCGGCGCCGGCGCCCTGACCTTCCTGGCCTGGTGGGCGTCCGGGGAGCCCCTGGACTTCGCGCTGACGCGGGCGGTGGCCGTGCTGGTCATCGCCTGCCCCCACGCCCTCGGATTGGCGATTCCGCTGGTGACGGTCAACGCCACGTCGATGGCGGCGCGCGCGGGCATCCTCGTGCGGAACCGGGAAGCTTTCGAGCGGGCACGGGACCTGAAGATCGTCGCCTTCGACAAGACGGGCACGCTGACGGAAGGCAAGTTCGGCGTGCGCGGCATCTACACAGCCGGCTTGCCGGAAGAGGAAGCCTTGCGCATCGGCGCGGCGCTGGAACGGCGTTCTGAGCACCCCCTCGCCCGGGCGGTGGTCGAACTGGCGGACCAGCGGAATCTGCAAGTCCCGGCGGTGGAGGACTTCCGGGTGGTCGCCGGCAAGGGGGTGGTCGGTTCGGTGGGCGGGAAGGTCTATCGAATCGGTCGCCCCGAGTGGATCGCCGAGCTCGGGCTGGAACTGCCCGTCGCATTGCGCCGGGGTCTGGATGAAGCGGAAGCTCGCGGCGAGAGCGTCATCGCCCTGATGGACGAGCAGGGCGCACTGGCCTTGTTCGCCCTGGCCGACAAAGTGCGGGGGCGGGCCCGGGAGGCCGTGCACAGGCTGCGGCAGATGGGCATCCAGGTCGTGATGATCACCGGCGACGCGGAGGCGGTGGCCCGCTCGGTCGCCTCGGAACTGGGGATCCAGCGGTACCACGCCCGGGTATTGCCGGAAGAAAAGGCGAAGATCGTTCGCCAGCTCAAGCAGGAAGGTCCGACGGCCTTTGTGGGCGACGGCATCAACGATGCCCCGGCGCTGCTGGAAGCCGATCTGGGCGTGGCCATCGGAGCCGGTACCAACGTCGCCATCGAGTCGGCGGACCTGGTCCTGATCGAAGACGATCCGCTGGACGTGGCGGGTGCGCTGCAAGTATCGCGAGCCACCTACCGGAAGATGGTCCAGAACCTGTTCTGGGCGACCGGGTACAACACCGTCGCCCTGCCACTGGCGGCAGGCGCCGGCGCCGCGTGGGGACTCCTGCTCTCACCGGCCATGGGCGCGGTGTTCATGAGCCTGTCGACGGTCGCGGTGGCGGTCAACGCGATGCTGCTGCGGCGACTGCGGCTCGAGTGAGCGGCGGGAGAGCGGGCTGAGCAAGGGGAGAGGCATGGGCCGCCGGCGGCGGGCGCCATGCCTCTCCTTGGCGGACGGGCCGGCCTGATGCGGCCGGCCTGCTTCATTCGATGACCGTGCGGAGGAGCACCTCCAGCTCGAATTGGACCCGGCAGGCCACCTCGCCGGGCGGGCCGACGATGTAGCCGTGCATGAACGGAGGGGCGGGCTCCGTGTGGCGAGGGTTGACGCTCAGGATATAGGTGCGGACCACGTCGGGGACCTGCCCGCGTTCAACCAGCAGCAGCGGCGCGTGGGAGGCGAGGTGCGAGAAAAGGTTGCCGGCGATGGCGGACTGCCAGGCGTCGACGGCGGAGAAACGGAAGAAGTGACCCGCGGGTTCGGTTTTGCCCCAGCCGAAGTCGCCCGCCGGGCTGAGGAAGCGGGACAGTTCCACGGAGATGGCGAAGGGTGACGCCCCGCTGATCCGGTGGACCAGACCGGTCGTCAGACCTCGGATGGCTCGCTCCACTTCTCGAGATACGGTCCGCTCGCTGCCCACGATGTAGACGTTGGGATTGCGGGCGAGGGCGATGACCCGTGCCGTGGCCAGGGGTAGCGTGTCACGGCGCGTCAACAGGATGGGCTGACCCGTGTGGGCCGACCACGCCGCCGCCGCCAGCCCCTCGGCGAACTCTTCGCCGGATACGACGACGACGGTCCTGCCTACACCGACGAATTGCGCCACCTGGGCGGCCGTCTCGAAGACGTTGCGGCCTCGCAGGCGCAGGGACCGGAAGCCGAGCCGCCGGACCTGGTGCTCGACGGCGTGCGACAAGTCGCCGACCAGGAACACCTGGACGGGACCCTGGTGCGTGCCTTCCGCCGGACCGGGGGCGGGCGCCGGCCCGGGTTCCGGCAGGGGACCGGAGTCCGTCCCCTCCGCAACCATACCCGCCGGTGTTCCGGCCTGTTCCGCCGCACCGGGCGCCGTGCCGTGCCCTGGCTGCGCGCCCACACCCGGAGGGCGCAGCCGGAGGAGCTCGTCGCGGACGAGCGGGTCCAGTTCGTCAGGGAGGGTCAGCAGAATCGGCCCGTTGCGCGGGTGATGCATCAGAGGGGACGCGACCAGGGCGTCCTGAAAGTGGTCCTCGTCGCCGCGTGCCAGGATGGCGACACCGGGACGAAGTTCGGGGACGGACGGATCGGGGAACGCCGTCTGCGACGCGGCCACGCTGGTCGCGATGGGGTGCCGGCCCGCCACCCGGGTGGTGTGGTGGGTGTCCGCGGCCAGCGGTAGGCAGGGGGGCGCCGTGGCATGCCCGAGGTGACCCTTTTGCGCCGCCACGTCCGGCATGGGCATCGCACACCGCTCCTTTCGCCACAGGTCTGCCAGGGATCGTTGGCGATAACAGGTGGGGCCACGCGGGACGTGGCCCACCTGTCCGCAACCTATGGCCTGAGCGCAAGAAGGGTGCGATGGGAGCCGATATTGGGCGCGTGACGCGTCATTCCGGTGCCCAGACCCTCTCCCACGTTCCGCCGCCGTCGGTGCTGCGCCAGAGACTGCCCGTCATGGAGATGGCGTAGAGGCCCTGCGGCTGGCTGGGATGAACCGCCAGAGCGGCCAGGGGATCGTTGGGATCGGCCAGCAGGCCGGCACCGCCCCCCGGCGCCGCCGGTTGCCAGGTGCGCCCGCCGTCGTCGGAACGCAGCAGGCCGGTGGACAGCTCATAGGCCAGAATGGGGGCGGGCCCGGCGTCCGGGTTTCCGCCCGTTCCGGCGTCCGAGTTGCCGCCCGTTCCGGTGCCGGTTCCGGCTCCCGTCCCACGGTCCGTTCCGGGAACGAAGGCCGCCGCCGTCACCACCCCGTTCCGCAGCGGTTCCCACGTTCGCCCGCCGTCCGTGCTCAGGAGCAGCCCGTTCTCCCCGGCTGCCAGCAGCGTTGCGGGATCGGTCGGATGGGCCACCAGCTGCAGCGGACCCAGACCCCGGGGCCCGGCCAGGTCCGGAGCGGGGGTGCGGGTCCACGTCCGCCCACCGTCCTCGCTGCGGTAGAACTGGCCGTCGCCGTAGAAGTAGCCGTAGATCAGCCCGGAGCGGGCGGGGCTGGCCACCATGGCGTGGAAGTCGACGACGCCCTCCAGGCTGAGGGGCTCCCAGGTCCGCCCGCCGTCGGCGCTGCGGGCCAGCCCCAGGGGGTTGGCCAGGTCGAGCCCCGGTCCCGGATGGCCGCTGGCATAGAGGGTCCCGTCGGGAGCGGCCGAAAAGCCCATGAGGTCGACCACCGGCCCCACGCGCCCGCGCCAGCGGCCGGGTTCCTCCCAGACCAGTAGACCGTCATGGGTGGCGACCCAGAGCCTGCCGGGATCCCGGGGGTCGAAGGTCATGCCGTGGACATGGCGGATGGCGGGGGAGGAAGCGGCCCTGCTCCAGGCCAGCACCCCGGCGGTCACCAGGACGGCCAGAACCGCCACCATCCACGCAATCCGCAGCCCCCGGGCGCGGCCGGCGCCCGTGCGGGACAAGCGCCGTCCCCGCGGCCGGCGCCCTGCCTGGCGGGCGGAAGCTACCTGGCGTGAGGCCTCCTGCTCCGGCGCTCCTCGACCCGGTTGCCTCTGGCGCCGGGGGCCCTGGTTCCCCGAACCGCCCTGGCGCTTCATGCTACCGTGCGGGCTCATGCTGGGCGGCCCCTTTCCTGGCGGCGGAAGCGCCGCATGGGATCGAAACGCTTGAGCAGGGTGGAGTTGGTCGTCACCGAGACGGAGCTCAGGGCCATGGCCGCGCCGGCCAGCACCGGGCTGAGATAGCCGAGGGCGGCCACCGGAATGCCCAGGGTGTTGTAGATCAGTGCCCAGAACAGGTTCTGCCGGATCTTGGCCAGGGTGGCGCGGCTGAGGTCGATGGCGGCGGCCAGGGTGCGCAGGTCGCCCCGCATCAGGGTGACGTCGGCCGCCTCGATGGCCACGTCGGTCCCCGTGCCGATGGCGATGCCCACGTCGGCCGCCGCCAGGGCGGGGGCGTCGTTGATCCCGTCGCCCACCATGGCGACCTTGAGGCCCCGCTCCTGCAGCTCCCGTACCTTGGCGGCCTTGTCGGCCGGCAGCACCTCGGCCAGGACGCGCTCTTCGGGGATCCCCGCCTGCCGGGCCACGGCGCGGGCGGTGCGGGCGTTGTCGCCGGTGATCATCCAGACTTCGAGGCCCATCTCGTGCAAGGCGGCCACCGCCTCGGGGGCCGTCTCCTTGAGGGTGTCGGCCACGGCGATGAGGCCCGCCAGGCGGCCGTCCACCGCCACCAGCATGACCGTCTTGCCCTGTTCCTCCAGGGCGGCCAGCCGGTCCGCCGCGGCGTCCACGGCGACGCCCCGCGCCTCCATCAGCCGCCGGTTGCCCACCATCACGTCGCGGCCGGCCAACCGCGCCTGCACCCCGTGGCCGGGGATGGCCTCGAAGGATTCCGGTTCGTCCAGGTCGAGGCCGGCTTCCCGGGCCCGCTGCACGATGGCGGCGGCCAGCGGGTGCTCGGAGGCCCGTTCCACCGACGCCACGAGCCGCAACAGGGCCCGCTGGGCGGCATCCAGGTCGGAGGAACCGGCCCCACCGCGGCCGGGGGCTGCGTCACCGCCCGGGGCGGCGTTCCCGCTGGCGCCGGCACCGGTTGGGGCCTCGCCGGCATCCTCGGCCGCATCCTCGACCACGTCGCCGTCAACGCCCGGACCGGCATCCAGCGCCTCCAGCGCCTCCAGCACCACTACGTCCGTCACCGACGGCTTGCCCACGGTGAGCGTTCCCGTCTTGTCCAGCAGGATGGCGTCCAGGGTGGCCGTCGCCTCCAGGTGCTCGCCGCCGCGGAAGAGGATGCCGTTCTCCGCGCCGCGCCCCGTCCCCACCATCACTGCCGTCGGCGTGGCGAGGCCCAGCGCGCACGGGCAGGCGATGACCAGCACCGCCGTGGCCGCCAGCAGCGCCCGGGTGAGGTCGCCCGTCGCCACCAGCCACCCCACAAAGGTCACGCCGGCCAGCGCCATCACCGCCGGGACGAAGACGTTGGACACCCGGTCGGCAAAGGCCTGGATGGGCGCTTTGGAGGCCTGGGCCTCCTCCACGATGCGCACGATCTGGGCCAGGGCCGTGTCCCGCCCGACCTTGGTGGCGCGGAACTTGAAGGTGCCCGTGGTGTTGACGGTGGCGCCGATCACCTCGTCGCCGGGGCCCTTCTCCACGGGCAGGCTCTCGCCCGTGAGCATCGACTCGTCCACCGCGGAGCGGCCTTCCAGCACCACCCCGTCCACGGGGATCTTCTCGCCGGGCCGCACCACCACCACGTCGCCGACGGCCACCTCCTCCACGGGGACGTCCACCTCGCGCCCGTCGCGGATCACGCGGGCCGTCCGCGCCTGCAGGCCGAGGAGCTTCTTGATGGCCGCCGACGTGCGCCCCTTGGCCACGGCCTCGAGGTACTTGCCCAGCGCCACCAGGGTGATGAGGATGGCGCTGATCTCGAAGTACAGCCCCGTGATGCCCAGGCCCGGCCAGAGCAGGGCCACGACGCTGTACGCGTAGGCCGCCGTGGTGCCCAGGGCCACCAGCACCGACATGTTGGCGTTCCGGTTCTTCAGGTTGAAGTAGCTGTCACGGTAGAAGATCCAGCCCACGTAGAACTGCACGGGCGTGGCCAGGGCCAGCTGCAGCCATCCGTTCTGAAGAAGGTCGAACACCGGCCCGTGCCACGTGAAGAAGTGGGCGGCCATGGCTACCAGCAGCGGCAGCGACAGCACGGCCCCCAGGACGAACCGGTTCCACCACCCGCGGATCTCGCGCTGGCGCGCCGCCTCGGCCTCGTCGCCGGCCTCGCCGACTGGCTCCGCCTCGTAGCCGGCGTCGCGGACGGCGCCCACCAGGTCGGCCACCGAGGCCGTGCCGGGGAGCAGGCGCACGGTGCCGGTGCCTGTGGCCAGGTTCACCGCGGCTTCGGCCACACCGGGGACGCGGCGCAGGGCCCGTTCCACCCGGTTGACGCAGGCCGCGCAGGTCATGCCGCTGATGGCCAGGCGCACCTGCTGCAGGGGCACATCGTAGCCCAGGTCACGCACCCGCGCCGCCATGTCGGTCACCGTCACCCGGCTGGGGTCGAACCGGACCCGCGCCCGGGCCAGCGCCAGGTTGACGGCGGCGTCGGCGACGCCGTCCATCTTCTTCAGCCCCCGCTCGATGCGGTTGGCGCAGGCGGCGCAGGTCATGCCCTCGATGGGCAGGGTGACCTCGGCCGTGGAGGCGGAGGGTGTCGCGGCGCTTGCACCGTCGGCGCTGGCACGCGGGTTCCGGGCGCCGTCCACCGTGCCGTTGCCCACCGTGCCGTTGCCGGGACCGGTGGGGCCGCCGGTACCGTGGCCGGTGTGGTGGCTGACGCCGTCGCCGGTTCGGTCGCCGGTGCCGGTACCCGGGCCGGGGCGAGGCGTGGGGCCGGTCCCGGCGCCGGCGCGCTGGTGAAGCAAGCTGGTATCGGCCATGGGGGAACCTCCTTACAGGCTGTCTTGCTGTGAACAGGCCAGCGGGCTGAAGACGGCGTGGCTACGGGGTCCGGAGCAGCCGCTGTACTACCGCCATGACCTCGTCGATGGCGGCGTCGCCGTCGCCGCTGCGCACGGCCTCCTGGACGCAGTGGTGGGTGTGCTGCTCGAGGAGCTGCAGGGCGACGGCGTCCAGGGCGGCCCGTACCGCCGCCACCTGGACCAGCACGTCCACGCAGTAGCGCTCCTCTTCCACCATGCGCTGCAGGCCGCGGACCTGGCCCTCGATGCGGCGGAGGCGGTCCAGCAGCTTCTTGCGGTCGGCGTAGGGCGTCATCCGGCGCTGCCGGTTCCCGCCCGCCTGCACCCCGCCCGCGCCGTCGTCGCCCCTTCCGGCGGCGTCCGTTCCACTCCCGCCGGCGGCACCGGTCGCGTTCCGTCCGGTGCCGCCGGTGCCGGGTTCATCGGGACCGCGATCATCGTGGAGCCCGGCCTGCACCACGGGATGGCAGTGTTCACGGATAGGATGACCGGCTGCCCCCGCGGGTTGCCGGCGTGCGTCTTCGGTCGCCACACTCTCGTTTCGGCCGGTCAAGTGGTTCCCTCCCGTTGGTTCCGCGGTGCGCCTTCGACGTGGACTCACGCGACGTTCGCCACGATCATACCCCCATGGGGTATATCGAGTCAACGGTGGGTGCAAACATTGGCCCAGGCTGGTGGCGATAGGTGGGTTTGACAGGGCAGGAGACCCTGGTCTACCATGAATGCAGAATACCCCTACGGGGTATGTTCCGCTTGGAGCCGCTCCGTCAGGGGAGTCGTCCCCTGGGGCTATCCTAAACGCCGGGGGCATCCGGTCGGGCCCTGCAGGGCCTGCCGGTCGCATGCAAGGAGGGGATCCCATGGCGACGCGGGTCTACCAGGTCAAGGGCATGTCCTGCGACCACTGCAAGTCGGCGGTCAAGAAGGCGATCTCCGGGATTGCGGGCGTGAAGGATGTGGAGGTCGACCTGGCCACCGGCCGTGTGACGGTGACCTACGAGGGCGACCTGGACGACACCCGGGTTCGGGAGGCCGTCGAGGACGCCGGCTACGAGGTGGCGTAACACCTCAAGGCGCTTGGAACCAGAGCGCCGGAGTTGGTGCGCAGGCGCCCCTACGGGCGACCCGCCAGGCTTGGCGGTCCGATGTGGCCCGGCGGCGACCGGCATCCAGCATGGGTCATGCGGATGCCGGTGCCCCGGGCCGTTTTCTATCCCTTCGTCGATCCATTCGCCATCCGGTGGACGTTACAGGAGGCCGCGCACCCCGGGCCGAATCCTTGCCCTGATGACGACCCGATGGCGACGCGACCCGGTCGGGATCCTGCCCGAAGCGAAGGAGGCGGTGCCGGTGGACGTGGCGGCGTCGATCCAGGAGCGGTTCAAGTGCAGCAAGTGCGGCAACGACCAGGCACGGGTCAAGGAATTGGCCATGACCGGTACGGGGCTCAGCAAGCTCTTCGACATCCAGCACAACCACTACCTTTTTGTCTCGTGCCTCCACTGCGGTTACACCGAGGTATACGACCCCCGCATCCTGGGCGGCAAGCGCGGCACCCTTTCGACAATCCTGGACGGCCTGTTCGGCGGGTGACGCGCCCGCCGCTCACCCGGCCGGCGGCGGGTTGCTCGAACGGCTCGCCGCGGCCGTCTCCCGGTAGAAGCGCTCCATGTCTTCCAGGGTCATGGGGCCGCGCCAGTGAATCCGCACGATCCCTTGCTCGTCGATCCAGAAGGTCTCCGGGTACCCCGTGACCCGATACTGGCGGTAAACGGTCTTGTCCCGGTCCAGCAGCACGGGGTAGGTGGCGCCGAACTCCGCCAGGAAGGCGCGCACGGTGTCCACGGGTTCGGCGACGTTGATGGCGTAGAAGGCCACCCGGTCGCCGTACTGCTGGTAGAAGGCCTTGAGGGCCGGCGTCTCTTCGCGGCACGGAATGCACCAGGAGGCCCAGAAGTTGAGGACCACCACCCGGCCGCGCAGGTCGGAGAGCCGCACCGGCGGGCCGTCCAGCTGGGGCAGGGTGAAGTCGGGCGCAGGCTTGCCCGGTGCCGGTGCCGAGGCCAGGATGTGCCCCATGGACCGGACCCCCACCAGGAAGGCGGCGGCCAGCACCAGGGCCACGGCCAGGGCGATGCGCCGCCGACGCCGCCGGACGTCAGGCGGCACCGGGAAGGCATCCGAACCGGGTTCGCCCGTCCTCGACGCGGCCGGGGATGCCGCTGCGGCCGCCGCTTCTGCCTGGTGGATTCCGTCATCGCGCTTGCTCATGCCGCCGGGCTCCCTCCCTCGCACGCTGCGGGCCGGTTCTTCCCGTCGTCCCCGCCGTGAGCCGGCGCGTCCGGCCGCGCCGGCAGAGCCGGTCCGTCCGGCTGGGCGTACCACCGTCCGGTTCTTCCGGGTCCGTGGGCGGGGACGTGCCGATCCCACCGCTCCCGTCCCGCGCCCGTCCTGTCCCACCATGCCGGAACGGCCCGCCGGAAATCAATCCGGCGCCAGCAGGAACTCCAGGTCTTCGCGGGTCAGGTCCTTGCCCAGTTGGCCGTCGCCCGCCAGCAGGGCGCCGGCCAGCGCCCGCTTCTGCTCCTGGAGCTGCAGGATCTTCTCCTCCACCGTGCCCCGGGTGATCAGCTTGTAGCTGAACACCGGCCGGTCCTGGCCGATGCGGTGGGCACGGCCCGTAGCCTGTTCCTCCGCGGCCGGGTTCCACCACGGGTCGTAGTGGATCACGTAGGAGGCGGCGGTCAGGTTGAGGCCGGTGCCGCCGGCCTTGAGGCTGATGAGGAAGACCGGCACGTCGCCTTCCTGGAACCGCCGCACCCGCTCCTCGCGGTTGCGGACCCGCCCGTCCAGGCGCTCCCAGCCCAGCCCCAGCCGGTCCAGCTCCCGCTGCAGGATGTCCAGCATGCTGGTGAACTGGCTGAAGACCAGCACCTTGCCGCCGCCGCCGGCCACATGATGGACCAGCTCCCGGAAGGCTTCCAGCTTGGCGGAGCCCGCGTTGCGGCAGCCCGGAAGGTCCAGCAGCGCCGGGTGGCAGCAGGCCTGCCGGAGGCGCAGCAGGGCTTCCAGGATGGTCATGCGGCTGCGGGCGATGCCCGCCCGGTCGACCTCGGCCAGGACGCGGGCGCGGTAGGCGGCCAGCAGCTCGCGGTAGAGCTTTCGCTGGGCGGGCAGCATCTCGCAGTACTGCACCACCTCGGTGCGGGGCGGCAGGTCGCGGGCCACCTCGTCCTTGACCCGGCGCAGGATGAAGGGGAAGACCCGGCGCCGGAGCTCCGCCACCCGCGGGTCGGGGCGACCGTCCACCGGGGCCGGCTCCGCGGCAGCCCCCGCGTACCGGCGCACGAAGGCCTCCTGCCGGCCCAGGTACCCCGGCATCAGGATCTCGAACAGGGCCCACAGGTCCAGGACGTGGTTCTCCACGGGCGTTCCGGTCAGGGCCAGCCGGTGGCGGGCGCGAAGCCGCCGCAGGGCCTGCCAGGTCTGGGTGTCCGGGTTCTTCACGTGCTGGGCCTCGTCGAGGATCAGGTAGTGGTAGTCGCGCGCTTCCAGGTGCGCGATGTCCCGCCAGATCAGGGGGTAGGTGGTGATCAGCAGGTCGTATTCCCCGGCCTGGCGGAACAGGGGCGCCCGCCGCGGTCCCGTCAAAGCCAGCACCCGCAAGTTGGGCGCGAACCGCCGGGCTTCCTCGATCCAGTTGAAGACCAGCGAGGTGGGCACCACCACCAGGCTGGGTGCCGCGGCCCGGCCGGCCTCCTTCTCCGCCAAGAGCAGGGCCAGGACCTGGACGGTCTTGCCGAGCCCCATGTCGTCGGCCAGGATGCCGTGCAGGCCGTGGTCACGCAAAAAGCACAGCCAGTGGTAACCCCGGACCTGGTACGGCCGCAGCCGCGCCTTGAGATCCCGGGGCAGCGGCATCTCGGGGATGCCCTCGAAGCCGTCCAGCAGCCGGGCCAGGTGGCGGAAGCCCTCGTCCGCCTCGCGGCGGTCGGCGGCCTCCAGCAGGTGGGCGGCTACGCCGAATGCCCAGCGGCTGAGGCGCAGCGGTTCCTCCCCGGACGAACGCGGCTCGCCGCCCGCCCCCCGGCGCCGCCGGTGATGGCGGGCGTGCTCGGCCAGGACGCCCAGCCGCTGCAGCCACGCCTCGGGCAGGCGCGCCATGACCCCCGAATCCAGACGCACGTACCGGGAGTGCCGCTGCAGCGCGTCGAGCAGCGCCTCCCAACCGGCCGCGCCCTCCGGGGATGCCAAGGTCACGTCCAGATCCAGCCAGTCGATGCCGGTGGCGATCCGGACCTGGGATCGCAGGGGGCTGCGGCTCACCCGGAAGCGGACCAGCCGTTCCTGCCCCCGGACCTCCCAGCGCTCGGCCAGGCGAGGCAGCGTCTCGGCCAGGAAGTCGAGGGCCTGGTCGCCGAAGAGCAGGGCCCGGCCGTCGGGCCCGGGCGGGGCGTTGACGGCCGCCATGGCGGCGGCGAACTCGTCCCACGCCGCGCGCTCCAGGTCAGGGCGGCGGCGGTACCAGACCCGGACGCCTCCCGGCACCAGGGCCGGCTCGTCGTCGCCGGCGTGGATCGAGGGCTCGCCGTCGCCGTAGGCAAAGGCCAGCTCGACCACCAGGGCGCCTTCCTGCTCGGACAGCAGGATCACGGGGCGGGGCGCCCCGTCGCGGATCTGCTGCTGCAAGACGCCCGGCAGCTGGATCCGCGCCCGCCGCTGGAGCCGGGGCAGGTACCGGCCGATGAAGTCGGGCACCTCGGCGGCCGGGACGGTCACCGGCCGGGCGCCCACGGCCAGGTGGAGGGCCACGTCGCCAGCGGTGAGCACGGGCCGCAGGACCGGCCCCCATTGGACCCACAGGTAGCGCTCGCCCGGGATGCCGACGCTGCCGGCGGGCGGCGACCACGGCCGACCGTCGCCGGTGAACCAGCGGGTGGTGAGGGTCAGATCGTCCCCCGCAGGGACGGCGACGACCTCGACCCGGTAGGGCTCGTGCTCGATGCGCAACGGCTCGCGCCCGTCCCCGGCGAACACGAAGGGCAACCGGCCGAGGAGCTCCAGGCAGAGGTCGACCATCCCGGGCGGGATCTCGTAGAGGGGGTCGTAGGTGGCGGCCCCCGGCCGTCCCGGGTGGGGGACGGGATGCTCCAGCATCCGGAAGAGCAGGCGGTGCAGGGGCCCGGCCGGCGAGGGCAGCCACGGCGACAGGGGGTCGAAGTGCAGCGGCCGCTCCTTGCCAAGCCCCTGCTTGCCCCAGCGGGCGCGGTGGATGGCGATCCGCAGGCCGTCGGGGTAGAAATAGAGGCGGACCACCACCTGGTCGGTCCCGGGCTGCGGCCCGGCACCGGGGTGGCCGTCACGGCCGGACTGCGGGCCGCGGCCGGCCGGAGCATCCGACCCCGCCCGCTCGAGCCACCGGTCCACCTCGGCACGCCACCCGGCGGAACCGGGCCGGCCGGCCGGCGCCGAGCCCGCTGGCGGTGCCGATGCCGGCGGTCCAGGCGGGGGAGACGATGCGGGCGCAGGCGCCGATCCGCCAGAGGGTACGGCTCGGTCCGGTCCGCCGGGGGCCGGGACCCGGTCCCGTCCGCTTGCGGCCACGGATCGGGCCGGCCCGCCCGAACCCATGGCGCGGTCCGGGCCGCCTGCCGGTTCCCCAGGCCGGGTCCCAGGCGGCGGGGGCGCCCCGTCACCCGCCGCGGCGGCGGTGGGCCCGGTGGTCCCGGGGTCGTCCGGCAGGTCTTCCCCTGCCTCGAACCGGTCCATGAAACGGAGGATGGCCGCCACCACGTGCTTGCAGGGCCACCCCTCATACGGGCACGAGCAGGTCGCCTGCCAGCAGTCGGAGGTGGGGTCCCACCAGACGGCGACCCGGTACGGCTCGCGGGCGGTTCCTTCGACCTGCGCCCGGAGCGCCAGCCCCGGCCCCCACGCCAGGTCCAGCACGCGCCCGTCGTCGGCGTAGTCGCGACCCCGCCAGAAGATCCGCTCGGGTGCGGCCTCGAGGACCTCCCCCAGCGACTCGAGGACTTCGTCGAAGGAAGGGTTGCGCGTCACCGGCTCCCGCCGCAGGGGATGCTCACCTCTCCTCGATCCGGCTTCGCCGAGATGTGGTGGCGGCTCCGCTGGCCCGTCCTCCGCCCCGCCCGGCCCGGCCCTGCGCCGGGGAGGCCGCCAGGGCGGTCGTCAGCCGATCACCCCGGCCTCCCGCAGCCGCCGGCGCTCCTCGGCCGGCAGGCCGAGTTCTTCCAGCACCTGGTCGGTGTGCTGGCCCAGCAGGGGGGGCGGGGCGTAGATGGCGCCCGGCGTGGCCGAGAGCTTGACGGGGATGCCCGTCACCCGGATGACCCCGGCCCGCGGGTGCTCCAGGGAGACGATCATCTGCCGGTGCTGCACGTGGGGGTCCTGGGCCAGGTCGGCGATGCTGAGGATGGGACCCGCCGGTACCCCGGCCCGGTCCAGGCGCCGGAGCCACTCGGCGGTGGTCCGGCTGCGCATCAGCGCCTCGAGCTCGGGCAAGAGCTCCTCCCGGTGCTCCACGCGCCCGGCGTTGGTGGCGTAGCGCGGGTCGGCGGCCAGATCGGGCCGTTCCGCCGCCTCGCAGAAGCGCCGCCAGAGGCTGTCGTTGCCCACCGCCACGATCAGGTGGCCGTCGGCCGTCGCGAAGGCCTGGTAGGGGACCAGGTTGGGGTGGGCCGAGCCGTAGCGGCGCGGGACCTGGCCGGTGGCGAAGTAATTGCCGGCGACGTAGGTCAGCCAGGCGATCTGGCCCTCCAGCAGGGAGACGTCCACCACCTGGCCGCGGCCGGAGCGCTCCCGCTCCCACAGGGCGGCCAGGATGCCGAAGGCGGCCCACATCCCGGCGCCGATGTCGGCGATGGCCACGCCGGCCCGCACCGGGGGCCGGTCGGGCTCGCCGGTGACGTGCATGATGCCCCCCATGGCCTGGGCGATGGCGTCGTACCCCGGCTTGTCCCGATACGGCCCGTCCTGGCCGAAGCCCGAGATGGAGGCATAGACCAGGCGCGGGTTCTCCCGCAGCAGGTCCTCGGGCCCGATGCCCAGCTTGGCGGCCGTACCCGGCCGGAAGTTCTCCACCACCACGTCGCACTGCCGCGCCATGTGCCGGATCAGGTCGCGGCCCTCGGGGGCCTTGAGGTCGACCACCACGCTGCGCTTGTTGCGGTTGACCGCGAGGAAGTAGGCCGCTTCCCCGTTGACGAAGGGCGGCCCCCAGGCCCGGGTGTCGTCCCCCGTCCCGGGGCGCTCGATCTTGATCACGTCGGCGCCGAAGTCGGCCAGCATCATGGTGCAGTACGGCCCGCTGAGCACGCGCGAAAGGTCGAGGACGCGGATGCCCTGCAGGGGTCCCTGACGGCCCTTCACCTCGGCTTCCTCCTCCCCGCATGCAACGCGGACCGGCGCGTCGCCGGCGCGGCCCTCCGCTCAGGGCAGGGCCCGGGTGGAACGCTGGCGGGCGCCGGCCACGGACCTGCATCGCCGCCGTGCCTGCATTCAGCGCGCCCCGGGGCCGCGTTCGTCCCCGGAGTCCGTTCCCTTGTCACCTTTGACGGTCACCTTTGACGGAGTCGCGGCCCGTGCCGCCGGCCGGACCGTGGCCGCCTGGGCTGCCGCGGCCCTTGCCGTCGCCATCCGTGCCGCCGCCTGCGTCCTCAGCACCCGTGCCGCCGCCTGCTTCCTCGGCACCTGTGCCGGCGCGTGCGCCCTCGCCACCCGGCCGGCCGGGATCCGCACCCGGGGGCTTGCCCCGCTCCCGGGCGCCCCGCCGCGCCTCCTCCCAGAGCTGCTGGAGCTGGCGCAGGTCCTCCAGCCCCAGCCAGTCGACTCCGGCCAGCGCCTCCACGTGGTGCCGGAGCTCGTGGAGGATCGTCTCCTCCAGCTCGTCGTACCAGACGGCGGGCGGCTCGTCGGCCATGACCCGCTCGAAGGAACCGTAGTAGATCCGGATGAACCGGCCCAGGTAGGGCTCGGTGATGTACTCCCCGAGCAGGTAGACCCCGGGCGGGTCCGACGGGTTGCGCCGCGCCTCGGGGTCGACCTGCACCCCGCCTTCCAGATCCTCCAGCAGGCGGGGAGGCAGGTCGTCGACGATTTCCTCCGCCCAGGCCGTGAACGTCTCGAAGTCCACGGGGACGAACCGGTACCGCCGCAGGCGGCGCCGCCGCCGGCCCCGCCGCCTGCCGGGATCCCCGCTCCCGGCGTTCATCCCCATCACCCCTTCCGGGTGAGCTCCTCCACGGCGGCCAGCAGCCGGTCGATCTCCTCCGCGGTGTTGTAAGGTGCCAGGCCCACCCGCACCAGGCCGCCCGACTCCTTGAGGCCCAGGCGCTCGATCAGGGTCACCGCGTAGAAGTCGCCGTCCCAGACGAACAGGCCCCGCTCGGCCAGGTACCGGGCGACGTCGGCCGGATGATGCCCGGCCACGGTGAAGGACACCGTGGGGGTGCGGGGATGACCCTCGGGCGGGCCGTACACCCGCACCCCGGGCAGGCTCGCCAGCCCCTCCCGCAGCCGCGCGGCCAGGGGCGCCTCGTGGGCCTCGATGGCATGCATGGCCGCCAGGATCTCGGCCCGCCGCCCGGTGGCGGCGCCCAGCAGGGGCCGGAAGTCGTCCACGTAGCGGCGCCCCAGGCGGGCGATGAAGTCGACGGCCGCCGCGGCCCCGGCCAGCCCCTCGTGGTTCAGCGTGCCCGTCTCGATCTTCTCCGGCGCCGACGGCGACTGGGGCCGCACCCGGTAGGTGGCCAGCGCCTCGAAGGCCGCCCGGCGGCCGTACAGCACGCCCACGTGGGGACCGAAGAACTTGTACACCGAACAGAGGAGGAAGTCGCACCCGATGGCCCGCACGTCGATGGGCCCGTGGGGGGCGTAATGGACGGCGTCGACCACCGCCAGAGCGCCGGCGTCGTGGGCCATGCGCACCGCCCGGGCCACGTCGTTGATCGTCCCCACGGCGTTGGACGCCCAGCCGATGGCCACCACCCGGGTGCGCCGGCCCAGCAGGCCCGCCAGCTGGTCCAGGTCGAGGGTGCAGGTCTCCGGGTCGACCGGCAGCCAGCGGATGATCGCCCCCTGCTCCTCCAGGGCGAGCCACGGGCTGACGTTGGCGTCGTGGTCCAGCTCGGTGACGACGATCTCGTCGCCCGGCCGCAGGGTCCGGCCGATGGCCCGGGCCAGGTTGAAGTTCAGGGTCGTCATGTTGGCCCCGAAGGCGATCTCGCCGGGCGAGGCGCCCAGGAAGTCGGCCAGGGCCGCCCGGGCCTCGGCGATGGTCTCGTCGGTGGCCCGGCTGGTCAAGAAGGCGCCGTGGGTGTTGGCGTTCTTCTTGATCAGGTAGGTGGCCATGGCCTCGACGACCGGCTGGGGCACCTGGGTGCCGCCCGGCCCGTCCAGGAAGGCGGCCGGGTGGCCGTTGACCATGAGCTGCAGGGCGGGGAACTCCGCCCGGCACCAGGAGAGGTCGACCGTGCCCGTCCCTGGGCTCACCGCGCCCGTCCCGGGGCTTGCGGGCACCGGGGATTGCTTGTCCACACCCCACTACCTCCGTCGAGCGGTACCGCCCCTGGCCGGCGGCCGGCCGGGCCGCGGGGCGGGCCGCGGGCTATCCTTATTCCTTAGGAACCGAGGGCGGGGTTCCTGCCGGCGATTCACCGGCGGTGTTGAAACCCTGGGCCATCGGGAAGTCCACGAAGCCGCTGAACCGCGCGGCCCGCAGGGTTCCGGCTCCCTCCAGGGGCCGGCCGCCCAGGGCCGGTTCCTCCCCCAGGACGAACCGGGCCACCAGCTCGCCCACGGCCGGCGCCCGCATCACGCCGAAGCCGTTGAAGCCCACGGCCAGGTGCAAGCCGTCCACGCCCCCGTAAGGACCCAGCAGCGGGCGCCGGTCGGGGGTCGCGTCGCACAGGTGAGCCCAGCCCCGCACCAGCTGGGCGCCCCGGGCCGCCGGCAGGCGGTGCTCTAGGCGCCGGCGGCTGGCCTCGAGGAAGGCCGGATCGGGCTCGCGCCTGAACGCGCGGGGATCCTGCTCGACCAGCTGGGTGCCGTCGCCCACGGCCAAAAGCCCTTCCCGCGGCAGCCAGTAGTACTCCCCGGTCACGTCGTGGAGGGGCGGCACGTCGCCGGGGTCCATGCCTTCGGGGAGGGCCCAGAAGGAGAGCTGGGTGCGGTAGGGCTTGATGGGCGCATCCAGGCCCGCCGTCTGCAGCAGGGGCCGGGTCCAGACGCCGGTGGCCACCACCACCGCGTCGGCGGCGATGGGGCCCGCGGCGGTGCGGACGCCAGCCACGGCCGGTCCTCCCCGGCCATGGCCGAGGCCCAGCTCCTCGACGGCGGTTTCCTCCAGCACGGTCACCTCCCGCTGGCGCAGGCGGCGGGCCAGGGTCCGCGCCACCTCGCCGGGCAGCAGGGTGCCGTCGCCCGGGACGAACCAGGCGGCCACCACGTCGGCCCAGTTCCAGCCGGGCAGCTGGGCGGCGCCCTCCGCTGGCGCCACGTCCTCGACGGCGATCCCCTCCCGGCGCACCATGGCCGCCCGGGCGGCCATCTGGGCCGCGACGGCGGCGGGATCCGGGAGGGGACCTTCCGGTTGCCCAGCCCCCGGCGGGTCCTGACGGTCCTGGTCGGGGCGGTCCTGGCGGCCGGTGGCGCGATGGCCCTTTGGGTTGCCGGCCGCTTGGCGGGCGGCGGCGCCTGCCTCCGGGGCGTTGAAGCGGCCCGCCGGGCCGGCCGGGCCGGTGCCGGATGCGCCCGCCGGCGCCTGAGAGACCAGGAGGTACGATCCGGTGACCCGGAAGAACGAGCCGCCCAGTTCCGCCTGCTGGGCCGCGTACAGCTCGGCGCTTCGCCGCACCAGCCGGGCGTCCACCGGGTTCCAGGTGAAGTGGGAGAGGAACCCGGCGCCATGGGAGGTGGCGCCGCTTCCGGCCGCCCCCTGCTCGATCACCGCGATGCGCCGGATCCCCGCCTCGCGCAGGTGCCACGCGGTCTGCAGCCCGACGATGCCTCCACCGACGATGACGATCTCGAACTGCAAGGCCCATGCCTCCTCCAACGGGCCGGCCTGGCCGTTGCCGGCCTTCGACGTAACCTGTCACCGATTCGCCACGGCGAGGCCGTTCCCTTTGGCCAGGGGGCCCGGCGACGCGGCGGGGCCCAGGCCGGTCGGTGTCCGCCGGTGGCTGAAATCCCGCACCGGAACCTCCCCGGCTGCCGGCTTCGACCGCCTGCAACCACCCGCCTAACGAAAAACGACAGGAAATCACCCTTGTCCACAAGGAGTTGACGAGCCCGCCCCGAATCTTTATTTTCAAACGTGTTGCTCGTATTTTTATGCGTTTGCGCAGGGAAAGGTGGGAGAACGTGTTGGCAATGTTCGGTCGTAAGCGGCGGATCGCCCGGTGGTGGGCGGTCCTCACGCTGGTGGCGGCCCTGGTCGTCGTGGCGGGATGCGGCGGCGCCGGCCAGCCGGCGACGGGCGGCAGCGGCGGCACCACCAGCGGCAGCGGCACCGGCAGCGGCACGGGGACGGGCACCGGCGAGACGGGCGGCGCCAAGTCCCTGCTCGACGAGATCAAGGAGCGGGGCTACATGACCTTCGCCACCGACGGCGCCTACCCGCCCATGGAGTTCCCCGACCCCAACAACCCGAACCAGTTGATCGGCTTTGACATCGACCTCGGGAAGGCGATCGCCGAGAAGCTGGGCGTCGAGCACAAGGCCGTGGTGGTCGACTGGGACGGCATCCTGGCGGGGCTGGAGTCGGGCCGCTACGACGTGGTCATGAGCTCCATGAACATCACGGAGGAGCGGCAGAAGAGCGCCGACTTCGTCCAGTACTTCGAGATGGGCCAGATGATCGTGGTCAAGAAGGGCAACCCCAAGGGCATCCAGTCGCTGGATGACCTGAAGGGCAAGGTCATCGCGGTGCAGATCGGCACGACCAACGAGGAGATCGCCCGCGGCATCGAGGGCGCCACGGTCAAGACCTTCCAGACCTTCCCCGACGCCTTGAAGGAGGTCTACGTGGGGCGCGCCGACGCCACGATCCTGGACGAACCGGTCGCCCGCTACTACGCCAACATCGAGGGTGACAAGTACCAGTTCGTCGGCGAGCCCTTCGAGACGGCCCCGGTGGGCATCGCGGTCGCCAAGGGCAACGACGAGCTGGTCCAGGCGATCCAGCAGGCCCTGGACGAGCTCAAGGCGGACGGCACCTACGACCAGATCTACGCCAAGTGGTTCGGCGGCCAGTGAGGGTGGGGGCGGCTGCAGGCCGGCGGGCCAGGTCGGGGCCCGGCGCGGCAGCCGCCCGGTCACGTCCCGCTCTCTCTTGACGTAGATCCCGTGCACCACGCCGGCGCGCGGCCCCCGCGGGCCGGCGTGCGGTTTCCGGAGGATGGACAGGTCCCGGGCCGGAACCCGGGCGAAGGGAAGGACGGCGACCGCAGATGCCACGAGAGGGTTTGGTCGATCTCGGCCTGTGGGGGGCCCTGGCGCGGGTGACCCCCATCTACCTGGCCGGCGCCTGGCTCACCTTGAAGCTGACCGTGGTGTCCATCGTGCTGGGCCTGGGCATCGGCCTCCTGGTAGCCCTGATGAAGCTCTCCCGCTTCGGGGTGCTGCGGACCATCGGCTCGGCCTACACGTGGATCATCCGCGGCACGCCCCTGCTGGTCCAGATCTACTTGATTTACTTCGGCCTGTCGGACTACGGGATCGTGCTGGACGCCTTCCCCGCCGGCGTGGCCGCCCTCAGCATCAACTCGGGGGCTTACCTGGCGGAGATCATCCGCGCGGGGATCGAGTCGATCCCCCGCGGCCAGATGGAGGCGGCCCGGTCCCTGGGCATGAGCTACGGCCAGGCCATGCGCCGGGTCATCCTGCCCCAGGCCTACCGGCGGATGATCCCGCCCATGGTGAACGAGTTCGTCATCTTGCTCAAGGACTCGTCCCTGGTGTCGGTCATCGGCCTGGCGGAGATCATGCTCAACTCGCGGCAGTTCGCCGCGGCGACCCTGAAGTCCGTCTGGTTCTTCGGCTATGCCGCCTTCTACTACCTGGTGATGACGACCCTGTTCACGACCCTGGGCTCCTGGCTGGAAAGGAAGCTGAAGGAATATGAGTGAGGCGCCGATGATCGAGTTCCGCGGGGTCAACAAGTGGTTCGGCGACCTGCACGTGCTCAAGGACATCAACCTGACCATCGGCCGCGGCGAGGTGGTGGTCATCGCGGGGCCCAGCGGCAGCGGCAAGTCGACCCTCCTCCGGACCATCAACTACCTGGAGCCGGTGCAGGAGGGGGAGATCCTGGTGGACGGCGAGCCCATCGGCCGGCGCCGCCAGGGCAACCGCTGGGTCGAGGACTCCCCCGCCGAGCTCAACCGCAAGCGGCAGGAGATCGGCATGGTCTTTCAGCAGTTCAACCTGTTCCCCCACATGACGGCCCTGGAGAACGTCATGGAGGGGCTGGTCACCGTGCGGCGGATGCCGCGGGCCGAGGCCGAGCGGATCGCCCGCGAGATGCTGGCCCGGGTCGGCCTGGCGGACCGGATGGACCACCGGCCGTCCAAGCTTTCGGGCGGCCAGCAGCAGCGGGTGGCCATCGCCCGGGCCCTGGCCATGCGGCCCAAGGTGATCCTCTTCGACGAGCCGACCTCCGCCCTGGACCCCGAGCTGACGGGCGAGGTGCTCAACGTGATGCTGGACGTGGCCCGGCAGGGGTATACCATGGTGGTGGTCACCCATGAGATGGGCTTCGCCCGGGAGGTGGCCCACCGGATCGTCTTCATGGACGAGGGGCGGGTGCTGGTGGAGGCGCCGCCGGACCGGTTCTTCCGCGACCCCGGCCACCCGCGGGCGCGGGACTTCCTGGGCCGGGTGCTCTGGCACGCGGCACCGGGCAGCGAGGGCTGAGGCCGCTGCGGGTCGAGCCGTCCGGAGACCGTCCGGGGACCGTCCGGACCGGCCCCGGCACCGCCCTCTCAGCGCCCCAAGGAAGGAGTGTCCGGCATGGCGACCGACGACGCACCCGTCCCGGGGGGCGGGGACGTCCCACCGGCGACCGGCGACCGCGACGGCGACGGTGACGGCACCGGCGAGGCCCGCTTCCTCGCCCAGCTGGACGGCTGGCTGGACCAGCACCGGCAGGCCATGATCGAGGCGGTTCAGGCCCTCTGCCGCATCCGCAGCGTGCAGGAGGAGCCGGCCCCCGGGCAGCCGTTCGGCCCCGGGGTCGCCGCGGCCCTGGAGTGGGTGCGGCAGCATGCCGCGGCCATGGGCTTTCGCACCCGCAACATCGACGGCTACGCCATCGACGCCGAGGTCGGGGAGGGCGACGAGTGGATCGCCGTCCTCGGGCACGTGGACGTGGTGCCTGAGGGCTCCGGCTGGACCCACCCGCCCTACGGAGCCGAGATCCACGACGGCAAGATCTACGCCCGCGGGGCCGTGGACGACAAGGGCCCCACCGTGGCCGCCCTGTACGCGCTCAAGGCGGTCGCCGACCTGGCCCTGGCCCAGGGGCAGCGCCCCCGCCGCCGCGCCCGGCTGATCGTGGGCGGCAACGAGGAATCGGGCTTCGAGTGCGTGAAGTACTACTTCGCCCGCGAGTCCCAGCCCACCCTGGGCTTCAGCCCCGACGCCATGTTCCCCCTGGTCAACGCGGAGAAGGGCATCTGGACCTTCCGCCTCAGCCTGGAACTGCCCCGTGAGGCGGCGACGCCGGCCCCTGGCCGGGAGGCGGGGCCGGACGAGGGGCCCGGTTGGACCGCGCGCCTCGTGCGGCTCGAGGGCGGCACCCGGGTCAACGTGGTCCCCGAGCACGCCGCCGCCGAGCTGGTGGTCGCAGGGCCCGGCGCTCCGTCCCTGGACGAACTGGCCCGGCGCCTGGAGGACGGCGGTGGGCCCGGGCGGGCGCGGATCACCGCCCGGGTGGAAGGCGACCGGCTGGTGGTCGAGGCCCGAGGGGCGGCCGCCCACGCCATGCATCCGGAGAAGGGCATCAACGCCATCGCCGGCCTGCTGGCCGCCCTGGCCCGGGCGCTGGGGCCGGCCCTGCCGCGTTCGTCCGACCTGGCGTTTTTGGCGGAGGCGGGCCGGCGCACCGACGGCTCCGGCTTCGACATCGCCGTGGCGGACGACGTGTCCGGACCCCTGACCGTCAACCTCGGGGTGATGCGACTGGCCGGGGATGCGGTGTACGCCGATTGCAACGTGCGCTACCCGGTCACGGCCTCGACCCGGGAACTCCTCCAGCGGGTGGCCGGGGCCCTGGCCGGCACGGGCTGGAGGGTCGAGTCCCGGGAGGACATGCCGCCCCATCACGTACCCGAAGACAGCGAGATCGTCAGCCAGTTGCTGGACGTCTACCGCCAGGAGACGGGGGACGGGGGGGCCCGGCCGCTGGCCATCGGCGGCGGGACCTACGCGCGGGTGCTCGAAAAGGGCGTCGCCTTCGGCCCCTTGTTCCCCGGACAGCGGGAGCTGGCCCACGAGCCCGACGAGTACTGGGGCATCGACGACCTGGTGCACTGCGTCCGGATCTATGCCCGGGCGCTGTACCGGCTGATGTTTACCCCTGGGGCCCGGCCCTCCGCCAGCTGAAGGGCCGGCGAAGGCGGCGGGGCCGGGGCGGGCGGTGGCCGGTGCCGTCACGGGGTGGCGGTTGCCGGTGTTGTCATGGGGCGCGCGGTTGCCGGTGCCGTCACGGTGCGGCCGGGGCAGGCTCCGGCCATCGTCATGGGGGCGCCTTCCCGCCCAGGGGGCGCCCCTTGAGCTTTCAAGTGGTGACCCTGGGGCGGTTGAAGGGGACCACCTGAGGTTTTCGAGCTGGTTTGAACAAACTCGCCGCAGACAATGGATTGTCCATTCAGTCTCGTTGTGTCCTTTCGGACATATCTCGACAGATCGCGGCAACGTTCGGCAGGAAGTTGACCCATCCCTTGGAATTCCTTCCTTACCCGGGAGGGTCTTTGTCCTTGGGGGGACCCGGGAGGGTTTTTGTCGTTGTGGGGGAGTCCCTGGGGATGGGGGGCCGAGTGGGATGAACCGTGCCCAGCTTCACCGGCTGGTGCGCATCGTCGCCGAGCTGCGGGCGAACCGCTATCCCAATGCCCGCACCCTGGCGGAAAGCCTGGAGGTGACGACCCGGACCGTCCACCGCGATCTGGACGTCTTGCGGGATGACTGGCACGCGCCCCTGGAGTTCGACCGGCGCCGCAACGGTTACTACCTGACGGATCCCAGCTGGGAGCCCCCCGTCAAGGCGGGGCTGTCCCGCCTGGGGGCCGGCGAGGCCCTGGCCCTGGCCTTCGGGCTGCAGGCCCTGGAGGCGGTCCGGGCCCACGGCCTGGAAGAGGCCTTTCAGGCCCTGCTAGCCCGCCTGCCCGAACTCCTGCCCGAACAGGTGACGGTGGACCTCTCGTCCCTGGCGCACCGGGTGTCCTTCTTCTTCGAGCCCACCCGCGGCGACCCGGAGGCGGTGGGCGAGCGGCTGGCGGCCTTGCGGGAGGCCATCGAGGGGTGCCGGGTCGTCCGGCTGCGCTATTACACTGCATCCCGCGACGAGGAGACCACGCGCCTGGTCGAACCCTACCACCTGCGTTACTACGACGGCGCCTGGTACATGGCGGGCTACTGCCGGTGGCGCAAGGACGTTCGCACCTTCGCCGTCGACCGCATCCGCGACATCCAGGTGCTGGACGAAACCTTTCCCCCTCCCGGCCCGGACCGCTTTTCCCCCGAGGTCTACTTTGGCGAGGCCTGGCGGCTCCAGCGGGGCGCCGAGCGCCAGAAGGTGGTGGTGCGCTTCCGGCCCCCCCAGGCCCGTTACGTCCGGGGCCGCACCTGGCACCCCAGCCAGGAGTCGCAGGAGGAACCGGACGGCTCGCTGGTCTTGACCTTCCGCGTCCTCGGCACCGACGAGATCATGCGCTGGCTCTTGCAGTTCGGCGCCGGCGCCGAGGTCCTGGAGCCGGCCTCCCTGCGGCAAGCCATGGCGGCCGAGGCGGAGGCCATCGCCCGGCTGTACCAGACGGCAGGGGGGTGAGGAGGCCGGCCGGACGGGGCCGGCCGGAAGGCGACGGCCGGACGGCGACAGCCGGGACCGCGGCTGCGGGTGACGCTGGGTGGTCCCCGTTGCGGGCCCGGCAAGGCGATCGCCTCGGCTGCGGAGAGGTATGGCCAGGCCCTCGTCCCGAGGGCCGCCGGTTCACTGCGGCGGGTGCCGCTCGGTTCCCGCGGCGGGTGGGGCCCGGTCACCGGCGCGGGCGTCGCGATGGCATCGTCCGGGTCACCGTGACGGCGCAATGACACGTTTTGTCAGGGCCCCAGCCCTATGGTGAAGGTACAGGCTGCGGGCGGGCCGGTCCGGCAACCCGAAGAGGGGAGGTGAGTTGGGGCGGGAAGGCGGTCCGCGGGGGGCGAGCCCGGCAGGGTTGAGCCCGACACCGCGGACCGCGTTCGAGGCTTCCCATGCCGCGGGAAACAAACGGCTCAGGCGGCGGGTCACATGGGGGTGGACCATCGCCGCCCGGTTGACAACGACGGACGTCAAGCCGGCCACGGTGGCCCGGTTGTCGCGATGGCACCGGTCAGCCCGTGGATCCGGCACCGAGGGGTGTCCCCATCGGGGGGAGCAGGGGGGAGTCATTCATGCGGGTCATCATGGAGCTCCGGCCGGCAGCCGGCCAGCTGGTCCTGCCGCTGCAATATAACGGCCTCCTGCAAGGCCTGGTGTACCACCTGATGGAGGGGACGGACGTCGCCGCCTTCCTCCACGACCAGGGTTTCACGCGCGGTGCCCGGCGCTACAAGATGTTCACCTTCTCGCGGCTCGAGGGCCTTTACACCATCGAGCGGCGGTCCTTCGGGCCGGCGACCAACGGGATCGCCCCGGGCCGGGGGGACGGCCGCGAAGACGGTCGCGGGGCCCCTGGCGACCTGTCCCGCGCCCCTCACAACCGTGGCCCGGCAGGGGACGTCGCGCCCGGAGCGTCGGGCCTCGACGGACAGGCGAGGGGGCAGGCCGGGTCGCCATCCGCGGCAACACCCGGTGGGGGGAAGGCAGCGGCGCTGCCGGGTCAGTCCCTGCCAGCCGCCGGTTCCCTTGAGGCCGCAGGGAGCGCCGCGGCGACCCAGGCCAGGGAAGGGGGGCTGTCGGAGAGGCAAGGCGATGGAAGGCATTCTCCGGGGGGGACCCCCCTCGATGCAAGCATCCTGACCGGAAACGGACGGTCCATCGACGGACGAACCGGCGAGGGCCCCTTGGCCGGCTCCCCGCCCCCTGGCGGGCGGTCCTGGGAGGGGCAGGGTCGGGGAGGCAAGGCGCCGGGAGGGCCGGATGGAGCGCCCGCCAAGATCATCCGGTTCGCCGGGAGCGTCCGGCTGACCGTCAGCTCGCCCTACGCCCCCGTGGTCCACGCGGTGGCGTCCCGGGCGCTGCAGCTGGGCAGCCTCCGCCTGGGCAGCCAGGTGGTCGAGGTCGAGTCCGTGCGGTTCGAGGAACTGCCGCCCATCACGCCGCCCGTCACCTTGCGGGCCCGCACCCCGATCACCGTCTACAGCACGGTGAACCGTCCGGACGGGAGCCGCTTCACCTACTTCTTCGAGCCTCGCAGCGGTGAGTTCGAGCGGCTGGTGGCCGAGAACCTGGTCCGCAAGTGGGAGGCCTTTACGGGGCGCACCTACGAGGGGCCCGGCATCCAGATCCGCTGGCGCGGTGCCGCCCGCGGCCACGTGGCCCGGTTCCGCCACGGGATCATCAAGGGGTTCACCGGCACCTTCGAGGCGTCGGGCGATCCCGCCCTCATCGCCTTGGGCCTAGAGGCCGGCTTCGGTTCGAAGAACGCCCAGGGGTTCGGCCTGTGCGATTTGGAGCCCCAGCGGGCGGCCCGGACTCCCCAACCGCGGATGGCGCCTCCGGCGACCCCATCGCCCGCCGATCCCGCCCGGGCTGACGCGGCCGGCTCCAGCGTCGCGGCGACGAGGGAGGTGGAATGGGGTGCTGATTGAAAACCTGGTTCGCCTGGGACGGCCTTTTCTGGGGCAAAGCGCGGCGGCCCGCCAGACCCTTTTGGAGATCACCGACGTCCTGAGTCCCCAGGCGGTCGGGTTCTTTTGCAACGTCATCGTCGTGGAGGTGGACGAAGGCCGCCCCGGGACCCCGCCTGCTGCGTGGGGCATCCAGGATTGGACCACCCGGCGGGTCCAGGGCCGGAACGAAGTGGTAGAAGTCAAACCCGACATCGCCGTGGCGGCTCCCTTCACGGTCCCGCGGGGCGGCAATCCGCGCACGGCGCAGGGGCGGTATCCCGTTCCCGCCTACATCGTGTACGAGGGGGACATGGCGGTCTTCGGGGATGCCGTGGAGGTCGAGCGTTTCATTCAGCCTCGCCATGAACGAACCTTGTTGCGGCCGCAGGCTGCCCTGCCGGCCCTGGCCCGGGCCGCCGCTTCGGTCGTCGCCGGGGCATCCCTGTCCCGGGCGGGCAAGAACCGTAAGGTCATGGGGCTGTTGCTCGTTCTTCCCGTGTCCGACCAAGGGCCGTACCGGTATGTGGCCGGCCCGGATGTCGACCCCGAGACCATGGTGGACCTGGGTCCGAGTCAACTGCGGCCGGGGCAGCGGGTGGTGGCCGACCTGCCCTCCCTGGTCTCCCTGGTCTGGGCGGCCAAGGCGGAGGAAGGAGCAACCCATGGCCAGATGGAGGGGCCCTGTACCCTGTGCCACCGGGAGGGGCAGGTCGTCTCCATCTATTCGAAGGCGTGGTCATGGTTCGCACCGACCTGGGAAGCCCCGCTGCCCGAAACCCTGAAGGATGACCAGCTCGTCGAGGGAGCGGCCCTCTGCCCCGACTGCTATGCGGCCCTGACCCAGGGGGCCCAGCTCTTCAACGCCCTCACCCGCCCGCTGCCTCTGTGGCTCACCCGGGAGCTGTTCGCCCCCGTCGACAGTCCGGGTGGCCGGGAGATGGTGGAACGCGGCCGCATCCCGAGCACGATCTACGGGACGGGCTTCGTGCTACCCCTGTCCGACGGGATCTTCCGGGACCCGGAGGCCGTTGAGCAGTTCTGCACGGGCTTCATGTATATGCGGCGGGGGGAGGCCGGCTGGACACGGCACCTGGAATCCGTCGCGGGGTTCGAGTTCGCCGTGGCCGACGACTTCTTCACCGACCAGTACCGGATCACCCTGGTCTACTACAGTGGTGCGCCCGATCGGGGTGACATCCACCTCCGCGCCATGATCGAGGACGTGGTCCCGGCTGTGGCGTCGGCGGTACGGGATCTCCTGCACGAGGTGGTCAACGGCCAAGACGAGTTGATCCGGCGGTGGAGCCGTCCCGGCGACGAGGATCCGGGATGGCGCTTGCGTTCGCTGCCCTCGCTGCTGATCAACGCCTACGGTCCGGGCTACGTCTGGCAGGGCATGGAGACGGTGCTGCGCCGTCGCCCCATCTCGTACCGGCGCTTCGTGCGCAACCTGGCCCTGCGCCTGGCCGAGCTCTCCCACCGGCTGGGCGAAGCCCAGGCCCTCTTTCGCATGCAATCGGAGATCCGGTTGTACGTCGTCTTCCGGGACTTCTGGCAGCGCTACCACAGCGAGATCGCCGGCCAATGGCCGGAAGGGGAGGTGTGGGCCATTCGCCCCTGGCAGGAGTTGCAGGCGGAGCTCCGGACGGTTCCCCCGTCGGAGCTCGAGCTGCAGGACGTCGAGGAGCTGGGCTTCGCCATTGGCGACCTGACCCGGCAGTTCGCCCGGCAGTACTACGCCGCCACCCGCGGCAAGGAGTTCCTCAAGCACCGGGTGATGACCTTCGGTACCAACCTCACACCGGAGGCCATCGTCACCCGCGCCCTGACGCGGTTCCCGGAGTACGCCGCCCGCCTCGACATCAAACTGTCGGAGCGGTTCCGGCACCTCAACGGGGTGCTGTTGGTCCAGGCCCAACAGGCGGGCCGGGAGCTCCAGGCCCAGGCGGATCGCTTCATGGCGGGGTTCTGGGCCGGGTACCTGCTGGCCGATGCCGGCCGCCGTTCGTCCGAGGAGGACGTTGCGGAGACCGCTGATGGGCCGGCCGGTGCGGCCGTCGCCGATGACGATGAGGCGGCCGTGCCCTTTTGATGGGTTCCACCGCCCGAGTTCACCCGTCCGAGATCGCTTCAGATGAGGGGGAGAGCCGATGGCAGTCCGCAGCGGTGAGTTGTTGTTCGTCAAGTCGGTGAAGGATGGGATCCCGAACCGGGATCCGCTGAACGACAGCGACGCGCGCCGCCTCTTCGACGAAGAGGACGGCCGGATCAGCCTCTCCGACGTCAGCATCAAGCGGGACGTCCGGGACTACGTCCTGGCCCGGTACCCCGACGGCGGCGACGGTACCCGGCACGTCTACGTCCGCGAGGCACGGTCGGCCGACGGGAAGCTTTTGGGGCGGCGCGCCCTGGCCGAACAGGTGCTGGGCATCACCCCGGGTGAGGCTCGGGCCGAGTTGCCACGCAAGGCCTTCGATGTCCGGGCCTTCGGGGTGGTCTATTCCGTCCGGGACGTGTCGTTCCACCTGACCGGACCGGTCCAATTCGCCTGGGCCCACTCCTTGCATCCCGTGGAGAGCCGGTACGTTCAGGGGACCGTGGTGATGGCCTCCGAGGACGACCGCGGGAAGGAACAGGGGACCATCTGGACCACCTACATCGTGCCCTTCGCCGTCTTCGCCATGCACGGCATCATCAACGCCGCACTGGCCCGGGAGACGGGCCTGACGCCCGATGATGTCGATCTGGTGTTGGAGGGGCTGTGGAGGGGGACCCGCTTCCGCCAGGCCCGGGGGCGCGGCATCCAGGAGCCGTTGTTCTTGCTGCACGTCGAGTACGAGGATCCGTTCTTCCGGATCGGGGACCTGGACCGGCTGGTGCAGCTTGAACCGGGACGGGAGGCATGGCTGCAGCCGACCAAGCCCAGCTCCGTGGCGGAGGTCCGCCTGGACGTGCAGGCCTTGGGCCAGCGCCTGTTGGAGTTCCAGGACCGGATTGCGCGGGTCCGTTACTGGCTCAACCCGGCGTTCCGGCTTGAGGGGGATGCGGCCCTGCGCGAGTTGGGTGGCGAGCCCCAACCCTCCATGTAGGCGGGATGACCATGGCGCGATCCTTGCGGCTGTTGGTCTTCGACGTAGCCGGGTCCGTGGCCCATTACCGGCGCCCTGACACGGCGGTCACCCATGCCACCTATCCATTCCCGACGCGGACCGCTCTGCGCGGGATGCTGGGCGCCATCCTGGGTCTTCCCGAGTGGACGACCCGGGAGGCCTGGACCGGTGTGCGATGCCTCCATCCGGTACGCACCCGGGCGCAAGAGCTGTCCATGTTGGGTAAGGGTTGGCTTGGCGGCAGCGGGACCTTCAACCGCCCGACGGCCATCGAACTGGTGGTCGAACCGGCCTACCGGATTTACTATGCCGGGCCGGACACCGACGCGCTGGCCGAACGCATCCGCAACCGGCAGAGCGTCTACCCCACCTATCTGGGGTCGGCCTTCGCCTTGACCGTCCCTCGCTTCGTGGGGTTGGAAGAGGCGGAGGAACTGGACGAGCCCTCGACCTGGGCCGATGGGGAGGACGGTTCGGTGGAGAGCCCGGCGGTGGTGCCTGCCCACGCGGTCGAGGAGGTGGAGCCTGTTCCCGGCAGGGTGTATGCCCGGGTGGGCGGTGTTCTCCACACCCACCTGGGCGGGCGCCGGTTCCGCCGCTCGCTGAGCTTCCTCTATGAACCCAACGGCGGCTTCGTGCGGTTTCGGCCTGCCACGGGGCCCTTTGATCCACCCCTCCGCTGGGTGCGGTGCTCCGACGGGCTCGTCTGCCTCTGGTGACCGTGGGTCGGGCCCCTTTGGATGACGGAACCCACTTGGGTGACGGAAGATGCGGCAGCCCGGAGAACCCCGAGGCCTTGGACCAACCCGAGTCCTCGGACACGGAAGTCAGGGAACGGGCATGGCACAACGGGTGATTCCATTGGCACGGTGTGTGGCGCGGCCTCCCGAGGGCGGCCGCGCCCACCCGCTTATCGACCACCTGCTGGACGTGGCCTGCCGGGCGGGAGATCCCCGGGGGTCCGCCGAGGAGCAGCTGCTGTTTTTGGCCGGGTTGCTGCACGATGTGGGCAAGGCTCGCCGAACCTGGCAGGAGCGCTTGCTCGACCCGAAACGGAAGGGCCCTGTGGGCCCCCACGCCTTCGTCGGGGCAGCCCTGTTCGCGGCCCTGGCCTTGCGATGGAGCCAGGGGACGTCGGCTCGTTCCCGGGTGGAGATGGCGCGGGGAACCGGTACCATTGGGGGCCCTCCCTCGACCGGGGGTTTCATGGAGCGGGCCTTGGCCGTGGCCCGCGACATCGCTGATCATCACGGCACCTTGGGCGACCTGGAAACCGACACCCCCTGGCATGCCCTCTGGACACCGCAGATCGTGGCCGAGATGGACATGGAGGGGATCTTGCGGCTGGTCCGGGAGACTGGTCTCCCGGTGGCCAACGGCGTCTGGCCCCGGGACGGCTGGGAGTGGGAAAAGTGGGTGCGGGATGCACGGGGCGCTTGGGGTCGGGCTGTGGTCCGGCTGCAGCGGCGGAGCCAAGGGACGGCCATTGACCCGCGGGGTCTACTGCGGGATCACACGGCACGTCTGATCCAGGCCGACCGCTTTGCGGTGGCGGGCGTCGTCCCTGAGAACCTCGACGCCAAGCAAGCAGAGGAGGCCATCACCCGACTCGAGCTGTCTCTGGGGATGTCTCACGGTTCCTCAGGTAGCCCATCCTCGCTGGGCCGGGGGCCCGATGCCGAAGGACAGCGGGGCGGCATCGCGGGCGAGCGCCGCCGGTTGCAACAGGAGGTGCTGGCCCGGTTCCGGCGGCACCCCCAAGCGCCCCTCTATTTGCTGGTGTTGCCCACCGGGAGCGGGAAAACGTTGACCGCCTTCCGGGTGGCCCTGGAGGCATGTGCCAGCGGAGCCCGCCAGCGGGTCGTCTATGTCGGGCCCTACCTCACCGTTGTCGAACAGGCGGCCGGCCAGTTCCAGCGCCATACGGGGCTCGCCGTCATGCAGCACCACCACCTGGCCATTCCGGAAAGCCAGGTTCCCAACGGCGGCAACGACGGCGACCCCCTGCCCTCGGACGACGAGCGGGCCTTTCTCCTCATGGAGAGCTGGCAGGCCCCCGTCGTGGCCGTCACCTTCCACCAGTTCTTCCGCGCCCTGTTCCCCCGGCGGGCCCAGCACACCCTCCGCATCCCGGCCCTGCGGGATGCGTTTGTGATCCTGGACGAGCCCCAGATCATGGACCCCGGCAGCTGGGCCCTCTTGACCGAAATGATGGCCGCGGCGTGCAGGGCCTGGAACATGCAGGTCCTGATCATGACGGCGACCATGCCGCCCTGGCGAGTCCGTTCGGTCGAACCCGTGGACCTGTCGGTACCGGTTCGATTGCCCAGCCGGTACCGCCTGCGGGTCGTCGACCATGGGACCGAAACCGGCCCGGGCGGACAGGGGTGGGGACCCGAGGCCCTTGCCGAGCGGTTGGTCGAAGATGCCCTGTCCGGGTTCCGGACGGCTGCCATTCTCAACACCATCGCCGATGCCCAAGCCACCTACGACGCGGTTCAGCGGTTGCTGGAAGAACGCGGCCGCCGTTTGCCCGTCTTGCTGGTCCACGGCCTCATGACGCCGGCCCACAAGGCGACGCAGGTAGAGGCCGTCCGCAGGGCAACGGAGGACCGGCCGGCGGCGGGCGATCAACGGAAAGCCGAGGCAGCGCGGCGGACGCGGCGGGTCTACCCCATCGTCGTCTCCACCCAGGTGCTCGAAGCGGGGGTTGACCTCGACTTCGACCGGCTGTACCGGGCCCGGCCGGTTCTTCCGTCGGTGGTGCAGGCGGCGGGGCGGGCGAACCGCCACGGGGTCCGAGAACCTGCCCAGGTGGTCGTCTTCGACTTCCGGCGGGCCGATGGCAAGGACAGCCGGCCATGGGTCTACCGGGATGCCATTGCCCGGGACGAGACCGACCAGATCCTACGGCCGGGCGAGCAGTGGGACGAACGGGCCCTGGACGAGGCGGTGGAGGCGTACTACCGGCGCTGGTGGGAACGGAAACCCGGCAGCGACGTGGTGGGACCGCTGGCCCAAGCGGCTGCCGGGGCATGGTCCGCCATCGGTGGGCTGATGCCCTATGACGAAGGCCCTCCCCGGATTCCCGTGTTCGTCAGCCGGGACGACTGCCTTGCTGACGAAGACCGACCGCTCCTCAGTGAGTGGGGAGTGTCGAGCCTGGAGGGCTTATACGAGCTCTATGCGCGGCCGGGCTGGTTGGCGGGCCGCCGCCAAGGGGAGGAGCGCCGCCGGTTCCTGGGGCTCTTTGAGCGGTACGTGGTCCAGCTGCCCCTTTTCCTTGCCCGGCAGGTGGCCGAGGTGGTGCCGGGGCGACGGGTCTTACGCTTGGTGGACCGAGATGCCTACGACCCGCGAACGGGCTTTGGGGGGTTGCGCCTCACCGTGGCAGGCGACGGCGACGAGGAAGCCTTCGGCGGGAGGGGTGTGGACATATGGTGAAGGGATCCGAAGAACCGGAATCGCCCGTACCCCTCGGCGGGACCTTGATCTGGTATTACACCATTTGCCGGCGCCAGGCCTGGCTGATGGCCCACGCAGTCCTGCCGGACGAGGATGATCCCAACCTGGTTTATGGTCGCTTTCTTCACCAGTGGCACCGGACATCGCATCCTTCAACGAAGACCCAACGGGAAGTGCTCATCGCTGGAAACCGCCTCGACGTCGTTGTCCATGAAGGTGGACGGGTGGTCGTCGTTGAGGTCAAAAAATCCGACCGGTTTCGGGAGAGCGCGAGGCTCCAATTGGCCCATTACCTCCTCACCTTGGAAGAACTCGGCATCCAAGCGGAAGGGGAACTTCACTTTCCCGAACAGCGGAGAAGGGAACGAGTCGTCCTGGACGACGGCCTACGGCGGCGGGTGCGAGAGGTTCGCCACGGCCTGCAAGAACTTTTGACCCAGTCGTCACCGCCTCAAGCAAAGAGAATCTCCTGGTGCCGGCGCTGTGCCTACGCAGAATACTGCTGGGCGTAACGCCAGTTTGAAGGGGCGACGACTAGAATCCAGCGAGGGAGTGCACCGGGGTTGGAACGCACATTATATATCTTTTCGAAGGGGCGTCTTGTACGAAAAGGAAACACCCTAGGCTTTGAAACGGCGGCCGGAACGCGGTATGTCCCAGTCGAAGCCGTCCGCGACATCCTGGTCTTTGGTGAGGTTGAATTCAACAAGCGACTGGTTGAGTTTCTTTCTCAGCACGAGATCCTCCTGCATTATTTTAGCCATTTTGGTTACTACATGGGCACGTTCTACCCGAGGGAGCATTATAATTCGGGATATGTTATTCTTCGCCAGGCGTCGACGTATTTAAACGAGGCAACGCGAATGGCCTTGGCACGGGAATTCGTTCGAGGAAGCCTTAAGAACATGGGAAAGGTCGTCGCATACTATAATCGCCGCGGCGTTGACCTAGCTGAACCGCTGAACGAGCTCCATGCCATGGAGCCGATGATCGATGCGGCACCATCGATCCCGGAGTTGATGGGGGTCGAAGGAAAGGTTAGGCTGCGGTATTACGCTACCTGGGATCATATCATTGCGGACGATGATTTCAAGTTTGATACGCGCTCCAAGAGACCTCCGCAAAATCGAATTAATGCGCTCCTGAGCTTTCTTAATTCACTGCTGTATACGACTGTGCTTTCCGAGATTTATAAAACGCATCTAGACCCAAGAATCGGGTTCCTTCACGAAACGAACTTTCGTAGATTTTCGCTGAACCTTGACATCGCTGAGATCTTCAAGCCCATCATTGTTGACCGGTTGCTGTTTACCTTGCTCGGACGCAGAATGATCAAGCCCACCGATTTCAGACAGGATGGGGCCGGTGTCTTCCTGCGAGAGCAGGCATTGAAATGCATTGTTGAGGAGTATGAAAAGAGATTAAGGACCACCATTAAGGCAAGAAAGTTGCGGCGGCACGTTTCCTACCGACGACTTATTCGGTTGGAGCTTTACAAGGTTCAGAAATACATTACAGGCGATGAACCATACGAACCTTATGTCAGTGAATGGTGACGGACAATGCTAAATCATGCGTCCGAAATAATTGGAAGTTCTAAGTGACATAATTCGGTACGGGGGAACTTCATAGCAGATGTTTGTTATTCTCGTTTATGATGTGCATGTGAAACGGGTGGCTAAGGTCCTTAAAACATGCCGAGAATACCTAACTTGGGTTCAGAACTCAGTGTTTGAAGGGGAAATCAGTGAAGGAAAGTTCAAAATCTTATGGAAGAAGCTAGAGGGAATAATCGATAAAGAACACGACAGCATTTTGGCATACGTATTTGAATCGATGCGTTACAGCAGGCAACAACGTCTTGGTATACGTAAGGGTGGAGAACAGGACATTTTGTGACGTTTCATGTTGTGAGATTGTAAGGTTCCGGCGGTTTGTCGCCCAAATTCGTGACCGGCTGGTGGGGCGGTACCTACCTTTGATGACCTCCTGGGGGGAGACCAGACGGCCGACAGCGATGGGGTGAGCGGTGGTGCGGCTCGGAACCACCGGACCGTCGCCCACCAGTTGGTTTCTCGCCTGCGGGCCTGCGGCGTGATCTTCGCCTTGGTATCACCGACAGAGCGAAGGCCACTGCCGCGCCTTTGCCTGGCTCGGCGGTGTTCCCCACGAGTGCATCTTCGACAATGCCAAGACGGCGGTCACCAAGATCCTCGCCGGCCCGGCCCGGGAGGAGCACACTCTCTTTGCCAGTCTCCGGGCCCACGACCTGTTCGACAGTGCCTTCTGCCGCCCCGGCGAGGCCCACGAGAAGGGAGCGGTGGAGAATGGTGTAGGGTATGGACGGCGAAACGCCCTCGTCCCCGTGCCCGACGTTTCCGACTGGGAGGCGCTGAACGCCCACCTGCTGGCCTGGTGTGAGCGGGAGCGCCAGCGGCGCGGGGAGGCATGGGAACAAGAGCGAGCCGCGCTCCGGCCCCTGCCGGACCGGCCCTTCCGTGCCGCCCGGCCCCACGTCGTCACGGTTAACAAGCTGAGCCTTGTCACCTTCGACCGGAACCGCTACTCGGTGCCGTGCGAGTGGGTGGGCCGCACGCTGACCCTGTGGGCCTATACGGACCGGATCGAGGTCACCGACGGCGAGCGCCTTGTGGTGGCCCATTCGCGGGTCTATGGCCGCGGCGAGACCCCCTCGAACTGGCCCATTACCTTCCGGCCCTGGCCCGCAAGCCGCGGGCCGCCACCCACCTGGCCGTCGTGCCCAAGTTGCCGCCGATCTATGCCCAGGTTCAGCGCCTCCTGTGCAGCCGGCGTCCCGACGGGTATGGCGAGTTCGCCCAGATCCTCCTTCTTCACCGGGAATTTCCGGCCAGGGCGGTGACCGAAGCGCTGGAAGAAGCCGCTGCCCAGGGGCTCCTTGAGGCCCAAGCCGTTCGCCAGCTGATCCTCAACCGTTTGGCCCGTCCGGCCCCCAAGCCCGTGTCCGTTCCGGACCGGTGGGCCACCGTTCGGGTCCGGGTTTCCGATCTTTACATTTACCTGGGCCCGACGGGGACGGGGAAGACCCACACGGCCATCGCCCTCGGCGTGGTCGCCATCCATGCCGGCTGGCGGGTCCGGTTCACCACGGCCGTGGCCCTGGGACAAGAGCTGCTGCAGGCCCACAACGAGGCCCGCCTGCCTAAGGTCCTCAAGGGGTGGGATCGCTTCGACCTGGTCGTTCTCGACGAACTGGGATACCTCGGCTTGGGACCTGCAGGCCCGCTGCGCTTCCAGTTCTGCGCACACCGCTACAAGCGCGGCAGCCTGCTCATCACGACCAACCTAGAGTTCTCGCGCTGGGTCGAGGTCTTTGGCGACGCCGCCTTGACCTCGGTCTTGCTCGACCGGCTCACCCACCGGTCCCACGTGCTGCTCTTCAACGGCGAGTCCTAACGGTTCCGCGAAAGCCAGCAACGCCTGCGAAAGGAGGGAGTCTCCGCCTGAAGAACCCCTGAATCCGACGCCGGGGTGGTCAACAATTAGGTTAGCACAGCGGTAAACTTTTCGATTAGCACGCACAACAAACCTGGGCACGTGGGTATGAGCGGGGAGTAGACGATGATTTCGATCCCTCATAGGTACCCTACAAACGCGGGTGCCGAACTCCGGCGGGTGCGTCGTACCCGTATTTCGATCCCTCATAGGTACCCTACAAACCCAGGCTATCCTTGCGCTAGAAAAGCGGGACCGTGCATTTCGATCCCTCATAGGTACCCTACAAACTCTACATCCTTCCCTGTCCTCATGCTGCGGAAGGGATTTCGATCCCTCATAGGTACCCTACAAACACGACGCCCGCCTCGTCCATGTCGAGCATGGCCTCGATTTCGATCCCTCATAGGTACCCTACAAACCTCGGCGGCATCGAGCACGGCCTCGAGGTCGGCACATTTCGATCCCTCATAGGTACCCTACAAACCTTCAGCGGAAGCGGAAGCAGTGTCAAGGCCGGTTGAATGGGACTGTTGAAAAAGGGGGATGTTCGCGAAAGGGTCCGTGGCAGAAGTGTCCAAAGGAACGGGTGAGAACGTGAAGCGAGGAGGCCGATCTTTTGCTGATCGAGCCCGACTACGCGAAGCGGCACCGAATGTTCGAGTTCGTCCCGAAGTCGTTGGATGAGCTGGTTCCGCGAGATCACCTCCTGCGTCGCGTCGAGGCCTGCATCGATTTCCGTTCCCTCGCTGCCCCGTTGGCGAAGGGCTACCATCCCGATCACGGCCGTCCCGCGGTCCCTCCAGAGGTGCTCGTGCGAGCGCTCACCATTGGATACCTCTACGGCATTGCTTCCTTTCGGAAACTGTGCGCCGCCATCCACGAGAACATCAGCTTCCGTTGGTTCGTCTTCTTGGGTCTGGAGGACGAGGTCTTCGATCACTCCACCATCAGCGTGTTCTTGCGGAGGGTGGGGGGAAGCGGATTTCGCGGCCTGCTCCGGCGACTCAACGAGCAACTCCGGCGCAACGGGCTGTTGAGCGACGAGACCTTCGTGGACTCGACCCTGGTACCGGCGGCAGTCTCCTCCCAGGCCAGCGGGCTCTCTCCCACCACTCTTTCCCCCGAAGCCTTTGCAAGGGTGGCCATTGAGGAGAACGGCGTCTTCTCGACCTGTGAGGCACTGTCCGAGAAGCGGCGGGGAACCGCGCGGTTGGCACGCCGTCGGTTGGTACGTCGGTGGTTTCAGGACGCACGGGGCCGGCTGCCGCTCCATCCGCGGGATCGGGACGCGCGGTGGCGAAAGGTGTCCAAGGGTCGGCCGGCCGTGCTCGGCTACAAGCAGCACGTCCTGGTGGACCGGCATGGTTTCATCCTTGCCCAGCGGATCACCCACGCCACGACACCGGACCCCGAGGCGGTTCCCGAACTGTTGGACGATTCACCCGTTCGCGTCCGGTTTTTGGCAGCCGACACCGGTTACAGCCAGGGCCGTTTACGGCGGCACCTGGCCCGCCGGGGCATTGAGGCCCACATTCCCCTCCACACGCGACATCGGGAACACCGACAGAAGCGAGTCGGATTTGACCTTACGCCGGAAGGCAACTTGCGCTGTCCAGCCGGGAAAGTGCTGCGAAGAACCACCTATTACGCCAAGGACGAGACGTGGCTGTATGCGGCTCGGGTGTTGGACTGCCAAGGGTGTCCGCTGCGATCTTCGTGTCTGCCGCCTCGATCCAAACGGCGCTTCGTTCAACTTTCCGTCTACGAACGAGAATTCCAGGAAGCTGAGAGGCGGTTGCGAACGGCACGGTATCGTCGGTTGGCGCGAAGGCGCCGCACCGTCGTCGAGGGAGTCTTTGCCCGGCTGGACCGATTAGGGTTCCACCGAGCGAGGCGCTTTGGACTGGACGACGTACAGTGCGAAGGTTACTTGGCAGCCTTCGCACACAACCTGCTGAAGGTCCTGCGATACTGGCGGGGCCCCATGACCGGAGCCCAGACCCACCGAGTGGAAAGAACGACAGTGCACGGGCGGGTTCCCGGTAGGATCTCAACGCGCCGAGCAGCCACTTTTTCAACAGTCCCTGAATTTTGACCCACTGCGGCCGGTTGAAAAGTGACCCACCGGACCTTGGCAACCTGGTTCACTCATCCTGCTGCGGTTCGACGGCGCTACGGAGGACACCCGAACGGCGCTTTTCCCGGAGTCGGTAGCTCTCGCCCCGGATGTTAATCACGTGACTGTGATGCAGCAACCGGTCGAGGATGGCCGTGGCGATGACCGGGTCACCGAACACCTCCCCCCAGTCGGCGAAGGTCTGGTTCGATGTGAGGACGATGCTGCCGCGCTCATACCGGGCCGCCACGAGCTGGAAGAACACCGTGGCGCCCACCTTGTCCAGGGGAAGATAGCCCAGTTCGTCGATGATCAGGAGCTTGGGCGCCAGGTAGATCCGCATCCGTCGTTCGAGCCGGCGCTCCTCGTAGGCGTTGCGTAGATCCTCGATGAGGCGGTGCATCGGTGTGAAGTAGACGCCATACCCCCGGTCGATGGCGGCGAGACCGAGCGATACGGCCAAATGGGTTTTGCCGACGCCCGGCGGTCCCAGAAAGATCACGTTCTCGGCGTTGCTCAAAAAGCGGAGCGTGGCCAGCTCCCGAATCTGGCGGGGGTCGATGGAGGGTTGGGCCTCGAAGTCGAAGTCCTCCAGCGTTTTGCGGAACGGGAGCCGCGCCAGCTTAGTCCGTGTATCCAGGTAACGCCGGCGCCGGACCACGAGTTCGGTTTCCAGTAGATCCACAAGGAAGTCGGCATAGGTTACGTCTTGCTTCGCGGCCCGTTCCAGGCGCGCGTCAAGGACCTCCGCCGCATCCTTCAGTCCGAGGGCCAGCAGGTGCTGGCGGGCCTTATCGATCGTGATCACCGGCGTTCACCTGCCCGAAGAAGGTCTTCGTAGACCTGGAGCGAGCGGCGTTGCACCACCGGGCCGACAACCTGCTCGCCTTGGGGCGGTTCGGGACGTTGGGGTCCACCCAAAGCAAGGCCGTGGTACTGCCCAGGAAGGGGGATCGTCAGCCCGGGCAGCAAGGCCCGAGGGTGCCGGGCAATCACCCGGTCCCCATCGCGGATCTCGACCTCCGTTTCGGTCGCGAACACCGTGACGTACCGGCCGCTATAGCGCCAGGGCACCCCGTAGCGGCTGCCCGCATACTGGACGTAGCCATCCCGACTCACCTGGCGTTCTTCGTGCAGCAGCGGCGTGAAAGCCGCCAAGGGCCGAAGGGGCGTCAGATGGGCTTGCTCTTCCACGAGCCGATCGGCGGGGCGCTGCCCGGTGGTCCCGTGGATGCGACGATTCGCGACCTCGGCCACCCATGCCCGCACCTGCCGGTTGAGATCGGCTAGGTCGGTGAACTGGACGGCCGGCCAGAAGTGCTGCTTGAGGTAGCCGATGGCGCGCTCCACCCGGCCCTTGGTCTGGGCCCGGTACGGCCTGCACGCCTGGAGGACAAACCCGGCCAGCAACGCAAAGTCAAGCATCCTTGGGTGATAATCCACCTTGGCCCTATGGCGGCGAAGGACGACGGTCTTCATGTTGTCGTAAAGGATCTCCTTCGGAACACCCCCCAGGGCCGCAAAGGCGTGGAGGTGGCACCGTAAGAGGGTACTGAGATCCTGCTGCTCAACAAACTCCACGTACATCGCCCGCGAGTAACTGAGGACCATGACGAACCCGTAGACCTTGCGGCGCCGTCCCCGGGGGTCGGTGTAAGGGAACTCCCCCCAGTCCACCTGCGCCTGAGCCCCCGCCGCGGTCTCGAAGCGCACCACGGCGCGTGGGACGCGGGGCGGACGATGGGGCCGAAGGAACTCTTTGAGAATCGTCTTTCCGCCGGTATAGCCGTGGGCCCGGAGCTCCCGCAGGAGACGATTGGCATTGAAAACCCCTTGGGCCACTCTTTGTTCAAGGTACGGCTTGAACGGATCCAATTTCGACGCCTTTGCGGGCCGTGGCTTATACCGAGGTGGCTCCGGCTGGCGCAGGTACTTCCGCACCGTATTCCGGGACAACCCCGTACGGCGAGCAATTTCCCGAACAGACAGGCCTTCGGCCTTCAGCCGCAGAATATCCATCAACGACCCACCTTTCAGCATGAACCGGCCTCCATTCCTGGGAAGGGAATGGGACTCGGTTCGGCGGGGTGGGTCAGAATTCATCCGACCCTATGAGCCTGTTTCACGAACCCAGGTATTTCCGCAGGATTGCAGCCACGGGAGGTTAAGTGAAGGCATCGGTTGGAATTCGCCATCGCCTGAGGTGTTCCTATGGCCTACCACTTCCGCCCGGTGAACCGCGACCAACTGTACCTGCTCCCACCGAGTCTCCGCGACTGGCTGCCCGAGGACCATCTGGCCTGGTTTCTAATCGACGCCGTCGAGCAGATGGACCTGCGGGCGTTTCGGAGCAAGTACCGCGCCGACGGATGGGGCGGGGAGAGCTACGACCCCGCCATGATGGTGACGCTCCTGCTGTACGCCTACTGCGTCGGCGAGCGGTCCAGCCGGCGGATCGAGCGACTGTGCCTCGAGGACGTGGCCTTCCGGGTGATCACCGCCAACCAGAAGCCGGATCACGTGACCATTGCCCGCTTCCGCCAGCGCCACGAGCGGGAACTGGCCGAGCTGTTCACGCAGGTGCTGCGGCTGTGCCGCGAGGCGGGGCTCGTGAAGGTCGGCGTGGTGGCACTGGACGGGACGAAAGTCAAGGCCAACGCCTCGCTGGCGGCCAACCGAACCGACGATGCGATTCGCCAGGAAGTGGAGAAGATGCTCCGGGAGGCGGAGGCCACGGACCGGGAAGAAGATGAGCGGTACGGCTCCGGGCGTCGTGGGGACGAGTTGCCGGAGGAGCTGCGCCACCGTGCGAGCCGGCTGGAGCGGCTGAAGGCATGCAAGCGGCGGCTGGAGGACGAGGCGGCCCGGGAAGCCGCCCGGCAGCAGGCCCGCATCGAGGAGCGGAAGGCGCAGGAGCAGGCGACCGGCAAGAAGCGGCGGGGGCGCAAGCCGAAGGCGCCGGATCCCTCGGTGGATCCGGCGGCGAAGGCGAACGTCACGGACCCGGACAGCCGGATCATGAAGACCCGGCAGGGCTTTGTGCAAGGGTACAACGCCCAGGCGGTGGTGACCGAAGACCAGCTCATCGTGGCCGCGGCGGTGACGCAGGACGCCAACGACGTGGGCCAACTCCACCCGATGCTCCAGCAGGCGCAAGCCAACCTGCGGGCCGCGGGCGTGGACAAGCCCATCCGGGCCGTCGTCGCCGACGCGGGGTACTGGAGCGAGGCGAACGTGAAGCAGGCACCGGCGGATGGGCCGGAACTGTTCCTGGCGACGAGCAAGGAGTGGAAGCAGCGCCAAGCCTGGAAGGATGCACCCCCTCCGCGGGGCCGGATCCCCAAAGGGCTGAGCCTGCGGGAGCGGATGGAACGTAAGCTGCGGACCCGGCGAGGGCAGGCGATCTACGCCAAGCGCAGCCAGACCGTGGAGCCGGTGTTCGGGCAGATCAAGGCCGTGCGAGGGGCCGACCGGTTCCTGCGTCGGGGTCTGGCGGCGTGTGACAGCGAGTGGAAGCTGCTCTGCCTGACCCATAACTTGCTGAAGCTCTGGCGAAGGGTCACGGAGGCGTCCTCATCCTCGCCCTTGGGTTGGATGGCGGCGGGGTTGGCGTAGATAGGGTAACGACCGGGCCGCCGGCCTACCCCGTCCTGACCGTCAGCCCACGGGACATAGCCGAATCGACCCGGTACGTTCCCCCAGTTCTGATCTCGTCAGGATCAGTGAAACAGGCTCCTAGAGGGTCATTTTTGCACCGGCCGTGACAGCAGGAGCAGGTGTAGGAGATTTCGATCCCTCATAGGTACCCTACAAACCCTATTACGGGCACGCGAAGGAGGAGGCGAAGAAGCTGATTTCGATCCCTCATAGGTACCCTACAAACCCACCAGTCCCCGGGCCGCAGCCGAAGCCGGTACATGCATTTCGATCCCTCATAGGTACCCTACAAACCCGGGTGCACCGCATCGTCAAAGGTCATGCGGTCCAGATTTCGATCCCTCATAGGTACCCTACAAACCCACCAGTCCCCGGGCCGCAGCCGAAGCCGGTACATGCATTTCGATCCCTCATAGGTACCCTACAAACCCGGGTGCACCGCATCGTCAAAGGTCATGCGGTCCAGATTTCGATCCCTCATAGGTACCCTACAAACCCTATTACGGGCACGCGAAGGAGGAGGCGAAGAAGCTGATTTCGATCCCTCATAGGTACCCTACAAACCCACCAGTCCCCGGGCCGCAGCCGAAGCCGGTACATGCATTTCGATCCCTCATAGGTACCCTACAAACCCGGGTGCACCGCATCGTCAAAGGTCATGCGGTCCAGATTTCGATCCCTCATAGGTACCCTACAAACGCTGATGATGAGCTCCACCGGGACGGCCCCTTTGGGATTTCGATCCCTCATAGGTACCCTACAAACGCGCAGGAGCGGGCGCAGGAGTGGACTTCTTCCTCCATTTCGATCCCTCATAGGTACCCTACAAACCCAATCAACATCCCAACCAACATCCCATTTCACAGTATTTCGATCCCTCATAGGTACCCTACAAACCTGCGCGCGGGAAAGCCGGTCCAGCCGGACGCCGCCATTTCGATCCCTCATAGGTACCCTACAAACAGCAGGGGGCGGCGTGATACCATGCCTGAGATCGTGATTTCGATCCCTCATAGGTACCCTACAAACCCGACGCGCGAGATGTATGACCTGCTGGTGTCGGCGAATTTCGATCCCTCATAGGTACCCTACAAACCCGCAGTGGTGGCAGTCAGCGTCCATAATCAGCATAGATTTCGATCCCTCATAGGTACCCTACAAACTTTCGGTTCCCGAAGGAACTGTTCCGACCGGCTTAGATTTCGATCCCTCATAGGTACCCTACAAACGCACGATGCCTGGATTGACACGCGGCCGCGGAAGAAGATTTCGATCCCTCATAGGTACCCTACAAACGGGTCAAGGCTCCGGCACGGCGCAGGTGGCGATGTGGATTTCGATCCCTCATAGGTACCCTACAAACCCGCGTCACGCCGACGCGGACGGGGAACCGCTCCGGGAGATTTCGATCCCTCATAGGTACCCTACAAACTGTCCAGCGCCCGCCGAATGCGGCGAGAGAGCCGATTTCGATCCCTCATAGGTACCCTACAAACAAGACGATCTTCAGTGGTGGATCGAACGTTACGAGGCATTTCGATCCCTCATAGGTACCCTACAAACCCCGTGTAGGGCCCGTGCAGGGCGTGGGGCCCGTGATTTCGATCCCTCATAGGTACCCTACAAGCGCGCAGCGGCGGGGCTACATCGTCGTGGAGATCACGATTTCGATCCCTCATAGGTACCCTACAAACGCCGGAAGCGACGACTTCCCCTACGTGTTCGACCCGATTTCGATCCCTCATAGGTACCCTACAAACTACACCTACCTGACCAAGGTCCTGGCGGGTGACCTGATTTCGATCCCTCATAGGTACCCTACAAACCTGGGTCCATCCCGAGACCGGCCTGCGGCGGTTCCGATTTCGATCCCTCATAGGTACCCTACAAACACCCACCGGTACCGCCGGCCGGCGATGGTGATCGTCATATTTCGATCCCTCATAGGTACCCTACAAACCCGCTCGCCGGCCAGCCGATCGAGCTGGAGCCGTGGATTTCGATCCCTCATAGGTACCCTACAAACGGTGGTAGCCTTCGCAGGAGCCTTCGCGACTTCCTATTTCGATCCCTCATAGGTACCCTACAAACGAGGGCCTGGAGCGGTGGGAAGACTTCCCATCGCTCATTTCGATCCCTCATAGGTACCCTACAAACTCACAGTAGTCATCAGGGAGAAAGGGCGTCCTGGGCGATTTCGATCCCTCATAGGTACCCTACAAACCGTTACGAACTGCGAACTGGGCGCGGGCGCACTCAGATTTCGATCCCTCATAGGTACCCTACAAACGGGGCTCCGAGGGAGCCGAGGGCTCCGAGCGGGGCATTTCGATCCCTCATAGGTACCCTACAAACACCGGCAGCACCACCGCTGGTACCTCGGCGACGTGAATTTCGATCCCTCATAGGTACCCTACAAACTCATCGTTGTGTGTGGTGGACTTCCATGAAAGCGTGGATTTCGATCCCTCATAGGTACCCTACAAACGTGTAGGTTCTTCCGATATGGCCAGATGATTTTGGGATTTCGATCCCTCATAGGTACCCTACAAACGTTCCACGGGCGGGACATCCCGGAGGATGTGGATGTATTTCGATCCCTTATTCAATCTCTCCTTGATTTCGATCCCTCATAGGTACCCTACAAACCTGGGTCCATCCCGAGACCGGCCTGCGGCGGTTCCGATTTCGATCCCTCATAGGTACCCTACAAACACTGGGACCAAATCAAGGCATGGGCGGCCCAGAAGTGGATTTCCATCCCTCATAGGTACCCTACAAACCCTTCACGGCTTCCTCCTGGACTTCCTCCTGCTTGGCTTCAGATTTCGATCCCTCATAGGTACCCTACAAACTATCAAGGCCGGCATAGGCGCGATCTGGGATGGCATATTTCGATCCCTCATAGGTACCCTACAAACCCCGCTCCCGGTGTCGGCCGAGGACGGCGCTCCGCCGATTTCGATCCCTCATAGGTACCCTACAAACGCGTCTCGATTGCCAAAGAGGTGGTCTCCAAGTCCCATTTCGATCCCTCATAGGTACCCTACAAACTCTTCGTGGCAACCTTCGTAGCCTTCGTAGCCTTCGATTTCGATCCCTCATAGGTACCCTACAAACCGTTCTCCTGGCCCTCGACAGCATCATAGAGATTATATTTCGATCCCTCATAGGTACCCTACAAACTCCCAGGCGGGATCACCCGGCTCAGCCTCGCCATGGGCGGATTTCGATCCCTCATAGGTACCCTACAAACGCTGGCATTGCTAGCGGATTTGAAAAATCTGGGAGATTTCGATCCCTCATAGGTACCCTACAAACCTTCTGCCTTCTGAACCTCGACCTTTACACCATTTTATTTCGATCCCTCATAGGTACCCTACAAACATAGAATCCCGAAGTAGGGAACACTCCTGCCCAGGAATTTCGATCCCTCATAGGTACCCTACAAACCCCACTTCTGCGCTCCTACTACGTGTATTCGATTTCGATCCCTCATAGGTACCCTACAAACTCTAAATCCTTAAGCATCTCAATGAGTTTTTCTCTCTCATTTCGATCCCTCATAGGTACCCTACAAACTGCTTCCGCGGACACTTCGGACACTTCCGCGGAACAGATTTCGATCCCTCATAGGTACCCTACAAACTTCTGCTTTACATTCTGGTTTTTCGCATTTTGCGCCATTTCGATCCCTCATAGGTACCCTACAAACGTGGCCTTCGTGGTGGCCTTCGTGGATTTCGATCCCTCATAGGTACCCTACAAACAGAAATGTCTACTGTGAAATGCGATATTGACTGAGATTTCGATCCCTCATAGGTACCCTACAAACTGATGGCACCATCCTGGACTTCCGCCCGCTGAACCTATTTCGATCCCTCATAGGTACCCTACAAACGGAGGATGCATAGGATGTTCATCTTTGAAAACGGCGTATTTCGATCCCTCATAGGTACCCTACAAACCTCCTCGCCCAGCAGATCGCGACGAACGTGGCGAAGATTTCGATCCATCATAGGTACCCTACAAACGAGCGGGAGCGGGAGCAGGAGAGGACTTCTTCCGCCATTTCGATCCCTCATAGGTACCCTACAAACGGTGGACCGCCATGAAAGGTTGGAAGAATTTCCCACGGAATTTCGATCCCTCATAGGTACCCTACAAACCGGCCGGGGGAGCGCTCCGCCATCGAACGGCTCACCATTTCGATCCCTCATAGGTACCCTACAAACACTTGGAAATGCGATATTGACTGGGAATGTTGATTGGATTTCGATCCCTCATAGGTACCCTACAAACGTCACTGACAATGGCCAGGTTGAACCCCATCGCCAGATTTCGATCCCTCATAGGTACCCTACAAACTGTCCCAGGTGCGCCCAGCGCGGTCCACGAAGGCGCATTTCGATCCCTCATAGGTACCCTACAAACCCGAAGGCGAAGCGGCGGAGGGCCCAGGCCGCGGAAATTTCGATCCCTCATAGGTACCCTACAAACGTCGACCAGTTCGTTCAACCGGTCGACGATTTCATGATTTCGATCCCTCATAGGTACCCTACAAACCGTCCGGGCGGCGCGCGAATGGATGCGCGCCACCGGATTTCGATCCCTCATAGGTACCCTACAAACGCGCGGTGATTCCTCCCGCGCCAGGATGGCCGGTCAATTTCGATCCCTCATAGGTACCCTACAAACTCGGGTGGCGTGAGTAAGGGCCATGCGGGCCCATGATTTCGATCCCTCATAGGTACCCTACAAACTCGGCGTTTGGGGGAATTTTGCACATAATTGGGCAATTTCGATCCCTCATAGGTACCCTACAAACACCTTCGGAACGTAGAACTCCGGCTCCTCTGTCACGATTTCGATCCCTCATAGGTACCCTACAAACGTCACGTGGTACATGGACATTCCGGCGATGGCGGCACGGATTTCGATCCCTCATAGGTACCCTACAAACACGTTGGGAGGTTTGGGAGGGATTTCGTCGGTTGTATTTCGATCCCTCATAGGTACCCTACAAACATTCGCGGCTGATCGGTGTCTCGTAGCCCGCTTTTTATTTCGATCCCTCATAGGTACCCTACAAACACCTTCCCGCTGGCGTCCGCCTGCGACCGGAATCCGTATTTCGATCCCTCATAGGTACCCTACAAACAAAAAGGGAGGAACCATGAGCATGAGGGAGCATGAGATTTCGATCCCTCATAGGTACCCTACAAACTCCAGGCCTTGCTACTACGGCCTTGCGAGCAGGCCGCATTTCGATCCCTCATAGGTACCCTACAAACCCGATGCCATGGCACCGGCCATGACCCTGAACACAATTTCGATCCCTCATAGGTACCCTACAAACGTCCAGACAAAGAACCAGTCCAGGCGGTGTGTAGAATTTCGATCCCTCATAGGTACCCTACAAACAGGCATCCTTGTGTAGTGTTTTCGATTGACCGGCTATTTCGATCCCTCATAGGTACCCTACAAACTTGCGAACCACCATGCTAATCACACTCCTGTTCTGTATTTCGATCCCTCATAGGTACCCTACAAACGCAGGCCGCAACAGGCTGCGCAGGAAGGGAGGGGAAATTTCGATCCCTCATAGGTACCCTACAAACGGCGCTGGCGCACCTGAGATACCTCCGGCGCATGGTAGGGAGATTTCGATCCCTCATAGGTACCCTACAAACCGGCGCGACCGTACTTATCCCACTCGGCCGGGACCTGATTTCGATCCCTCATAGGTACCCTACAAACCTTCCGTGATGATATGATGATGGCGCTGAATGCGCTATTTCGATCCCTCATAGGTACCCTACAAACCTGTTATGCGAAAAAATCCTCCCCTATTTTTGAAAGATTTCGATCCCTCATAGGTACCCTACAAACCGCCGTTTTGTTTGTCCTGCACCGGCCGGCGCTTACATTTCGATCCCTCATAGGTACCCTACAAACGGGAGGGTGGTTCCCCATGCAGTACGCATTCGAGCAGATTTCGATCCCTCATAGGTACCCTACAAACCGAGACACCGATCAGCCGCGAATTCGGCACGGCTAGGATTTCGATCCCTCATAGGTACCCTACAAACCCGGTGCAGCGCATGCCTTGGCGGAGGGTGCCAGTAATTTCGATCCCTCATAGGTACCCTACAAACTGGCCAGGACGTTCCTGCCGACCGACATGGATATGATTTCGATCCCTCATAGGTACCCTACAAACGGGAGGTTTGGGAGGTTTGGCGCGATATTCTGTTGTATTTCGATCCCTCATAGGTACCCTACAAACGAATGCCCCGAAGATCATGACGAACTCTGCCCCCGGTGATTTCGATCCCTCATAGGTACCCTACAAACATGCAGAATGCGCAAGGAGTGGTTCCGGATCATCGTATTTCGATCCCTCATAGGTACCCTACAAACGACGGCGCATGTGGGTTACACATTCACGTTGGCCAGATTTCGATCCCTCATAGGTACCCTACAAACCCCGGCATTCTGGGCACTCTTCGTCATCGCCGAATTCGATTTCGATCCCTCATAGGTACCCTACAAACAATGCAGAATGCGCAAGGAGTGGTTCCGGATCATCGTATTTCGATCCCTCATAGGTACCCTACAAACCCCTACGCGCCCCATCCGTTCCGCCGCTCCTAGGGCGATTTCGATCCCTCATAGGTACCCTACAAACAAAATGTTTCGCTCGCCAGCAGGAGATTGAGCCGGTATTTCGATCCCTCATAGGTACCCTACAAACCGTGGCCAGTGCAGCGCGTGTCTTGGTGAAGGGTGCATTTCGATCCCTCATAGGTACCCTACAAACTCCTTGTTTGGACTGGTTCGTTGTTTGTAGACGCTCATTTCGATCCCTCATAGGTACCCTACAAACCATGCCTTGGCAAAGGGTGCCGGTACTGCGGCCAGAATTTCGATCCCTCATAGGTACCCTACAAACGGGCCGGCCGCCGGGGCCGGTGCAGTGCATGCCTTGGATTTCGATCCCTCATAGGTACCCTACAAACACCCTACGCACCCCATCCGTTCCGCCCGTTCTCGGCATTTCGATCCCTCATAGGTACCCTACAAACTCGGTGGTGCCGAGCGGGTGGGTCGGGTCGGTGGGTATTTCGATCCCTCATAGGTACCCTACAAACCCAGGCGGTCGGCGCGGTGGAAGTGACGGCGGACGATTTCGATCCCTCATAGGTACCCTACAAACTCTGATGACTTCTGGGTAAGTGTGGGTGGAAGCGAATTTCGATCCCTCATAGGTACCCTACAAACGCTCGCGGATGGCCGGTGGGCGGTCACCGATGACGATTTCGATCCCTCATAGGAGCCTGTTTCACTGATCCTGACGAGATCAGAACTGGGGGAACGTACCGGGTCGATTCGGCTATGTCCCGTGGGCTGACGGTCAGGACGGGGTAGGCCGGCGGCCCGGTCGTTACCCTATCTACGCCAACCCCGCCGCCATCCAACCCAAGGGCGAGGATGAGGACGCCTCCGTGACCCTTCGCCAGAGCTTCAGCGAGTTATGGGTCAGGCAGAGCAGCTTCCACTCGCTGTCACACGCCGCCAGACTGCGACGCAGGAACCGGTCGGCCCCTCGCACGGCCTTGATCTGCCCGAACACCGGCTCCACGGTCTGGCTGCGCTTGGCGTAGATCGCCTGCCCTCGCCGGGTCCGCAGCTTGCGTTCCATCCGCTCCCGCAGGCTCAGCCCCTTGGGGATCCGGCCCCGCGGAGGGGGTGCATCCTTCACCGCCTGACGATGCTTCCACTCCTTGCTCGTCGCCAGGAACAGCTCCGGCCCCTCGGCCGGCGCCTGCTTCACGTTCGCCTCGCTCCAGTACCCCGCGTCGGCCACCACGGCCCGGATGGGCTTGTTGACGCCCGCGGCCCGCAGGTTGGCTTGCGCCTGCTGGAGCATCGGGTGCAGTTGGCCGACGTCGTTGGCGTCCTGCGTCACCGCCGCGGCCACGATGAGCTGGTCTTCGCTCACCACCGCCTGGGCGTTGTACCCTTGCACAAAGCCCTGCCGGGTCTTGAGGATCCGGCTGTCCGGATCCGTCACGTTGGCCTTGGCCGCCGGATCCACCGAGGCATCCGGCGCCTTCGGCTTCCGCCCCCGCCGCTTCTTGCCGGTCGCCTGCTCCTGGGCTTTCCGCTCCTCGATGCGGGCCTGCTGCCGGGCCGCTTCCCGGGCCGCCTCTTCCTCCAGCCACCGCTTGCATGCCTTCAGCCGCTCCAGCCGGCTCTGGCGGGAGCGCAGTTCCTCCGGCAACTCATCCCCACGGCGCCCGGGGCCGTACCGCTCCTCTTCTTCCCGGTCCGTGGCCTCCGCCTCCCGGAGCATCTTCTCCACTTCCTGGCGAATCGCATCGTCGGTTCGGTTGGCCGCCAGCGAGGCGTTGGCCTTGACTTTCGTCCCGTCCAGTGCCACCACGCCGACCTTCACGAGCCCCGCCTCGCGGCACAGCCGCAGCACCTGCGTGAACAGCTCGGCCAGTTCCCGCTCGTGGCGCTGGCGGAAGCGGGCAATGGTCACGTGATCCGGCTTCTGGTTGGCGGTGATCACCCGGAAGGCCACGTCCTCGAGGCACAGTCGCTCGATCCGCCGGCTGGACCGCTCGCCGACGCAGTAGGCGTACAGCAGGAGCGTCACCATCATGGCGGGGTCGTAGCTCTCCCCGCCCCATCCGTCGGCGCGGTACTTGCTCCGAAACGCCCGCAGGTCCATCTGCTCGACGGCGTCGATTAGAAACCAGGCCAGATGGTCCTCGGGCAGCCAGTCGCGGAGACTCGGTGGGAGCAGGTACAGTTGGTCGCGGTTCACCGGGCGGAAGTGGTAGGCCATAGGAACACCTCAGGCGATGGCGAATTCCAACCGATGCCTTCACTTAACCTCCCGTGGCTGCAATCCTGCGGAAATACCTGGGTTCGTGAAACAGGCTCATAGGTACCCTACAAACCTACCTGGTGGAAGAGGGCGTCACCGTGGCCGTCGAATTTCGATCCCTCATAGGTACCCTACAAACGTGGAGGCGGCGCGGGTCGAACCCGACGACGCCGAAATTTCGATCCCTCATAGGTACCCTACAAACTCAGGAGTTGGTCGAACGTATCCGGAAGGTTCGGTCCATTTCGATCCCTCATAGGTACCCTACAAACCCTGGCCGGTGCCATCGCACCAGCGGCAGCCGTCACATTTCGATCCCTCATAGGTACCCTACAAACTATACCATGTCGCCACCGGCCCGGCAACCCAACACAATTTCGATCCCTCATAGGTACCCTACAAACTTCGACCGTATCCATAGGCATTGAGTGCGAAGTATCATTTCGATCCCTCATAGGTACCCTACAAACTAGCCGCTCTAAACTAGGAGCCGGCCCATCTTGAGAGATTTCGATCCCTCATAGGTACCCTACAAACCACCACTGCCGGGCCACCATGAGCGGCGCACGGACTTATTTCGATCCCTCATAGGTACCCTACAAACTCCGTAGGGATCGAACTGGAAATTTCCGCTGACCGGTATTTCGATCCCTCATAGGTACCCTACAAACTCGCTACGCAGGCCGTTGCTCCCCAGGCTGTTGCATTTCGATCCCTCATAGGTACCCTACAAACTCGGCTCCTGCGCCCGCTCCGGCAGCTCCCGGATCACGATTTCGATCCCTCATAGGTACCCTACAAACCCGAAGAGGAATTCCTTCACTGGGCAGTTGAAGTTGCATTTCGATCCCTCATAGGTACCCTACAAACAATGCGGAGAAGTCTATACCGAAGTAGTGGAGTGCGATTTCGATCCCTCATAGGTACCCTACAAACTGGACTGGTTCGTTGTCTGGACTGGTTCGTTGTTTGATTTCGATCCCTCATAGGTACCCTACAAACGTGTATGATCTGCGGATGACCGAAGAAGAGTACGCCGATTTCGATCCCTCATAGGTACCCTACAAACGATTCGGATTATGTGGCCATGGCTATTCTCGTATCGGATTTCGATCCCTCATAGGTACCCTACAAACTACGGTGCATTCCTCTGACCGGTCAGCGGAAACCTCATTTCGATCCCTCATAGGTACCCTACAAACCTGCTTCCTGATATCGGCGATTCCGCCGATGGCCAATTTCGATCCCTCATAGGTACCCTACAAACAATGGTCTGGCCCGTGCTGGCGCGGGTGGTCCGCTATTTCGATCCCTCATAGGTACCCTACAAACCCGCCGGCACCTCGTCTACGTCCGCCCAGTACCCGATTTCGATCCCTCATAGGTACCCTACAAACCAAGGACCCCATTCCCTCACCTCCCGGGGCTGACATATTTCGATCCCTCATAGGTACCCTACAAACACGGTTCCCGCGCCTCCTCCGCTGGAATTGTATCAATTTCGATCCCTCATAGGTACCCTACAAACTAGGCTCGGACCAACTGGACCGCTTGATCGTACGTATTTCGATCCCTCATAGGTACCCTACAAACCGTGCCGGAATCACACATAGGGAGGATGGTTCCCATGATTTCGATCCCTCATAGGTACCCTACAAACGCATCGAGGCGGCGCTGAACGAACGCCGCTGGACACCATTTCGATCCCTCATAGGTACCCTACAAACACGGCCAGGGCCAGGGCCGCCGCCCCGGCGCCCGGATATTTCGATCCCTCATAGGTACCCTACAAACACCACGGGAGGGTCGTCTATGAGCGAACGAGGCGGATTTCGATCCCTCATAGGTACCCTACAAACCGTCAGCGTGCCCTTGCCGACGGAGACGATCTCTTCATTTCGATCCCTCATAGGTACCCTACAAACGTCGACCGGCTGGTCCAACCGGCCGGGTGGGGCGAGGATTTCGATCCCTCATAGGTACCCTACAAACGCAGCGCATCCGCGAGCATCTCCGCTGCCGCGTCGATTTCGATCCCTCATAGGTACCCTACAAACCATCGACCTCGTGCTGGACGGCGAGGTCTGGGATGAATTTCGATCCCTCATAGGTACCCTACAAACGCGATAGGGATGATGTTGCTCCTGCTATTCACACGGATTTCGATCCCTCATAGGTACCCTACAAACCGGGTGCCACGGGCGGCGGCATCCCACCTGGTGCCCAATTTCGATCCCTCATAGGTACCCTACAAACGCATACGTGGCAGGACCATGACGAAGCGATCCTTCGTATTTCGATCCCTCATAGGTACCCTACAAACTGGGCAAACCCCCGTTATCTGCGCTTTTTCGATGGAATTTCGATCCCTCATAGGTACCCTACAAACACGCTGGTCCAGCTGCCGCCGTACTGGTGGTAGTGATTTCGATCCCTCATAGGTACCCTACAAACGCGCGGGCGCCCTATCGAGCACGGCCGCTACTCGACGATTTCGATCCCTCATAGGTACCCTACAAACGACAAGACCATCGAGTTGTTGGAAGCCGCCCTTCAATTTCGATCCCTCATAGGTACCCTACAAACGCGGCAGCAGGAGATCATCCGCAGTGTCCGGGAGCAATTTCGATCCCTCATAGGTACCCTACAAACTATCGCCCGTCATCCTCGACCCATCGCCACTTCACGATTTCGATCCCTCATAGGTACCCTACAAACCGGCCGGACAACCCGCACCCCATCGCCCTACCGCCCGACGAATTTCGATCCCTCATAGGTACCCTACAAACCCTACCTTCGCGACAACAAACCCATATCCCTCCTAACCCCCTGGCCGGGTGGGCTGTCGATCCGGAAAGTGGGTATCTGGACAGGATTGGGTGCGCAAGGCCAAGAAACCCTTGTGGGACACGGGGTGGGGTAAAATGGAAGCGTCTGTCGACCTCCCGGGGATTTGGGCCAACCGGAGGTCGACAGAAAAAAACGATATAACGGCGGCCGGTCAGCGTGGACGGAAACCTCGGGGAGGAACGGGCGGCTGGGCGCTGAACGACATGCGTGTCGCCGAAGCGCGGGGCAGAGGCCGGGGCTGGGTCCGGGGCTGGGGGTGCTGAACGACATGCGTCTCGCCGAAGCCCTCGGCGTCGGCCTAGCCAGAGGAAAGGGGAGGCGAGGTGCTGAACGACCTAGACTACCGCTCTGCCCGGCCCGCCGCCCCGTCGGTCCCTACGAGGGATCGAAAGACGAAGCACTCACGGAAGATATGCCCGTTTCGAAGCACCGTTGCCCCACCGCGGGCTGCGCAGAACCGTCAAGGGGCCGTTGCAGGGCCGCCACACGTTCACGGTGGGTGGCTCGTAGAGGGTGCGCAGAACCGTCAAGGGACCGTTGCAGGGCTTTCATGAACGGTGCAGGGTCGTCACAGAACTCGCCGGAGCTGACACGCGCCGTCATAAGACCGTCGCAGAAGGTGACCATCCGTGTCCGAACCGGGCCGTACCACGACCAACAAAGTTCAGAACGCTCCCCCTGCCAACCTGCGGGACCGGGTCGTTGACCTGGTCCGGCGGCTGCGCCGGGCCGGCTTGAAGACCAGTCCGGGCGACGCGGTGACGGCCCTGGCCGCCCTGACCCACGTGGACCTGGCCGACCCAGCAGAGGTGCGGGCGGCGTTGCGGGCGGTCCTTGCCCGCCACCCGGAAGACGTCCCGGTCGTCGACCGGGCCCTCGACGCCTTCTTCTGGGGGGACGTGGTTCGTTTCCACCGGCAAGCCGCTGGCGACACCTTCCTGGACACAAACGCCCTTCCCACGATCGGTCCCGGCGGCGCCGGTGGTCCCGCCGGAACCGGCCAGGCAGACGATCCGCCGCAGGACGACCCGGACCATGCCCCCCCGGAATCCGACAACGAACCGCCACATGCCGCCCGGGCGGAGCCCCGCGAGGGCATCGATCCCAGGGCCCGTCCCGCGGGCGGCGGCGACGACGATGGGCTCCGCCTGTTCGACCCGGTGGAAGAGGCCGACCCGACCGATCTGATCCGTTTGGCCACGCCAAGCATGCCCCGCCCGGCCAGGCTCGACCGGGTGCCGGTTGCTCAACCGGCTGGTCCGGCCGGTGAGGCGACGGGAGACCGGGAGGGTTCAGGCCGTCGGGACGGTTCCCACGATCCATCGACCCCGGCGGACGAACCCGGCCCCTGGCTGGCCCGGGCAGGGGGCAGCCCTGGAGGCTACAGCCCGCTGGCCGTCCTGACCCGCCGGGATCTCCAGCTCCTCAGGCCCCAGGAACGCACCCTCGTCCTCAGGGCCGCCCGGCGGCTCGGGCGCTGGCTGGCCACGCGGCCGTCCCGCCGGTTCGTCCGGACCAGGAAGGGGGCCATCGACGGGCGCCGGGCCCTCCGCGAGGCGGCCCGCAAGGCGGGGGACCTCACCCGCTGGCCACGCCGCCGGCGCAGGCCCGACCGGCCGCGCCTGGTGTGCCTGCTCGACGTCTCGGGTTCGATGGACGTCTACAGCCAGCTCTTCCTCCACTTCCTCTATGGGCTCCAGCAAGCGGGGGGCCGGGTTGAGACCTTCGCCATGGGGACGCGGCTGACGCGGCTGACGCCCGTGTTACGGCTGCCGCGGGTCGACCGGGCCATGGCCCTGGCGGCGGCGGTCACCGCCGACTGGTCGGGAGGAACGCGGCTGGGTGACTGCCTCTGGACGCTCCTGCAGCGGTACCGGGGGCTCCTGGACGGGGACACGGTACTGGTGGTGGTCAGCGACGGGCTGGACCGGGGGGATTTGGATCTTCTCGGCCGGTGCTTGCGGGAGTGCCGGCGGCGGGTGCGGGGCCTGGTCTGGATGAACCCGCTGGCTGGCGATCCTCGGTACGAGCCGCGGGCGCAAGGGATGCAGGTGGCTTTGCCCTACATCGACGTCCTGGCGCCGGCCCACAGTGTCGACAGTTTGGTTCGCCTGGTCGACCTGCTGGCGCGTCGCCCTCGGCTCGGCCGCCGCCGGCCCCGTTCGACAGGGCCGGCGGGCGGAGCCTGAGCGTCCCGCGGCCTTGGGGGGCCGGTGCGTTCCTGCGCTGGAGCGGCTCGGGCCTGCGGGGCCAGCGGCGCCGGGACGCGGTGTCACGGCGCCGCCATGCCTTCCAGCCGGAAGACGCGCCAGCCGCCGGGTTCAAGATCGATGGGGCCGAAATACCACACGGCACCTGCGGCACCCACGGCACCGGTGCCGGAGGAACAGCACGCAGGGTCTCGATCTCCCGGCTCTCCCGGCCCGGCGACCCGGTGCCCCAGGGACCTTTCCCCCGAGACCACGTACCGCTCCCCGGTGACCACGTCGACCAGGGCGATGCCGGTAAGCCCCCCGGTCGGGGCCGGTTCGTTCGGTCCTGAGGCTGGCGTACCCAGGGGCGTCGCACTGGCCTTCGCCTCCCGACCGGGCTCTTGAGGGGTTTCCCCCTCCGCCCGCGCCGCCAGGGTCCCGGCACGGGTCGCCGGGCTTTCGCCGGCCGCCCTCAAGGCGCCGCTGGCGACCTGGGGGGCGGCTTCGGGGGCCGCGGGGGACGAACCCGCCTGAGGGTGGCCGCGGTCTTGCGCTGGCGCCGTCATGGCCGCGGCGGGCATGGCCGGTGCCGTGAGGGCCGGTTCCGTCGCGGGCGGTGCCGCTGTGGCCGGCGTCGTGGTGGCCGGCGCTGCCGTGGCCGGTGCCGTCGCGGTCGGTGGCCTCGTGGCCGATGCCGCCGTGGCCGCCGTGGCGGTAGGTGCCGCTGTGCCCGGCGCCGTCGCGGTCGGTGGCGCCGCGGCCGGCACCATCGTGGCCGGCGCCGCCGTGGCCGGCTCCGTGGCGGACCGTGCCGCCGCCGTCGTCACGGTCACCCGCAAGGGGGCCGGGTGGTGGCTGACGACCACCAGGTAGGCATCGCCGTCGGCGTCGCCGGTCGTTGCGGGGAAGGGGGCGGCCACGGGGGATGCAGGGGAATCGGTGGCGCCAGGCCGGGCCGCGCCCCCCGGTGCCATCAGGATTCCGGCCTCCACGTCGGGGTGGTCCACCTGCCACGAGCCGTCGAGCCCCGCCAGCCGGGCAGCCAGCCGGTAGAGCTGGTGGGTGGCGTCGTCCCGGTAGACACCGGGCATGCCGGCCAGCATCCACTCCAGGGGGTCGGTCACCAGCATGGCCCACCCGCGGCCCCAACGGTGGACGAACACGGCCGGCTCGGCCCCGGCGGCCCGGGCCTCCGGCGCTGCCGGTTGTTCGGCCTCGGCCCGGGGGGACGCCAGGGCGGGCCGGATCCACCCCACCACGGCAGCGCCGCGGGCCTGGGCCACAAGCCGCTTGCGGACGCCCGACCCCGCCGTTCCGGCGTTCGGAGAGAGAATCGAAGTAAAGGCCGGCCGGTAGCGACCCACGACGCGGCCGGCGGGTGCGGCGATCCGGGACGCCCCGGCGGCCGGCGCGCCGGTGGCCTGCACCCCGGCGGCCTGCGCCCCAGCGGCCTGCGGGCCGGTGGCCTGCCACGCCCCGGCGGCCTGCGGGCCGGTGGCCTGCCATCCCCCAGGGGCAGGGCCCGAGTTGCCGGGGACGTTGCCGGAGCCGCCAGGCGTGGGGCCTATGCCGAGGCCCCCGGCGGCGCCGTGTTCGTCCAGAACCAGCTCCCACAGGCCGGCGCCCGGCGCCCCACCGGCGGGATCCACGGCCTCCCGGGGATAGGCATCCTGGATCGCCACGCCGAAGACCGCCTCCATGCCGGGCAGGGCAACCCCGTCGTAGGACAGGTACAGGGTGCCGCCGGCTTCGACCCACCGGCGCAACCGGTTCCAGGTGCGATTCGAGAGGCTGTTGCGGCGGGGAACGCAGGGGGCGATCAAGAGCCGGTAACCCGACCAGTCGTCGTCCGGGCGCACCAGGTTGACGGCGAGCCCCGCCCGCCGGGCCAGCACGAAGGCGTTGAACAGGACGGCGAAGTTGCGCTCGGGCGTGATGTCCGCGTCGGCGTTGTCGTAGTAGCGTTCGGGCAGCAGGATGGCCGCCCGGGGGGGCAGAGGGTGGAGCGGTGTCGGCAACTTTTCCAGCAGCCGGGCGAAGCGGGCGAAGGCCTCCCCGGCGGGCTTGGGCCGGCCGTCGGGGTCCAGGATGCCAAAGGCCACCTCGTAGGGCGTGCTGTCGTAGGGCAGGTCTTCGGCGCAGGTGAAATCCAGCCCGCACCAGGCCACGGCGCCCAGGCTGCCGTGGAGGAACAGGCTCCCCAGCACCGCGTTGACGTACCGGCCGTGCCGCTCGGGCGCCATCATCAGGGTGGTGCCGCCGAACTCCTCGGCCAGCGCCGGCCGCCGGCCCATGGCGGCCACCAGCCGGTCGCCGAAGGGGACCAGCAGGTTGGGCCGGATCGTCCCGACCGGATCGGGGCACCAGGGGGAGTAGATCGGGTACAGGTGCATGCACAGGAAGTCGGCGGCCTCGGCCACGTCCTCCGGCCGGAAGCCGCAGTCGTCCACCAGGGAGGCCACGTGGATCCCCAGGGTGACGGGGACGGTGGGGGTCGCCGCCTTGAGCTCTCGGTAGAGCAGCCGGCACCACAGCCACCCCGCGTCGGGTGACGGCGGCCGCACGAAGATGTCGGGCTCGTTGGCCAGGTCCCACGCCACGAGGGCCGGGTGGTCGCCGATGGCCGCCGCCACCGCCTGCACCAGCCGCACCTGGGCTCGCAGCATGCCGGGGTCGGTATAGGGGCAGCGGCCCCGGCGCCACGGGACGTCCCAGTTCTCGCCGCTCATGTGGCCGGTGAAGAAGGTGGGGATGACGCCCAGGCCCGCGCCGTGGGCGAGATCGCAGAATTGCCGCAGGCGGGCCAGGGCGACGGGATCGACGCGGTCCTCCTCCGGCTGGAAGTGGGACCACCGGAGGAAGAACCGGACCACCCGGCACCCCGTAGCGGCTAGGGCCTGGAGCTCGGCGGCGATGGCCTCGGGTTGCCAGTCCCGCCACATCTCGACGCCCTGGCGGCTGGGCCAGTAGTTGACCCCCAGCAGGAAAGCCGGCCCGGCCCGCCAGGTCCAGCTGGTTCGCGCCTGCTGGCCGACCCCGGCCGGCCGGACGGCGCCAGCCGGCCGGGGGCGCCCCGCGGGCATGGCGGGCACCGCGGGGCCGGACGGTACGCCGGCACGGCTGGTGGTCCCGGTGGCCGAGCCGGCGGGGGAAAAGGCGGGGGCCGGCACCGGGGACCCGGCGCCGGCCGGCGGCTTGGCAAGGGGCGAGGCTTCGCGTTCCACGGGCGTCACCTCACGCCGGCCGGTACGTGGCCACGCCGATCCGGGAGTCGGCCATGCCGTAGTAGAGGAACCACGTCCCCCGGTGCTCCACCAGGCCCTCCACGAAGACCACGTGATCCACCTGGCCGCGGACCTCGTCGTCGGTCTCGGGCTCGAAGAAGGGGTGGGTCGAGCGCCAGATCAGCTTGCGTGGATCCCGCAGGTCGAACAGGGCCTGCCCGGCGGCGTAGCGGACATAGCCCGAGCCGGCGGGGCCGCCGTAGGCCGGCGGTGGGACATCGCCGCCATGGTCACCGCCTCCACCGCGCCTGGCTTCGGCCAGCCGGTGGGCGGCGTTGTAGATGAGCAGGATGCCCTGGTTGGTGACCAGGGGCGCCGGGCCGGGTTCCACCAGCAGGGTGTCGAAGTTCCCCGCCTCGGGCCGGATCCGCAGCACGGGCTCGGGCTCGGGGACCCAGCGGAAGCCGTCGTCGGAGGTGGCGATCCAAATGGACGTGTCGCCGAAGTACATGACGTAGCGGCCGCCGATCTTCACGGGGCAGATGGCGCCGGACTTGGACCAGATGCGGCCCGTGTCCCCCTGCCAGTCGGGGAACAGGATGCCGTGCTTCTCCCAGTGGACCAGGTCCGTGGACGTCGCCAGGCAGAGGCGGGCGGTGATCCCGTCAAAGGCGGTATAGGTCAGGAAATAGCGCCCGTCGATGCAGGTCAGGCGCGGGTCCTCGCACCCGCCCGGCAGCTCGTAGGGCTCCGTGGGCACCAGCACCGGCTCGGGCCAGCGCTCGAAGTGGATGCCGTCGTCGCTGACGGCCAGCCCGATGCGGGACGTGCCGTTCCACTGGCCGGGGCCCGTGTGGTCCTCGGCGCGATACAGCAGGTAGACCCGCCCGTCCTTGACCACCGCGGCGGGGTTGAACACGTCCTTCGCCTCCCAGGTGTCGCCCCGGGGGGCGAGGATCGGGTTGCCGGGGTGCTTGGTGAAGGGCCCCAGCAGATACGAGGTGGCGTGCTGCGGATCGGCCACGCGGAGCACCGGGTGATCTCCTTTCCTTGCCATTGACGTTGCCATTGACGTTCGCCTTCGGGCTTTTCCTTCGGGACCCGCTGGGGGACCGGCTGGCCCGGGCCGGCCCCGGCCCCCGCCCCCGGGTTCCCCATGGATCGGCCCCTGGCCCCTGTGGGTCGTCCCGTGGGGCGGTTTCACTGCTCAGCCCTTGGTGCCGCCCAGGCGGATGCCCTCGATGAAGGCCCGCTGGGCCAGGGCGTAGAGCACCAGGATCGGCAGGGCGACCAGCAGGGAGACGACCATCATCAGGTTCCACATGGGCGCCTCGCTACCGGGTCCCAGCGACGTCTCCAGGAACTTGAGTCCCAGGGTGACCGGGAACTTGTCCGGGGTGTTGAGGTAGAGCAAGGGCGCCATGAAGTTGGTCCAGTTGCCCTGGAAGGCCAGCAGGGCGATGACCAGAAGGGCCGGCCGCACCATGGGCAGGACCACGTGGCGCAGCACCTGCAGCGGCCCGGCGCCGTCCAGGACGGCCGCGTCTTCGAAGTCCCGCGGCAGGCTGAGCAAAAACTGCCGCAGCATGAAGACGCTAGCGGGACCCCACGCGAACCAGGCGGGGGCCGTCAGCGGGGTGAAGGTGTCGAGCCGCCCCAGCTCCCGCCAGATCAGGAACGTGGGGATCATCCCGATCACGCTGGGCAGCATCATGGTACTCAGCATCAGCATGAAGAGGAAGTGGCGCCCGCGGAAGTTAAAGCGCGCAAACCCGTAGGCGACCACGGCCACGCTGGCCACTTCGGCCACCGTGGCCAGAATCGTGATGAACAGGCTGTTCAGGAAGAACCGGGCAAAGGGCAGGGTCGTCCAGACCTCCACGTAGTTCTCCCACCGCACCGGCGAGGGGATCCACTGCGGCGGGTAGACGTAGAGCTGGTCCCGCCCCTTAAGCGACGTGCTGATCATCCACAGCAGGGGCACCAGCACGAAGGCGCCGCCGAAGGCCAGGACGAAGTAGGTCAAGGTATCGGCCAGGCGCCTTTGCACCTCGCGCGGCACGGTCCTCACCTCGCACCTCGCTCTCGTAGTAGACCCACAGGGGCGACGAGCGGAACACCAGCAGGGTCAGGGCCAGGATCACCAGCAGGAAGACCCAGGCCATGGCGGAGGCGTACCCCATGTGCCGGAGCCCGAAGGCCTCTTGGTAGATGTACACCTGCAGGAACGTGGGGGTCGTCCGCGGGATCTCGACGAAGAAGGCCTGGGTGAACATCTGCAGGGCGCCGATCAAGCCCGTCACCAGGACGTAGAACAAGGTGGGGCTCAGCATCGGCACCGTGACGTGGCGGAACCGGGCCCAGCCCGAGGCGCCGTCCACCGCCGCGGCGTCGTACAGCTCGCGGGGGATGTTCTTCAACCCGGCCAGCAGGATGACCGTGTTGGCGCCGAAGACGCCCCACAAGCTCATCAGGACGAACCCGGGCAACACGGTCTCGGGGTCGAGGAACCAGCGCGGCTTGTCCAGACCAAGCAGCGCGTAGACCGGCCCCAGGATCGAGTTGACCAGGCCGTCGGTGGAAAGGAGCCAGCGCCAGAGCACCGCCGTCGCCACGGCCGGGATCACGGCCGGCACGTAGTAGAGGGTCCGCCAGAACCCGACGCCCTTGATGTTGCGGTTGAGCAGAAGGGCACAGGCCAGGGACCCGGCGATCCCCAGGGGCACGCTGAAGAGGGCGTAGAGGGCCGTGAACTTCAACGATGCGGCAAACTTCGGGTCGTCGAGGAGCCGGGCGAAGTTGGCCAGGCCCACCCAGCGGGGCGGGGTCAGCACGTCGTAGTCGGTGAAGGCCAGATACAGCGAGGCGACGAAGGGGAAGAGCTGGAAGGCCAAGAAGCCCACCAGCCACGGCAGCACGAAGGTCCAACCCAGGGCCGTGTCGCGGTTACGCCCCAGGGCCCGCAGGCCCGCGTACACCAGGAGCATCAGGGCACCCAGCAGGACCACCGTGGCCGCGTAATCCCGCAAGGCATCGGTATACCAGGACCACACCGCCACCCCCTCCTTTCCGGCGGCCCGCCCCAACGGGGCGCGGAGCCGGCCGGTTGGGGCCGGCTCCGCGCCCGCCGGGTTCGTCCATCAGGAGGACTGCTGCAGGATCTTCTCCAGCTCGGGCCGCACCTTGGGGGCCAGTTCGTCCGGCGTCCCCTGCTTGTGGAAGAGGGGATCCAGGTACTGCTCCCACAGGGCCTGATCGAAGGCCTTGTACTGGGGCACGATGCGCAGCGGGCGCATGAACTCCAGCGACTGGAGGATCACGTCGGCCGCCTTCTCCTTGCGCGGCTCGGACTGCAGCAGGTGTTCCCGGGTCGCCAGGGACTTGCGCGGGGCGACGATCTTCCAGTGGTGGATGCCCTCGGTCAGCGCGACCAGGGCGTCGACGGCTTCCTCCACGTGGGGCGACTTGGCGTTGACCACGGTGGCCGCCGTCCAGGCGAAGGTCACCCGGCCCTTGGGGCCGCTCGGCACGGGAGCCACGCCGACGTCCAGGTCCGGCACCCGGTCCAGGTCGTCGGAGGCGCCGCCCATGAACATGGCCACCTTGCCGGCCTTGAACATGTCGGCGAAGCCCTGCTCGGCGATGACCTCCTCCGGGACGGTGTACTTGGGGTTGTAGATCAGCTCCTGGTAGAAGCGGGCGGCCTCCAGGGCCTCCGGCGAGTCGATGGGCGCCGTCCGGCCGTCTTCGCCCACGATGTCGCCGCCGGCCTGCCAGACGAACATGGCGAAGGGCGGCCAGCCGTTCATCGTGAACCCGTACACGTCGGGCTCGCCGTCGCCGTTGGTGTCCCGGGTGAGCTTGGCCGCGGCCTCCTTGAAGGTCTCCCAGGTCCAGGTCTCGTCGGGGTAGGACACGCCGGCCTCGTCGAACAGCGTCTTGTTGTAGTAGAGGACCACCGGCTGGGCGATCCAGGGCAGGCCGTAGACGCCGCCCTCGTAGGTAAAGGCGCCCAGGATGGGTTCGAAGTAGTCGCCCAGGTTGGCGGCCGGGCGGCTATCGCCCTGCAGGTGCTCGTCCAGCTTCAGCAGCACGCCCGTGGCGGCGAAGGGGATCACGTCCTCCTGGGCGAGCCAGAAGAGGTCGGGGGCCGTGTTGCCCGCCAGCATGGTCTGGATCTTGGTGGCGTAGTCGCTGGGGATGGGCTCGTGGACGATCTGCCAGCGGTCGCTCTCGGCGTTGATCCGGTCCAGGATGGCCTGCAGCTCCTTGGCCTCCTCGGCATGGGCCCAGGTGGCCAGGCGGATGGTCACCTTCTCGCCGCCGGAGCCCTCACCGGAGGCGTTGCTGGCGTCCGACGAACCGGCCGGCTGGCCGCCGCCGGCCGACGGCAAGGAGCAGCCGGTGGCCAGCACGGCCACGGCGATCAGCAGGGACAGGGTCCGGGCCCAGCGGCTGCGGGCCCGCCGGTTCCACCAGGTCAAGATGCCCATCGCGGCTCCTCCTTCCGGTTCTCCTCCCGGGGCATCTTCTGGCCTCAGCGTGCTTGCGCGATCTGTCGTTGGTGCCACCTCGTGCCTGGTCCCGGCCGGGGCACCGGGGCCACCCGGTGACGGGCCAGGGGCCGGGGCCACGCGGCACCGGGCCAGGGCTGGGTCGGGGCCACGTGGCGCTGAGCCAGGGGCCGGGTCGGGGCCACGTGGCCTCTCCGGTGCGGGCCGTGCGGGGGCCGGGCGGGAACCACGCCCCTCTTGGGCACGGGCGGGGGCGGGGGCCCCGCTCCTCTCCGATGCGGGCCGGGCGGGGGAAGCGGGGCCTGGCACGGGCTTCGCCGACCCCTCCCCCGGCGCCCCCCGGCGGCTTCCGGCGGCCGGTCCCGCCGGCTCAGCCGGTTCCACCCCCTTGACGGGCCCCGCCGGCTTCCACCGCCCCGCCGGGGGGTGCCGTTCCTCCCGGCGTGCCGGCGGCCGTGACGGCCCCCGGGGCGAAGGGCGGCTCAGCCCCCGTCATGAAAGGCGATTGGAACAGGCCCTGCAAGGCGAGCAGGGCGGCCCCGCGGGCCACGCTGGAGCGGCCCAGCTGGGTCGTGGTCACCCTCACCTCCCCCGCGCCGAAGCGGCGGCGCGCCAGCTCCCGGCGGGCGGCCGCCAGAAAGGCCGGGCTCTGGATGGACCGCCCGCCCAGCACCACCACCTCGGGGCTGATGAGATTGGCCAGGATGGCCAGCCCGGCCCCCAGCGCCCGGCCGCCGCGGGCCAGGGCCTGGCGGGCCAGGGGGTCGCCGGCGGCTTCGGCCGCCAGCAAGGCAGCAAAGTCGTCCACCGGCGGTGCCGCCGGCCGCCGCGTCCGGTGGGCCTGGAACCACGCCACCATGGCGTCGGTGGAGGCGATGGCCTCCACGCACCCCCGGCGCCCGCAGGGACAGGGAGGGCCGCCCAGTTGAACGGGGCAGTGGCCCAGCTCGCCGGCGCCGCCCTCGCCGCGGTAGAGCTGGCGATCGAGGATGAGGCCCGCCCCCACCCCGGCGTCGGCCAGGACGAAGACCAGGTTGCGGCATTGGGGATGGGACAGCACCGACTCCGCCAGGGCCCCGGCGTTGGCGTCGTTCTCGACCCACACGGGAACGTGGAACCGCTCCGCCAGCAGGTCCCGGAGGGGCACGTAGGACCAGCCGCGGAAGTTGGGCGGCTGGATCACGGTGCCTGCGGTGACGTCCAGGGGGCCGGGAACGCCCACGCCGATCCCGCGCAGGCGCCCGGGCTCGACCCCCGCTTCCCGCAGCAGCCCGTCGGCCATGGCGGCAAGGCGGCTGACGTCGTGGTCCGCCGTCTCGCCCCGTGGCCGTTCGGCCTGGGCCCGGACGTTCCCCTGGAGGTCGTTGAGCACCACGGCGATGCGGTCCCGGCCGAGCTCGGCACCCAGGACGAACCCGGCTTCGGCCCGGAGGCGCAGCCGCACGGCATGGCGGCCGCCGGTGGCCTGCTTGGGGCCTTCCTCCACCAGCCCGTCCTGGATCAGCTGGTCGACCAGGCGCGACACGGTGGGGAGGGCCAGCCCCGCCTGGCGGGACAGTTCGGCCCGGGAGAGGGACTGCTGGCGCAGCAAGGAGAGGATCAGGGTGCGGTTGTGCAGGCGCAGAAGCTCCGGCCGGCCCGAAGGGGCCGGCAACCCCGCCTCCCTGGGTTGTCTTCCCGGCCTGCGTGCCATGGTGCCTGGGATGGCGCCTCCCGGGACGCCCTCGTCCCCGCCCGCCCGGCGGGTGGGGGATGGGGCAAGATAGTTAGTTACAGTTAATAAGTTATTGCGGCCGGCGCCGGTTTCCTGCTGAAGAACCCGATCCGTCCGGTTCCGCGCCAGGGGTGGCCCGGCAGGGGGGGCATCGGGGGTGTTCGGCCGGGGGGCCGCACCGGGGCCCCCCGCCCAGGGCGTGCACCGCAGGCCCCGACCCGGGGGCCCGCAGGGCGACTCCCCGCCAAGGGTGCCGCACTGAGGGGCCTGGACTGGAGGTCCCGCACCGGCGGTCCCGGATCGGGGGGAATCCGGCCGCCGGCGGCGAATCGCCTCCCCATAGGTGCGGCGGTCTGGGAAGGCTGACATCGCGGGAGGGACGCGGGGGTGCACGAGGCCGTCCAGGAGATCCTGGCCAAGCTGGAAGAACGCGGCTACATCGGCGATCGCTCCATCGCCACGGCGATCCACCTGGCGATCCGCCTGGAGAAGCCCCTGCTGATCGAAGGGCACGCCGGCGTGGGCAAGACGGAGATCGCCCGGGTGATGGCCGACGTGCTCAGCACCGACCTGATCCGCCTGCAGTGCTACGAGGGCCTGGACGCGGCAGCCGCCCTCTACGAATGGAACTATCCCCGCCAGCTGCTGCGGATCCGGATGCAGGAGGGCGACCGGCGGGACGTGGGGGAGCGGGAGGCGGAGATCTTCTCGCCGGAGTTCCTGCTCAAGCGGCCACTGCTCGATGCCATCACCCGGGAGGACCGGGCCCCGGTGCTGCTGATCGACGAGGTGGACCGGGCCGACGAGGAGTTCGAGGCCTTCCTGCTGGAGGTGCTGGCCGACTTCCAGGTCACGATCCCCGAGCTGGGCACCATTCGGGCCCGCCACCGGCCCTTCGTCGTGCTCACCTCCAACCGGGTGCGGGAGCTCTCCGAAGCCCTGCGGCGGCGGTGCCTGTACCTCTGGATCGGCTACCCCGACTTCGCCAAGGAGACGCGGATCGTGGAGGCGCGGCTGCCGGGCATCAACCGGCGGCTGGCGGAGCAGATCGTCCGGTTCATCCAGCAGCTTCGCACCCTGGGCCTGAACAAGCCGCCGGGGGTCGCCGAGACCCTGGACTGGGCCCGGGCCCTGGTTGCCCTGCACCGGGACGAGCTGGACGAGGAGACGGTGGAGGCCACCATGGGCTGCGTCCTCAAGCACGTGGAGGACGTGGAGCGCCTGGGCCGGGGCGAGCTCCAGCGGATCCTGGCCGCCGTCCGCGGCGGGGCGTGACGGGCGCGGAACCGCGGGCCGGGGAAGCCGCGGGAAAACGCCGCGGGGGGCTCTGGGGAACCCGACCCCGCCCCCCGGGCCTGCGACCGCAGGACGGCCATGGGGTCGCCAGAGGGCCGGTGCGCGCGGCATCGCTCCGGTTCGGCACCGCTCCGGCGGCAGCGAAGGGCCGGGGCCGGCCCGGCAAAGGGAGAGGGGTGGGATCATGGATGCCGTGACGGCCGCCATCGCCGCGGCCCTGCGGGAGGGGCGGGCCGGGGCGGTGGCCACCATCACCCGCACCCGGGGCTCGACCTACCGCAAGGCGGGCGCCCGGATGTGGATCCCCGCCGCCGGCGATCCGGTGGGCAGCCTGAGCGGCGGCTGCCTGGAGGGTGACGTGGTGGCGGTGGCGGCGGAGGTCCTCGCCACCGGCCGCCCCCGGCGGGTGGGATACGATATGACGGCGGACGACGACGCGCTGTGGGGTTTGGGCCTGGGCTGCAACGGGGCGGTCGAGGTGCTGATCGAGCCGTTGCAACCCGGGCTCGGATCCATCCTCGCGCGGCGGGAGGCGGGAGAGCGCCTGGCGCTGGTGGTGCCCCTGCCGCCCCTGGAACCGCGGGACCCGATGGGGGCGGGCCCGGGGCCGGCGGGCGGTGGCGAGGCGGGCGGGCCCGGTGCCGGTTCCCGGACGGACGAACCCGGCCCCGGCCCGGCGTCGGGCTGCGGCACGGGGTGGCCGGGCGCCGGGCCCCCGGTGGAACTGGGCGGCGGGGCGGCGCCGCCGGCCGCCGCGGCCCGAGACGGGGACGGCGGCGGCCGGTCGCTGGTGGTGGCGGCCGGCGGCGGCACCGAGGGCTCCCTGGGAGATCCGGCGCTGGATGCCCGGCTGGCGGAGCTGGCCCGGGAGTGGCTGGCCGCCGGCCGCACGGGTACCGTGGCCCTCGAGGGGGCGGGCGAGTTCTTCATCGAGGCCGTGCTGCCGCCGCCGGTGCTGCTGGTCTGCGGGGCCGGGCACGACGCCCTGCCCGTGGTGGAGGCCGCGGCGCCGTTGGGTTACGAGGTGGTGGTGGTCGACAGCCGGCCGGCCTTCGCCCGGGCCGAGCGGTTCCCGAAGGCCCGGAGGGTGGTCCGCTGCCACCCGGAGGACCTGAACCAGGCGGTGACCCTGGACGACCGCACCTTCGTGGTCATCATGACCCACAACTTCCTGCAGGACGCGGGGTTTCTGGCGGCCGTCGCCCGCAGTCCCGTGCGGTACATCGGGCTGCTGGGCCCCCGGCGCCGGGCGGAACGGTTGCTGGACGAACTCCGCCAGCGGGGAATCGAACTGGCGGCGGAAGAGCGGGCCCGCCTTCACGCCCCCGTGGGCCTGGACATCGGCGGCGAGTCGCCAGAGGAGATCGCCTGCAGCCTGCTGGCGGAGATCCAGGCGGTGCGGTACGGCCGCCCGGCCGGGTTCCTCCGCGACCGCCAGGGCCCCATCCATCCGCGCGAGGGTGAGGCGGCCCCGACCGACGGTGAGGCGGCCCCGACCGAGGAGGAGCGACTGCGACGATGACGACGGCGACGCCCCAGTTCGAACTGGGCGATGAGGTGCGGGAGGCCCTGCGCGGGGGACGGCCCGTGGTGGCCCTGGAGTCCACCATCATCGCCCACGGCTTTCCCTACCCCGACAACCTGGACATGGCCCTGGCCGTCGAGGAGGAGGTGCGGCGAGCGGGGGCCGTCCCGGCCACCGTGGCGGTGCTGGACGGCTGCCTGCGGGTCGGGTTGAACCGGGCAGAGCTGGAGCGGGTGGCCAAGAGCCCGGATCTGCCCAAAGCCTCCATCCGGGACCTGCCGGTGCTTTGCGCCCTGGGCCGCAGCGCGGCGACCACCGTGGCGTCGACGGCCCAGGTGGCGGCCTGGGCGGGCATCGACGTGTTCGTCACCGGGGGCATCGGGGGGGTGCACCGGGGCTGGGGCCAGACCTTCGACATCTCGGCCGACCTGCCGGCCCTGGCGAGGCTCTCCCTGGTCGTCGTCTCGGCGGGTGCCAAGACGGTGCTCGACGTGGCGGCCACCCTGGAGTACCTGGAGACCCATGGGGTGACGGTGCTGGGCTACCGGACCGGCGAGTTCCCCGGCTTCTACCTGCGCTCGACGGGGTTGCCGGTGGATGCCCGGATCGAGTCGGCCGCCGAGGCGGCGGCGGTGCTGCGGGCCCGGCGGGCCCTGGGGCTGCCGGGCGCCGTGCTGGTGGCCAACCCGATCCCGCCGGAGGATGCCCTGGATCCCGAGGCCTTCGCCGGCTGGTTGGCCCAGGCCGAGGCGGACCTGGCCGCCGAAGGGGTCAAGGGCAAAGCGGTGACGCCCTTCCTGCTGGCCCGGCTCCACGGGCTGAGCGGCGGCCGGACGGTGGCGGCGAACCGCGCCCTGGTGCTCAACAACGCCCGCCTGGGCGCCGCCATCGCGGCGGCGCTGGCGGGCACGGCCAACGGGGGGCCGGCGGCCGGCGAGAAGGCGGTGCCGGCCGGCGGCCGGGCGGGCGGCCGCCCGGGAGGGCGGCCCGCGGTCCGGTGAGCGGCGTGGGGTGGAAGCCGGATCGAAGCCCCGAATCCGGCGCCGGGCCGGAGGGGGCGGCGGCCGCGGGGACCGCGACCGGTGCGGGGACGGGGCCCGGCGGGGACCGAGCCCGCCCCGCCGGGCCACAGCGGGAGGCGGGCCAGCCGGGGGCCCGGGTGGCGGGTGCGGGCCCGGCCGGTGGTCCCCGCCGGCACGGGCCGGTGGTGGTGGCCGGGGATCTGGTCCTCGACCTGGTGGTGCGGGTTCCCGAGACCTTGCACCGCGGCAGCGACACCTGGGGCGCCCTCCATCCCCGCCAGGGCGGATCCGCGGCCAACACCGCCGCCTGGCTGGCCCGCCTGGGGCTGGAGGTGGTGTTCGCCGGCCGGGTGGGCCGGGATCCCCTGGGGCGGGCGCTGGCGTCGTCCCTGGCGGCGGAGGGCGTGGTCGTGCGGGTGGTGGAGGACCCCCAGCTGCCCACGGGCGTGATCCTGGCGCTGGTGGAGCCGGACGGGGAGCGGTCCATGGTGATCGGGCCGGGCGCCAACCACCGCCTGGACCCGGCGGATCTGCCCGAGGGGCTCATCGAAGAGGCCGGCTTCCTCTACCTGACGGCCTATTCCTTCGTCTGGCCCCAGGCCCGGGAGGGGGCGGGCGCCGCCCTGGCCCGGGCCCGGCGGGCGGGGGTGCCGGTGGCCGTCGATGCCTCGTCGGCGGCCCTGCTGGCCCGGGAAGGGCCGGCCGAGCTGGCCGGCCGGTGGCAGGGGGTCCACTGCCTCTTTGCCAACGAGGAGGAGGCCCGGGTGCTGGCCGGCGTAGCAGGGCCGGAGGCTGCGGCCCGGCTGGGCCGGTTCGTCCCCGTGGTGGGGGTGAAGGCCGGCGCCCGGGGCGCCTACGGCCGGGCCTGGGGCCGCCCGTGGCAGGTGGACGCCCTGCCGCTGGCCCAGGTCGTCGACACCACGGGGTGCGGGGATGCCTGGAACGCGGGGATGCTGGCCGGCTTGCAGGCGGGGTTGCCGGCGGAGGCCGCGGCCCGGCTGGGCGGTTTCGTCGCCGCCTGGGTGGCGGCGCGGCCGGGGGCCGTGCCGCCGGGCTGGACGGAAGCTGACCGGCGGGCGGCCTGGGCCTACGCCTGGGACGCCGCGCAAGGCCTGGCGGGACGGGGGAGCCCGGCGGGAGACGGCGGCCTTCGCCCTGCCGGGGACGCCGGCGGCAAAGGCGCGGGTGGGTCGCAGGGGAGCCGGTGATCTCCGCCGGCTGGGCCGGCCCCCCGCCGGGTGGGCCCGTCGTCCGCCGGGTGGGCCTGCCAGCAGGGCGGATCGTTGAGCAGCCGGGATCTCGAATCCGTGGGGAATCCGTGGGGGCATGGGCGTGAGCACGGCGAAGGGTGCGGGCAAGGCGACGGTGGCGGTGGCCGGCAGCCTCAACATGGACCTGGTGGTGGTCTGCCGGCGGGCGCCGCGGCAGGGGGAGACGGTGGCGGGAGAGCGGTTCTTCACCGCCTGCGGCGGCAAGGGGGCGAACCAGGCCGTGGCCGCCGCCCGGCTGGGGGCGGCGGTGGCGATGCTGGGCTGCGTCGGCGACGACGCCTTCGGGGACCAGCTGCGGGGTGCCCTGGCCGCCGAGGGCATCGATACGTCCGGCGTGCGCCGGGTGCCGGGTCCCAGCGGCATCGCCGCCATCACCGTGGAGGAAGGCGGGTCCAACCGGATCGTGGTGGTCCCCGGGGCCAACGCCCAGTTCCGCCGGCTTGACGAGTCCGACCGGGAGCGGATCGCCGCGGCCCGGGTCCTTCTGCTCCAGCTGGAGTCGCCCTTCGAGGTGGTGGAACAGGCCGCCCAGGTAGCCCGGGCGGCGGGGGCGACGGTGATCCTGACGCCGGCCCCGGTGCCCGACGGGCCGCTGCCCCCGGGGCTCCTGGAGGCGGTGGACTGGCTTTTGCCCAACGAGCAGGAACTGCAAGCCCTGACGGGGCTCGGCAGCCGGCGGGATCCGGAGGCCATCGAGCAGGCGGCCCGGCGGCTGGGAGGCGGGCGGATCCACGTGGCCGTCACCCTGGGCGAGCGGGGCTGCCTCTACGTGCCCCCGGCGGGGCCGGCGCGGGCCGTACCCGCCCTGGCCGTGCAGGCCGTCGACACCACGGCGGCGGGGGACACCTTCGCCGGCGCCCTGGCCGTGGCCCTGGGAGAAGGCCGCCCGGTCTCCTGGGCGCTGGGGTTTGCCACCCGGGCGGCGGGGCTCGCGGTCACCCGGCCGGGCGCCCAGCCGTCCATGCCGGTCCGGGCGGAGGTCGACGCCCTCGAGGGGTGAACGGGGGTGGCGGGCCGCCCCCGGCAGCCGCTGCTTGCAGCCCACGTTAAAGAAGGCGGCGGAGGGCGTCCGGCGTGCCCTCCGCCGCCTGTCGCTGGTGGCCCCGGTACGGGAGGCACCGGCGGCTTCCCCGGATCCGGCGTGTCTTCACGGCCCACAGCGGCCCGCCGCCCGTAGCACCCTACGGGCCGCGCCAGCGGCGCCCGCGGGCCTGATGGGCCGGCCCTCGCCCGCGGCTCTGGCCCCGCTCCGTCACGGGGCCCCGGTCCCGCCGGGGATGCACCGGACGCCCACCTGGGCCCCGCACGGCAGCTCCGGCCCCAGCTTGACGCCCGTCAGCGGCACCACGGGCAGCAGGATCCGCGACGGGTGCTGGGGGTCGTGGTAGATGGTGTTGATGGACGGCACCCGCCGCGGCACGTAGAGATAGTAGCTGTCCAGCAGGGGCGGCGCGTGGACCTTGACGACCAGCCGGTGCCCGGGCCGGAAGACGTGCCCGACGGGGAAGACCTCGATCAGGTACTCCTCGATCTGGCCGGGCGTCACCAGCTCGGCGTTGGTGTGGGGGTGATGGGGCCGGTACAGGACCCCGCCGGCGTAGTCGCTCTGGCTGTAGTCCACCGCCCGGTGGGCCGCCCGCAGAAGGCCCCGCTGCAGGTAGCTGCGGCTGCCGTCGGGCCCCTCGTCGATCAACTGGACGAACAGCTCGGTGTCCGGCGCCGTGGTGGAGAGGTAGAGGGTGGCGGTGATGGGGCCTGCCACCAGCGTCGGCCGGGTGAAGGGCGCGCTGCGGTACTCCACCTCGTCGGGCAGGTGGGCGGTGGTCAGCGGCGGCCCCACCGACGGCCCCAGCTGGTAGCTCCACGACTGGCGGCCGGGCCCGGACAGGTAGCGGGCCGGTTCTTCCGGCCGGGTGGGCGGGTCGGTGGAGAGGCGGCCATCCCCGCGGAGGTACCAGGGGGTCCAGCGGGTGTCCTCCAGGGGGAAGGTGCGGGAGACCTTCCGGCCGTTGGAGACCAGGGTGTCACCCTGCCGGTGCATCTCCAGCAGCGTGACCACGGAGGTGCGGTCCTGGCTCAAGGTGCCGAAGCCGCCGTCGATGCCCCGCAGCCAGTGGTCCATCCAGGCCAGGCGATCCTTCCACACTTCCGGCGGGTCCATCTGGGTGCCGTGGACGCCGTTGGTCAGCACCAGGCGCTTGGGCACGCCCTGGACCTTCTCCCACAGGTGGGCGGGGCCCCGGGGACCCGTCTGCTCGTCCTGGTAGGCGCCGGTGATGTGGATCGGCACCCGGATGCGGTCGGCGTAGGTGATCAGGGAGCGGGACCGGTACCAGTCGTTGTCGGTATCGGCGGCCAGCCCCTGGAGGATCGGGTCGTCGGCCAGGTTGCGCCGGTGGGAGGCCACGTTCTGGGCGCAGACGGGGTCGGCGGCCAGCACGCCCGGCGCCACGCCGCCGCCCAGCTCGTAGGCCGGCCGGATGATGCCCGTCCACAGCAGCGGGAAGCCGTAGTTGGAGACGCCGCCGGGGTAGACGATGCCCCGGTACAGGTCGTCGATCAGGCCGGAGACCGTGACGGCCACCAGGTGGGGCGGCTGGGTGGCGGCGACCATGAAGCCCGTCAGCCCGCTGTAGGAGTGGCCCATGATCCCCACCTTGCCATTGGACCAGGGCTGGCGGGCGATCCACTCGATCAGCTCGCGACCGTCCAGGGCGGTGCGCCAGCTGAAGAGGTCGAACTCGCCCCCCGAGCAACCGGTGCCCCGGATGGAGGCGTGGACCGTCACGTAGTGCTCGTTGAACATCCAGGTCAGCTGGGTGCGGCTGTCGGCCACCCCGGCGATGGTGGTCCCGCTGGACGAACCGCCGTCGTAGCCGTCCATGAGGAAGATGGCGGGGTACTTGCGCCCGGGCACGTAGCGGTCGGGCATCCGCACGTTGACGGCGATGAGCACGCCGTCGCTCATCCGCACATACCCGGTGGGCGCGGCTTCCGCCGGCCGGGGCCGGGGAAGGAGGGTGGCCGCGGCCGCCAGGCCCAGGGCGGCCGCCGGTGCCGTCAGGGTCGCCAGGTTCCTCGCCGCCGGGAGGACCGGGCCGGCAGGGACCAGCACGGAGGCCAGCCAGGCCAGCAGGGCGACGGCGGTGCCGGCCCGGCGACGGCGGCCGGCCCGAGCCGCGAGGGGGGTCCGGCCGCTGGGGCCGCTCCCCGAGCCAGTGCGGGTCAAAGCCCAGCGACCCAAGGCGGGCCGGCGTCCGATCGCCCCGGGGGTCCCGGGGCCACCCTGGGTGGCGGCGCCGGGGCGGGCCGGCATGCCCTCCCCCTCGGAGCGCTCCGCGGCCACCGCAGCCCGTGCCGGGACGAACCGGACGAACCGGCTCCCACCCGCCCGCCCGCCACCGTCCTGCGGGCCGGCGGCAGCGGCCAGCTCTCGTGCGGATCGCATCCTGCGATCCCTCCCCGTGACGCGAGATGACCCGGTCCACCCTCCCAGGCCCCGACCCTCCCCCAGCGGCCGGGGCACCCGCCAGAGCCGCACCGGCTCAAGCCGGCGCGGCTCTGGCCCGTCGACCCTGCCCCTTTTACGGGCCCCCGGCGGGGCTAACCAAGCCGTTCCACGGCTTCCCGCAACCGGGCCACCTCTCGCTCCAGCCGCTCGAGCCGCCGCAAGAGCTCGGGGTCGGTCCCCGTGGCGGTGGCCTGCTGGCGCTCCCGCTGCCGCTGAGAGCGCCAGCGCTGGACCCGCTCGTAGATCAGGAGCAACGACGGATCGCCCACCACGGCGTCGATGAAGGCGTCGGCGAAGGTCTCCCGGTAGCCCGGGATGCCGTGGTCCTTCCCGTAGAGCAGGTGCTTCTCGACCAGCTTGGGGATCTGGGGGTTGTTGGGGCCGCCGCTCTGGCGGAAGAAGGCCTGGATCCGTTCCTCCATGGTCATGCGGCGGCCGTTGCTTGCCCCGTTGCTGGACCGCATGATCTCACCTCCCGGCCGGCCCGGCCGGCCCTGCCCGGTGCCGGGCGGCGACCGTCGCTAGCGGAACCACTTGCGCCAATCGCCTTCGCCGCCGTCCTCGCCATCGCGGCCGGGGCCCCCGGTCTGCCAGAGCTCCTGGGGCGTGACGACCCGGGCCGGCGGGTCGCCGGCCCGGGGGGCGGCGCCGGCACGCCCGGCCGTCTCACCCCCATGGGGCCCGGCCGCCGGCTCCAGAGCCGGCGGCTGCAGGCCGGAAGGGGCCCCACCGCCGGTTCCGCCGGCCGGTTCGTCCGCGCCGGATGCCCGGGACGAGCCGGCCGTCCCGGCCCCCGTGGCGCCCTTGGGGTTCCCGGTCGCCCCGGCCACCCCGGCCGCCCCGGCCGCTCTGACCGCTTCGCCGGCCGGCTCCGCCTCCGGGGCGTCCTCCGGCTCGGCCGCCGCCGTAGCCCCTCCGCCGGGGGCCCGGGAGGCGCCGGCCGGAGCCGCCGTCGCCCCCGCCGCCTGCTTCTTGCGCTCCTCTTCCAGCAGGGCCCGGCGCAGCACCTTGCCGATCAACGTCTTGGGCAGCTCGCTGCGGAACTCCACGGCCCGGGGGACCTTGTACTTGGCCAGGCGCTGGCGGCAGAACTCGATGATCTCCTGCTCCGTCGCCGTCTGCCCGGGCTTGAGGACGACGAAGGCCTTGACCATCTCCCCCCGGTAGGGGTCGGGTGCGCCGATGACGGCCGCTTCCAGCACCTTGGGGTGCTCGTAGAGGACCTCTTCCACCTCGCGGGGGTAGACGTTGTAGCCGCCGCTGATGATCATCTCCTTCTTCCGGTCGACGATCCGGAAGAAGCCGTCCTCATCCATGGTGGCGATGTCGCCGGTGTAGAGCCAGCCGTCCCGCAGGGTGCGGGCCGTCTCCTCCGGGCGGTTCCAGTAGCCCTTCATCACCTGGGGACCGCGGATGATCAGCTCACCCACCTCGCCGGGGCCCAGCACCTGCGTCCCCGTCTCGATGTCGACGATGCGGGCCTCGGTGTCGGGCACCGGCAGCCCGATGGTCCCGTTGCGCTTGTTGGCATCGGGCGGGTTGGCGTGGGTGACCGGCGACGCCTCGGTTAGCCCGTACCCCTCGACCAGCTGGCCGCCGGTGCTGGCCTCGAACCGCTCCTGGACCTCCAGGGGCAGGGGCGCGGCGCCGCTGACGCAGGCCTCGATGGACGAGACGTCGATCTTGTGGAACTTGGGATGGTTCATCAGCGCCACGTACATGGTGGGCACGCCGGGCACCATGGTGGGCCGGTACTTGGCGATGGCCTTGATCACCATCTCCGCCTCGAACCGGGGCAGGGGAACCATGGTGCACTGCAGGGCGATGGCCAGGTTCATCACCGTGGTCATGCCGTACGAGTGGAAGAAGGGCATGACGCCCAGGATCACCTGCTGGTGGGCCTCATCCCAGCGGCCCCGCAGGGTCCACTCCGCCGTCTGCAGCACGTTGGCCACCAGGTTGCGGTGGGTCAGCATGGCGCCCTTGGCCGTGCCGGTGGTGCCGCCGGTGTACTGGAGCAGCGCCAGGTCTTCGGGGCCCACCTGCACGGGCGGGGGCACCGCCGGTGCCTCCTTGAGGAGGCGGGTGAACCAGAGGACACCTTCCTCCCGGCCGATGGTGACCCAGCTGCCGTCCCGCTTCGCCTTGAGGGGATAGAGCCGCCGCAGCAGGGGCGACATGAACTCGTTGATCCGGGTGACCAGCACCCGCTCGACGGGCGTGGCATGGACCACCTGCCGCACCGTGGGGTACATCAGGTCCAGGGCGACGATGACCCGGGCGCCGCTGTCGTTGAGCTGGAACTCCAGCTCCCGGGGGCTGTAGAGGGGGTTGCAGTTGACGACCACGGCCCCCGCCTTCAGCGCACCGTAGTAGGCGATGACGAACTGGGGGCAGTTGGGCATCATCAGGGCGACCCGGTCCCCCGGCCGGATCCCCAGGTTGGCCAAGACCCGGGCGAAGCGGTTGGCCAGCTGGTTGAGCTCCCCGTAGCGCATGGTCCGGCCGAAGAAGTGGATCACCGGGTGCCGGGGCCGCATCTCCGCCGCCCGCTCCAGCAGGCGGTGGAGGGGGATGTCCGGGTAGTTGAGGTGGGGCCGGACCCCCGCGGGGTAGTACCGCAGCCAGGGCCGCTGCCGGATCTCCTCCTCGGAGACCAGCTCCGTGGCGTGGAAGCTGGCCTCGGCGGCCGGGGCGGCCGGATGGCGCCGGCCCCGCCGGCGGCGGGCGGCGGCGGACGAAGCCGGCCCGGCGGCCCCCGTCCCGGGGCCGGTTCCTCCGGTGCCGTGGGCCTGGCCGTTCAACATCGCCGGGGTCAGGGGCGCCGGTTGCCAGGCGACCATCAGCGACCCGCCGAGGATCCCCAGGATCGCCCCGACGAACAGCCCGCCCAGGGCGCCGAAGATCGAGACGATGGAGAACAGGATGACCAGGATGCCCAGGTAGGTCGACGCCGCGGGCAGCAGGTATCCCGCGATGGCCGTGGCGATGACCAGGCCCGAGAACAGGTACCCCAGGAAGATCAGCGTGTCGGGCAGGAAGGCAAAGGGAAACAGGTTGAGGGGCATCCACAGGATCAGGAAGCCCGCGATCAGGCTGATGGTGGCCCCCCAGAAGGGCCGGCTTGCCTTCCAGGCCCGGAAGCCGCCGGGCCGGGCCGCGGGCACGGCTCCCGGCGACCCGCCGGGGCCGGCGCCCACCGCACCGGCGCCGCCGGTTCCTCCCGCCGGTTGGGCGGTGGCAGGATGCGTGGACATGCGGTTTCACCCCTCCCGCTCGCCTTGGGTTAGGCCTTGTTCGACCGCAACACCCGCCAGACGGTGTAGATGCCGACGCCCAGGGACCCCCACAGGGCCGCGGTGGTCACCGCCGCCAGGCCCGGGATCTGGTTCAGGGCGGCCCCGCCCTGGGCAGCCAGCAGGGCCGCGCCCAGGAAGAACGTGCCCGACAGCAGGCCCAGGGTGGCCCGGTTCACCATGCGGTTGAGGGTCCGGGTGGTGTGCTCGTTCAGCCTCCCTTCCACCGGCAGCTTGAAGTCGTTCCAGGCCGCCCGCTCCAGGATCTTGTTGAGGCGCCGCGGCAAGGTGGCGACCAGCTCCGACGCCTCGGCGATCCAGGCGGCGTTGGCCCGGTAGTTGAAGCGCCGGGTCAGCAGCCGGCGCAGGATCTGGACGTCCGCCGACTCGACCACCGTGTGGTAGGTGATCTCCGGGCAGAGCCAGCGGGCCGTGCCCTCCGCCGCCGACCAGCCCTTGGCCCAGAGGGAGAGGCCGGTCGGGATGCGGCAATGGTTCTCCATGGCGATGCGGATCTCTTCCACCAGCAGGTGACCCCAGTTGTGGCTGCCGGCCTGCTCGGTGTCGACGTACTGGATGTAGAGGGAACGCAGCTGGTCCTTGAGCCGCCCCACGTCGGTGTAGGCCGTGGGTTCGAACACGTCCAGCATCACTTCGGCGGCGTCCTCCGCCTGGTTCAACCGGATGTGGAGCAGGTGGCGGAAGATGGCCTCGGTGTGCAGGGCGTCCATCCGGCCCACCATACCCCAGTCGATGACGTAGATCTTCTTCGAATGCCGGCAGACCATCAGGTTCGACCCGTGGGGGTCGGCGTGGTAGCGACCGTTGAGGAACTCCTTGATGTAGAGGTGGGCCAGGTCGATCATCCGCTCGAAGCGCTCTTCGAAGGTGAAGAAGTCGACGGGGAAGTCCTTGATGTTCCACCCGTCGATGTACTCGGTGATCAGGACGCGGCGGGTCGCCAGGTAGACCTCGGGCACCGCCACCGTGGCGAACTCCTCCACCAGCTCGCGCCCTTCGTTGGTGTTGCGGGCCTCGATCCGCATGTCGATCTCGCTCTGCACGCTGCTGTAGTAGTCGCGGATCACGCCGGGCAGGTCGGAGGAGGCCGCCATGGGGGGCGGCAGCAGCTTCTGCAGCCGCTTGGCCAGCTTGGCGATGTTGGCGATGTCCGTCTGGAACAGCTTGTCGACCAGGGGGCGGACCACCTTGACCGCGCAGAGGCGGCCGTCCCGGAGCTGGGCGCGGTAGACCTGGGCCAGGGAGGCCGAGCCGATGGGGTCCGGGTCGATCCAGGCGAAGGTCTGCAGCCCCTCGGGCAGCTCGTCGTCCAGCACCACCGCCATGTAGGGGAAGGGCATGGGCGGGACCTGGTCCAAGAGCTGGGCCAGCTCCATGGTGATGGGCTCGGGCAGCAGTTCCTGGCGGGTCACCAGCACCTGCCCCAGCTTGATGAAGGTCGGCCCCAGCTCCTGAAAGGCCAGCCGCACCCGCCGGCCGATCTGGCGCAGGCGCTCGTCGTGGGGACCCGGCGTCCCGGAGGGGCCGCCCAGCGTGCGGACCGCCCGCCGGTCCTTGAGCAGGTGGAGCAGGCCGTGGCGGGCCAGGGTGCGGACGACGGCCCGCAAGCGCTTGCGGGGCGTGATGCCGGCTTCCAGCGCGGCCAGCTCCGCCTTGATGCGCCGCTTCTCTTCCGCCCACCGGGGCGACGTCCACCAGGCGGCCGACAGGTCGACCCGCCGGCCGGCCGGGGTGGCCGCCTGCCGCGGGGGCAGGGTGGCCATGGCCATGGGAACCCCCCTCGCTTTCGGGGCGGCGTGCCGAGGAGCCGCGGCGGGTACCGGCGGGGCCGGGTACGGGTGCGGTGGCGGCGGATGGGCCGCCGGGCTGCGACCCGGAGCGCTTTGCCATGCTGTGGTCCGGGCTGCCGCGCCGCCGCCGCCGTCCCGTGCTGCGCTGCCGCCGGTTTGCCCGCGGCCCGGCTTGCGGGCCCGGGGCCGGTTCCACCGAACGGTCGTTAAGGAAACGGGTGCGATGGTGGGAGGAACGGGCATCCCCCAGGAGCCCGCCGGCTCGGGGCCGCCCCCGTGCCGGTCTTCCGCCGGCAGGCTCGTTTCGGCAAAGGATATTCGCGAGGTCGGTGGTGGTTTGCGTCACGGGTGGGAGCGGCCCCTGCCGGCGGGCCGGCCGGTCCCGGGGGCCCGCAGTTGCCGGCTTCACCCACGGTGCAGGGGCCGCACCCGGTATAGGGGTCACGAGGGGTCACGCACGGCGCAGGGGTCGGGCACGGTCCAGGGGTCTCCCCGGGGCTATGGCCCGGTGGTTTCGGCCGAGGATGGGCTCGTCCCGGCCGGCCCCGGGACCACGACGTCGATGATTTCCCAGTTGGCGCCGCCGTCCCGCGTCCGGGCCAGGCGCCAGCCGTCGTCGCCCTGGACGAAGAGGAGGCTCCAGCCGAGTTCCGGGGTGACGAAATCCAGCCCGGTGAAGGCCCGCACGCCGGACGGCCCCTGGCTTACCTTTTGCCAGGACTTCCCGCCGTCCTGCGTATGCCATACTTCGCCATACCGGGTGGTTCCAAACCAGCCCGTCTTCGGGTCAAGGAAGAACAGGTCGCCTACGTAGCCACCCGCGGGGAGGCCGCCCGGCACCTCCTCGCCATCGCGCTGGACCGCCGCGGTCTCTTCCCACGTGCCGGCGGCGTCCGCCGTTCTCCGCAGCACCTTGGTCTCGCCACCCATTCCTTCATCGCTCCCACAAATGAACCAGCCGTCATTGGAACTGATGAAGGAGGCCGCCCAAGCTGCCGGATTCTCGACCGAAAGGCACGGGTTGGTCTTCGGCTCCCAACGGTTGCCTCCGTCGGTCGTGAGGTACAACCGGAACCGGTCGTCGGTCGCCCAGGCGACGCCCTCATCAACCAGGTCGACGAATCCCGGCGGGAACGGCGTCTGGACCTTGGTCCACGACGCTCCCGAATCGGTCGTCGACCAGATGCCGTCCCGGGCCATTGCCCAGCCCACGCTCGCGGAGACGAAATCGATGCGGGTGATCGGCTCATCGAATTCGTGGATCACGTGCCAGGACGTCCCGCCGTCTTCCGTCCTGGCCAGCCGGCCGTCCTCGTCGAGGACAAAACCCGTGTCCGGATCCACGAAGTCGACGTCCAAGGGCGCCAGGGGCAACTGCTGTAGCTGCCCCTGACGACCCTCACCTGCCGGTCGATCGTCGCCCTCGTTCGAGTCGCCCCCGCTTCCTGCTGTGCAACTCGTAAGCAGAAGCAGGACCAGGATTCCGATCCCGATCCGGATGTTTTGAGAGGCGACCGAGTGTCGACTATGCCGGAACATGGGCCGCCCTCCGTTCGCCTGGCCGAACAGCCGCCGGGGCACAGGATGGGAACGTTGCTCCACGACAGACCCAATCGGGCGTTGTTGCTGCCCGGGGTTTGCGAACCGGGTTCGCTAACCGGGCTCGCCCTTCCTGCGGCGACGCACCTCCTTGAGGACCCAGCGGGGGACGTCGAGGGGGACGCCGCGTTCGTCCAGGAGCGCCAGAACGGCCACGGGATCCTGGGGCGTCAAGATCACCGCGCCCCGGTGCAGGTGCAAGCGGACGGCGGGACCGCGGTCGGTGCTGCCCAGCAGCAGTTGCCGGCCCAGTCCGCTGAGGTAGAACCAGCCCACCGCGTACCCGGGGGCGAAGGTGGCTAGCAAGCGGAGCCCCCCGCCCAGTTCCAGGTACTCGGCCCGCTGGATGGCGGCGTACGGGATCACCCGGCGCCCGGCCAGGGTCTGGACGAGCAGCCGGTCGGGGCCGGCCAGGTAGGTCAGCCGGGCCCGGGCCAGGTAGCCGGCGAAGATCAGCGCGGGACCCAAGGCAAAGAGCCAGAGGATGCGGGTGCCCCATGCGGCCAGGCCGAAGAGCAGCAGGATGAGGGCGGTCCACAGGCCCTCGTCCCGGGCGGGGGTGGGAGCCAGGGTACGCCAGGGCGAGGGCTGCGGCTTTTGGGGATGCGCCGGGGGCGGGGTCACGGGCGTTCCTCCTTCGACACGTGCTCGCGTTCATCGCCGGGCGCTTGCCCATGGGATGCAAACCTGCTGCGGTGACGGGGGCCGTCGCCGGTCGGGGCGGTCGACGGCGGCCCCGCCACCGGCGCCGGTACGGGGAAGCCGAGGCGCCGGCAGGCGGCCTCATAGTCGGCCCAGGTGTCGAGGTCCAGCGTCACCTCCGGACCGGGCGCCGGCCAGTGGAGCAACCGGTTCCGATGGCGACGCAACAAGGGTCGCGCCCCCTCATCGCCCGTCAGGGAGAGCACCTCGGGAAAGAGCGGGCGGCCGAGGAGAACCGGGTGGCCGGGCTGGCCCTGCCAGACGGGCCGAGCGGCCACGGGGGCCGTCGCCGGCCAGGGTGAGGGCGGCGGCCCGCCGGAGACCCCGTCGGGTCCGGCGGTGGAGGAGCCAGCCACGGCATCCCTCAGGGCTTCGACCAGCCCGGCCAGCACCGGGGCGGGGATGAAGGGCTGGTCGGCCAGCACCACCAGGACCGCGGCCAGGGCCGGTTCGACCTGAAGCAAGGTGCGCAGGCCCAGGCGCAGCGAGCGGGCCTGTCCCCGTTCGGGCCAGGGGTTGACCACGGGGTGCAGCCCCGGGAGGGGCCGCCGGGGGATGCCGGCCGCCGCCACCGCGGGATGGAGGACGGCGACCACCGGCCCGACCCCGGCGCCGGCGGCCGTATCCAGGGTCCACTCCACCAGGGGCCGGCCGCCCAGGGGCAGCAGCTGCTTGAGCCGTCCCATCCGCCGGGCCTGTCCCGCCGCCAGCACGACGACGCCAGTGGGGAATGGGCGTTGTCCTCGGACCTCCAGCCGGACCACCCCCTGCCCCTGGGGATATTCTCCGCTCTGGGCCATTGTCCGTCCTGGGGCGTGTCCTGTCACGCCGTCCCGCCAGCATCCCGTCCCCCGTGCTCTGGGAGGCCTTCTCGCCCTCTGGGAGGCCTTCTCGCCGGGGGACGGGGAGGGCCCGGGGCGACGGAATCCGGAAGGAGTCCGCGGCAGGGCGGCGAAAAGGAAACCCTGGCCGGCCTTAATGAACGTTCAGTAACCCGCTAGAGGCGGTTCGCGGCGGTCCGCCGGTGGAGGGACGACCTTGGCCCAGGGCAAGATTCTGGCTCCGCAGCAGGACACCATCTTGCAACAGGCGGCCGGCCTGTTCGCGCGGCAGGGGTATCCGGCCACCACCATGCGGGACCTGGCGGCGGCGCTGGGGGTGACTCCCGCGGCCCTCTATTACCACTTCGCCAACAAGGACCAGCTGCTGCTCGAAGTGATGTTGCACGGCATCCGGGTGGTCCACCGGCGGGTGGAGGCCGCCATGGCCGCCGCAGGACCCGGGCTGGCCGAGCGGATCTGGGCCGGCATGCGGGCCCACCTGCTGGCCTGCTTGGAGCACCAGGACTTCGTGGCGGTGATCCTCCAGGAGAGCCGCTACCTGAGCCCGGAGGCCGCCCAACAGGTGGTGGCCGCGAGGGATGCCTACGAGGCGCTGTGGGCTCGTACGCTGGAAGAGGGTGCGGCGGCGGGATTGTTTCAGGCGGGGGTCGACCTGCGGCTCCTGCGGCTCTTCGGTTTCGGGGCCATGAACTGGGTGACGGTGTGGTACCGCCCCGACGGTCCCCAGAGCCCGGAGGCCATCGCCGACGCCTTCCTCCTCTACATGGCAAAGGGGGTGTTACGGCCGGAGGTGGCCGGCGAGCTGATCGCCCAGGTGGCGGCGACGGCCGGCTGCCCGCCGCGGGCGGGTTCGTCCGCAAGACCTGGGGGCGCCAGGGACAGGCGACCTGCGGGCGGGTGAACGGCCGCGGCCCGCGGGGGCTCGCTGGCCCGTCGAGGCCCACGGAGACTCGCGGCCGGGCCGGCACTGGCCAATTCCAACGGCACAACGCCAGGCTTCGGCGCGGGGTACCACGAGGGCGCCGCCACCGGCGGCCTAAGCCGTCGCGGTGGAACCGGCCCAGCGCCGCGGTGCGGGGCGGAGCGGTGAAGAAGGGATCCGCCCTGAAGCAGGTTAGCAGGGTGCCCGCCAAGTTCCAACGGGAGCCGTCACAAGACCGACGGGAGGGGATGAACCCATGGCATACCAGGCCTTCTCCGAGGAGTGGGCCAAGGCTTACAAGGAGCAGATCAACGCCAACGCCAACTACCGGGAGGCGTCCCGGACCTGGGAGTGGCCGCTGGCCTTCGTCCTGGAGGCGGACCCGTCCCTGGGGATCGAGGAGGAGCGGGCGATCATCCTGGACCTCTACCAGGGGGAGTGCCGGGACGCGCGGATCGGCGGCAAGGAGGACCTGGAGAACGTCCCCTACGTGATCAGCGCCGATGCCTACACGTGGAAGCAGGTGATGGACGGCCAGCTGGACCCGCTGGCGGCCATGATGCGGGGCAAGCTCAAGATCCTCAAGGGCGACATGGGGGTGCTGTCGGGGTACGTCATCGCGGCCAAGGAGCTGGTGACCTCGGCCCAGCAGGTGGAGACGGAGTTCCCCGAGGGCGTGGCGTGACCCGGCCGGTGCCCCGGGGGCGGTTTACGAGGGCCGGCGGTGCGGCCGGAGCGAGGGAGGGGTGGCCTCGATGAAGGCGGTCACCTATCGCGGCGTGGGCCAGGTGGCCATCGAAGACGTCCCCGAGCCAAAGATCCAGCAGCCCGGCGACGCCATCGTCCGCATCACCCGCTGCGCCATCTGCGGCTCGGACCTGCACATCTACCACGGCCACATCCCCGGCATGGTCCCGGGGTTCGTCTGCGGCCACGAGTTCACCGGCGTGGTGGAGGAGGTGGGGGCCGGCGTCCAGGCCTTCCGCAAGGGGGACCGGGTGGTCGGGACGTTCCACACCGCCTGCGGCCACTGCGCCATGTGCCGCAAAGGGGCCTTCAACCAGTGCCAGGAGTACAGGGTCTTCGGCTACGGCGTGGCCTTCGGCAACCTGCCGGGCTCCCAGGCCGAGTTCGTCCGGGTCCCCCACGCCGACGTCAACCTGCGCCGGATCCCCAAGGAAATCGGTGACGAGCAGGCCCTGTTCTGCGGCGACATCCTCACCACCGCCTATGGGGCCGTGCGGAACGCCCACCTGCAGCCGGGCGAGACGGTGGCGGTGATCGGCTGCGGGCCCGTCGGGCTCATGGCGATCCAGAGCGCCTTCGCCCAGGGGGCAGCCCGGGTGCTGGCCATCGACCTGGTGCGGGACCGGGCGGAACTGGCGGAGCGGCTGGGGGCGGTGCCCATCGTCGCCAGCGAGACGAACCCCGTGGCCCAGGTCAACAAGCTGACCGGGGGCATGGGCGCCGACGTGGTGATTGAGGCGGTGGGCGGCCCCAAGACGGTGGCCCTGGCCTTCGAGCTGGTGCGGGGCGGCGGGCGGATCTCCGCCGTGGGGGTGACCACGGCCGAGAGCTTCCCCTTCCCCCTGGCCACCAGCCTGACCCGGGACATCAGCTTCCGGATCGGGCTGGCCAACATCCACCGGGACATCGACGCCACCCTGGCCCTGGTGGCGGGGGGCCGGATCGACCCTGAGATCATCATCAGCCATCGCCTGCCCCTGACGGAGGCCGTCGAGGGGTACCGGCTCTTCGACAGCCGGGAGGCGACGAAGGTGGTCCTGATCCCTGGCGAGTGAGCGGCCGGGGGGCCTTGGGGGGTGGGCCCACCGCGCCGCACCGGGCGGCGCCGGCGGCCGGGCCGCCGGGCCGCTGACCGGTGCGGCAAGCCGCCAGGAAAGGACGGGGATGCGCATGTCCGGTGCAGCGGCGCCGGGCGCGGCGGGAGCAGCGCCCCAGCCGGGCGGCCGCCCGGCGGTGACGGTGGCCCGGCACGACGCCTTCACCACCACGAGCCGCCGCGGCCTGAACCACGACCTGCCGCCCATGCGGCTCTACCACAAGGCGAAGAAGTTCGGCACCTGGGACCCGCGGGCCATCGACCTCCGCCAGGACCGGGAGGACTGGCACCTGCTCAACGACGCCCAGAAGGACGCCCTTCTGCGGCTGGTGTCGCTGTTCGCCGCGGGTGAGGAGTCGGTCACCCTGGATCTCCTCCCCCTCATCATGGTGATCGCCCGGGAGGGCCGGCTGGAGGAGGAGATGTTCCTCACCACCTTCCTCTGGGAGGAGGCGAAGCACACCGAGTTCATGCGCCGCTTCCTGGACGAGGTGGCGGGGGTGTCCGACCGGGACCTGCACCACTACCACACGCCCAGCTACAAGAAGATCTTCTACGAGGAGCTGCCCCGGGCGATGCACCGCCTGCTGGAGGATCCCTCGCCGGCAGCCCAGGCCGAGGCGTCGGTCACCTACAACCTCATCGTGGAAGGCGTGCTGGCCGAGACGGGGTACTACGCCTTCTACCGGACCCTGCAGCGTCAGGGGGTCATGCCGGGCTTCATCCAGGGCATCCGCAACTTCCAGCGGGACGAATCCCGCCACCTGGCCTACGGGGTCTTCCTGCTCCAGCGGCTGGTGGCGGCGGACGACGCCATCTGGGGCGTCATCGACCGGCGGCTGAACGAGCTGCTGCCCTATGCCCTGGGCGTCACCCACGAGATCTACGCCTCCTACGGCGGCGACCACCCCTTTGAAGTCGATCAGCAGGAGTTCATCGACTACGCCATCAAGCAGTTCAGCCTCCGGGCCCAGCGGATCGAACAGGCCCGGGGCAAGTCCCTGGCCGAGGTCTACCGGCTGGCCGCCGACCAGGTCGAGGAGGCGGCCCCGGATCCGGACGAACCGGCCGGCCCGGCCCAGGCAGCGGGTACGGTCGCCGGGGCGGGCAGCCCGATGGCGGCCCCCGGTGCGGGGCCGGCGGGCGGTGCGGGGACCGCGGGCCATGGGTGGCCCGTGACCGGCGGAGCGGGGCCGGAAGGCGGCGATGGAGGAGGGTCGGCGGCATGACGGCGCATGACGGCATGGGGGCGGTGCCGCCCGGCGGCGGCACCGCCCGGGAGGCGGCCGCCGCCGCGGACCCGGCGGCCGCCGCCGGGCCGGGTTCGTCCGGCGCCCGGACCGGCACCCTGGCCCTTCCCTTCGTGGCCCCCGCCGTCCGCCAGTGGCTGGAGGGTCGCAAGCTCCTCTTCATCGGGGGGCGGTGGCAGGAACCGCGGTCGGAGCGGTTCCTGACGGTGACCGATCCGGCCACCGGGGAGCCCCTGGCCGAGGTGGCCGAGGCCGGGGAGGCCGACGTGGACCTGGCGGTCCAGGCGGCCCGGCGGGCCCTGGAGGGCTCCTGGGGGAAGCTGCCCCCGGCGGAGCGGGGCCGGCTGCTGTGGAAGCTGGCCGACCTCCTGGAGGAGCACGCCCAGGAGTTCGCCCAGCTGGAGTCGCTGAACACGGGCAAGCCGGTGACCGAGACCAGTATGGCCGACGTGCCCCTGGCCGTCGAGCACTTCCGCTACTTCGCGGGCTGGGCGACCAAGTGGACCGGCGAGACCTTGCCCGTCTCCTTCCCGGGGGAGTACCTGGCCTATACCCGCCGGGAGCCGGTGGGGGTCGTTGGGGCCATCGTGCCCTGGAACTTCCCCCTGATGATCGCCTCCTGGAAGCTGGCGCCGGCCCTGGCCACGGGCAACACCGTGGTCCTCAAGCCCAGCGAGCTGACGCCCCTGACCGCCTTGCGCCTGGCGGAACTGGTGCGCCAGGCGGGCTTCCCGCCGGGCACGGTCAACGTGCTGCCGGGGTACGGCGAACCGGCGGGCCGGGCCCTGGTCGAGCACCCCGGCGTCGACAAGATCTCCTTCACGGGCTCGCCGGGGGTTGGGCGCAAGATCATGACGGCGGCGGCCCGGGACTTCAAGCGGGTCACCCTGGAGCTGGGGGGCAAGTCGCCCAACATCGTCTTCCCCGACGCGGACCTGGACAGCGCCGTGGCCGGGGCGATGATGGGGATCTTCTTCAACCAGGGCGAGGTGTGCTGCGCCGGCTCCCGCCTGTTCGTCCACAAGGACCATTTCGAGCCGATGGTCCAGGCCATCGCCGAGCGGGCGGGCCGGTTGCGCCAGGGGCCGGGGATCAACCCCATGACCCAGATGGGCCCCCTGATCAGCCGGACCCACATGGAACGGGTGTTGGGCTACATCCAGCGGGGCCGGGAGGAAGGGGCCGAGCTCCTGGTGGGCGGCGAGCCCAACGCCGAGGCGGGACCGGGCTATTTCGTCAAGCCCACCGTGTTCGTCGGGCGGGATGACATGACCATCGCCCGGGAGGAGATCTTCGGGCCGGTGCTGACGGTGCTGCCCTTCGAGAGCCTGGACGAGGTGGTGCGGCGGGCCAACGACACGCCCTACGGCCTGGCGGCGGGGATCTGGACGCGGGACGTGGCCAAGGCGATCAAGGTGGCCCACCGGCTCAAGGCGGGCACCGTGTGGGTCAACGGCTACAACCTGCTGGACGCCACCAGCCCCTGGGGCGGGTTCAAGCAAAGCGGCATCGGCCGGGAGATGGGGCGCTACGCCCTGGAGCACTACACCGAGGTCAAGAGCGTCTGGATCAACCTGGGCTGACCGGATGATCCGGCTCCAGCGGCGCCGCCTCCGGAGGGGGCAGGGCGATCGGACCCGGGGGCGGCGCCGGGCGGCCACCGTGGGCCGGGCGGTAGAGGGGGCTGCCCGGCCCGGCCTCCTGGACGGGGGGAACCGGGGTGGAGGAGCAACTGCGGGGGATTGCGCTGGCCTATGGGGCGGCGGGGGCGGGAGCCATCCTGCTTCCCGCCCTTTTGTTCCTGGCCGGCTACCGGCGCTGGGGCTGGCGGGGGCGAATCGCCCTGACCGGCGCGGCGACCTTCCTGATCTTTCAGGGACTGCTGCGCCTGCCCTGGCTGCCCGCCTTCAACCAGTGGGCGACCGATCGCTGGGGCACGGCCGCGGCCGCTTTGCTGGCCTCGCTGTCCGCGGGCCTGTGGGAGGAGACGGGACGGTACGTGGCCTACCGGCTGGTGGTGCGGCGGCCCCGGCTCGCGGAGGCGACGGCCATGGGGCTCGGCCACGGCGGGTTCGAGGCGGTGATGGTGGGGCTGAGCCTGGTGGTGACCGGGGTCACCCTGCTGGCCCTGCCGCCGGCCGGCGCCGCCAGCGGGGGGAGCGGGGTTTGGGGGATCCCCGGAGCGCTGCCGGCCGAGGCGGAGGCCGCCCTGCGGCAGGCGCAACAGGCGATCCTGGCGGGAGGCATCGGGACGCCGGTCCTCGCCCTGGTGGAGCGTATCGGCGCCCTGGGCCTCCACATCGGCCTGAGCGTGCTGGTCGCCGCGGCATGGGTGAGGGGACGAGCGGTCCTGTGGCTGGCCGCGGTGGGGATCCATTTCGCCGCCAACGCGGCGGCCGTGACCCTGGCCCAGATGGGGCAGGCGGTGGCGGCCGAGGCGGTGGCCCTAATCCTGGCGGCCCTCACCTTGCTGGTCGCCCTGCGCTGGGGTCCCGTGCTGGACGCCGCCGCGGCCGGCCTGCGCGGCGGAACGGGCGGCGCCGAGGCCGAGGCGGCGCGGTAGGGACGGGGAGGTGGGGTTCGGGGCGGGTTGGGCCGTCCGGGCCGGGGCGGTCCGGCCCCCACCGGCGCCCGCGCCGGACACACCGGGGCCGGCTCCCTGGGGAGCCGGCCCCTCCCGTCGAACGGGCACCGGGCCCCTTAGGGGGTTCCGGGTTTCCCGCCGCGCCGGGGGGCAGCCTGGCCGGCCGCCCGCCAGCTGGCCCGGAGGGTCAGGACCAGGGCGATGACCGCGGCCACACCCGCCATGCCGGCGGCGGCCATGACGGCCGTCGCCCACGGGCCGGGACGGCCCGCCAGCATCTGGGCGAGGCCGGGCAAGACCCGCAGCAGGGCCGCCAGGGCGGCCAGGACCACGGCGGCCGCCACCCCGGCGCGGCCTTGCAGCCGGCCGCCGCCGAAGCCCGGCAACATGGTGGGCGCAACGGCCATGATGAGCAACGTCATGAAACCCGCGCCCACGGCATGCAGGGGCGCGTCGGCCGGCGGGGCGGCCGGTGTCAGGGCCAGCCCCAGGTTCCCCAGGCCCCGCAGCAGGAGCAGCAGGGCGGCCACGCCCGCCCAGACGTAGGCCAGCAGGGCCGCCACCCCCGCCGGGTCACGCCAGACGCGGTAGCCGCCCTTGTCGCCCGGAAAGACCAGCCGCGGCTCGAACACCCGGACAGCCACCGTGCCCAGGCCCAGGGCCAGACCCCAGGCCAGGTCGGCGACGGCCCCGAGGGCGGGGGACGCCGCCCGCCCCGTGAACAGGGCGACGGATCCTGCAGCCCCGTCCAGGAGCACCCCCGCCCCGAAGGCGGCGGCTGCGGCGGCCAGCCCGCCGGGCCGGGCCGGCCGGATGCGGAAGAACAGGCTGAAGACGCGGGCCGACATGGCCACCGAGATGGCGCCGATGAAGCCGAACAGGACGAGGCGCAGGGCGGCGGCATCCACCGGGCCGGGCAGGGTGGCCGGCGGAGCGCCGGTGCCCGGGGCGGCGCCGGCGGTGCCTAGGGCCGTCAGGGCGGTGGCGGCGGCCTGCAGGGTCCCGGCCGCCCACAAGGCCAGGCCCAGCAGCAGGGCGGTTCCGGAGAGGGCGAAGAGGGGGGCCACCTGGCCGAAGGCCTTCTTTTGCCCGATGGGCGGACCGGCTCGCAGGGTCCGGGCCAGCAGGGCCACCAGGCCCGCCCCCGCCACCAGTTCCAGGACGGCTCCGGCCGCCATCAGTCCCAGGGCCGCTCCTCGGGCGGCGGGCACGGGCGTCAGGGCGGCGATGGCCTGGCCGGCCAGGCGGGCGCCCAGGCCGGTGGCCAGGAGGAGGAACCAGAGGGGCACCCGCTGCGGCGTTGCCAGGGTGCTTCCCCGCAGCCGGGGCAAGAACTGCAGGGCCACGCCCAGGATGAGGGCGCCACCCCAGCCGACGAGCTGGGCGTGGCCGTGGGCCTGGGCCAGGGCGGGGTAGGCGGCGGCCCAGCTCCAACCTTGCCACGCTGCGGCGGCCAGCAACCCGCCCAACAGGAAGCCGGGGACCAGGGCCGCGGTCACCGCCAGGTCGAAGAAGGGCAACCAGGGCCAATGCCGGTCGGGCCGGCCCCGCTGAGGATCGGGGGCCGGCGCGGCGGCTTGGGGCGTCTTGAGTCGACGGGTCATGGAGCCCACCTCGTCTTCGCCGGTCGTTCGTGCCGGGGATGGAGCCGCGGGGTGCGGGTTCGACGCCATTATCGTCCATCCCCGCCGGGGCTGCATGTGCCCGGGATCACAGGGCGCCTCCTTTGCCGGGGCCTGCCGCCGGGGCTCTGAGGGACGCGCCCCTGGGCGGCGGCCGCCGGCGCGCCGGCAGGGGATGCCACCACCCAGCAGGAATGGCCCTCGCGGGAGAAAACTCAAGGGGGGAACCCCGGGGGGATCGCCATGGACGATGCCGAGCCGCAAGGAGGGCGCGGCGCCTTCGACACCCGGGAGGCGGTGGTGGCCGCCCTCCGCCGGATCCACCCCTTCGACCAGGTGCCGGCCGACCTGGTGGCCCGCGTGGCGGAGAAGGTGCGCTGGCGCCCCTGCCACGCCGGGGACGTGCTGTTCCGGGAGGGCGAGCCCGTCCAGGCCGTGTTCCTCCTGCGGGCGGGACGCGTCAAGATCGTGGCCGTCGATGACGACGGGCGCGAGTACATCATGCACCTCCTGGGCCCGGGCGACCTCTTCCCCGCCGTCGGCCTCTTCACCGGCGGAGGGTATCCGGCCACCGCCGAGGTGATCCAGGACGGCGTGATCGGCATCGTCACCCGGGAGGTCATCCTGAACCTGGTGCGGGAGCACGGCGACCTGGCCATGGCCCTGCTGATGGCGCAGGAGGAGCGCATCCGCTACCTCCAGGACCGCATCCGCAGCCTGGTCTGGCGCGACCTGCGGACCCGGGTGCTGGAGGTGCTGGTCAAACACATGGGCGACCAGCTGACCCACCAGGAGATCGCCGCCCTGGTGGGGGCGGCCCGGGAGAGCGTCAGCCGGGTCATCAGCGAGTTCAAGCGCCAGGGGCTGGTGACCCAGGACCCCAAGGGGCACTGGCGGGTCCGGACCCGGCCCCGGGACGGGAAGTGAAGGGACGCTAGGACCGCCGGCCGTCTCCCTTCCCAAAGGCGGCGCGCCGGCCCGAAGAGCCGGCGCGCTCCGCCCATCCCCCTACCCTCACACCCTGCCGGGCCCAGCCCGTACCGCTGCAGCGACCCGTTCCTCTTGCCGTATCCCGCCGGGTCCTTGACCGCCCGGATCCTGGCCCTATTCGCCCTACTCCTCCACCTGGAGGACCTGGATCAGGCCCAGCATGTTCCCGTGGGAGTCCTCCACGTGGGAGATGATGTGGCAGTGCCAGACCCAGGTGCCGGGTTCATCCAGCTTCACCAGCACGTCGTAGGTGTCGCCGGGCATCATGTCCAGGGTGTTGGCCTTCATCGGCTGGGGCAGCGGCTGGCCGTCCTTGGCGATGATGGTGAAGTCGCCGCCGTGCAGGTGCATCGGGTGGACCTGGTCCCCGATGTTCATCAGCCGGAAGCGGGCGGTCTGCCCAACCTTGAGCTTGATGGGCGCCGTGTGGGGGAAGGACTTGCCGTTGATCACGAAGCCCAGCTGCCCGTCGGAGATCATCAGGCTGTAGTCGCCGTCATACGTCCAGGGTTCGGGCTCCCGGGGCTCGACGATGAACGTCCCGTAAAGCCCCATCCCCTTCTGCTTCATCGTGTTGTGGTGGGTGTGGTACATGTGGGTGCCGGCCGGCCGGGCCACGAACTCGTAGACGAACTGGCCCCCGGGCGGGATGGGGTCCTGGGTCACCATGGGCACGCCGTCCATGGCGTTGGGCACCGCCAGCCCGTGCCAGTGGACGACGGTGGGCTCGGGAAGCTGGTTCTTCACGATGATCCGGACCCGGTCGCCCTCCTTGACGCGGATCTGGGGGCCGGGCACCGTGCCGTTGAAGGTCCAGGCCTCGTACTCCTTCTCACCCACCGACCACTTGACCGGCAGCGCCGTCAGCTCGAAGACCTTGACCCCGTCTTCCACCCGGTACTTGGCCAGCTGCTGGCCCTCCGGCAACGCCTTCTGGCCTTCGGAACCCGTGCCTGCCGGGTAGATCTCGTACGCGGCCGCCTGGCCGTCCGCCGCTGCACCCGCTCCGCCGTGGCCGCCGGACCCGGACGAACCGGCACCGGCCGGCGCCGGCGTCGAATTGCCCGAACCCGACGCGCCGGCCATGGGGTAGATGGCCCAGAGCAGCAGCCCCAGGACGACCACGCCCGCCAGCATCCACCAGCGCCGGCGTCCCCTGGCCGGCCGCCCGTCCCTGCCCGTTCCCTGGTGGTTCATCGCGCCCGTCGTCATGGCATCCCGCACCTCCTGCGACCTTTGCGTCCGCGCCTCTCACAAGGCCATCGTCGCAGAGGATCCTGAGGTCCGCTTGAGGCAAAGCTGAGGGCCGGCTGAGAGGAGGCGACGGGCGTTGCAACAAAGAGTCGCGTGCACCCCAGCAGGGGAAGCAGCGGCGCGGGCGGGTGGCGGGGCCACGGCCGGGGCAGCGGCGCAGAGAGGTGGAGGGGACACGGCCAGGCGGCCCATGGCGCCAGGTTGGCCGCCCATGTCCGTTTCGTGGCCGGGCGGCCGGCGCGGCTCAGCCGGCCGGCCGCCCACCGGCCGGCTCCGGCGCGCCGGAGACCGCGTCGGGATCGAAGGCGCAGGTCGGCTCCTCGGCCAGGGGGTCACCCGTCATCGCGTAGGCCCGGGCGCGGGAGCCGCCGCAGAGCTGGCGATAGGGGCAGCGGCCGCACTTGCCCTTGAGCTGGGCGGGGTCGCGCAGGGCGCGGAAGAGGGGGCTGTCCCGGTAGATGCGGGCCAGGGAGGCGGTGCGGATGTTGCCGGCCGCCAGCGGCAGGAAGCCGCTGGGGTAGACGGCACCCGTGTGGGCGACGAAGCAGAAGCCCTTGCCGTCGCCGATGGCCGGCCGCGGCGGCCGGCCCCGTTCCACCAGGACCCGGCGGTAGGCCGGCGCTTCCGTGGTCTTGATGGCGAAGGGGACCTGGCCCTCCAGGCCGGCCAGCCAGCGGTAGACCGCCTCGTGTTCGTCCGCGTCCAGGGGCTCCAAGGTGGCGCCCCGGCCCGTCGGGACCAGGAAGAACACGCTCCACCGGCCGGCTCCCAGTTCCGCCACCAGGCGGGCGATGCGATCCAGGCGCCGCCAGTTGAGGCGCGTGACGGTGGTGTTGATCTGGAGCCGCAGGCCGGCCTCCCGCACGGCCCGGGCCGCCTCCAGCGTGCGGGCGAAGGAGCCCGACCAGCCGCGGAAGCGGTCGTGAAGGCCGGGTTCGTCCCCGTCCAGGCTCAGGGCGACGGCCTCGGCGCCCGCCTCCGCCATGGCCCGGATGCGCTCGGCGGTCAGGAGGGGCGTGGCGCTGGGCGTGACCGACGGGTGCAGGCCGCGGCCGGCCGCGTGGCGGATCAGGTCGTTGAGGTCCGGCCGCTTCAAGGGATCGCCGCCGGTGAAGACGAAGAGGCGCGTCCCCATGTCCGCCGCCTCGTCGATGAGCCGGCGCGCCTCGCCGGTGGTCAGCTCCAGGGGGTGGCGGTGGGGCTGGGCGGAGGCCCGGCAGTGGGCGCAGACCAGATCGCAGGCCTGGGTCGTCTCCCAGATCAGGACGACCGGCGCGCGGTCAAAGTCGATGGCCGGCCGGGGCCGCGGCGCCGGCGCGCCGGCCGGGACGGCGGCGCCGGACCGCGCGGGCTGCGGGCCACCGCGGGCCTCCGCGGCGGCGGGTTCCGGAACGATGCGCATCGCGGTGCACCTCCCTGACGTCGCCTGCACGCCGCCGGCCAAAGGGCGATCCGGCGGCTGCGGGGCCGCCGGATCGCCCGGCCGGGTTCCACCGGCGTGGGGTGGCCTCACCTCAGTGGGTGTCCGCCCCCATCTCCGGCGCGTCGAAGACCTCGGGGTTGGGCTCGCCCTCCACCACGATCTGGGCCAGGGCGCCCTTGTCGATGGACCGGCTGATGGAGTGGTCGACCAGGGTGTAGGTGCCCGGGACGTCCACCGTGAACTCCACCCAGGCCGCGCCGCCCGCCGGGATCAGGGTGGTCTGGATGTTGTGCAGGGCCTCGGTGGCGCCCTGGTCGTGGACCGCGTCGAAGACCTCGCCGATCACGTGGAAGCTGGAGATCAGGTTCGGCCCGCCGTTGCCGACGAAGATCCGGATGCGGTCGCCGACCTTGGCCTTCATCGCCCGCTCGCCGGTCCAGTAGGCGCTGGCGCCGTTGAAGACCACGTAGTTGGGCTCCTCAGCCAGCAGCGCCTCGTAGTCGTAGCCGGCGTGGCCCTTCTCGCCGTGCTTCAGATCGCTGTAGATCTCGCCCTGGACGATGTAGAACTCCTTATCGACCGGCGGCAGGCCGCCCTCAGGCTCCACCAGGATCAGCCCGTACATCCCGTTGGCGATGTGGCTGGGGATGTGGGGCGACGCGCAGTGGTAGACGTAGAGCCCCGGGTTGAGCGCCTTCCAGGTGAAGACCTTCTCCTCGCCGGGCTTGACCTGGGTCGCCACCGCTCCGCCGCCAGGCCCGTTGACCGAGTGCAGGTCGATGGAGTGGATCTGGCCGCTGTCGGGCGCGTTCTTCAGGTGCAACTCCACCGTGTCGCCGACCCGCACCCGCAGCATCGGGCCGGGCACCTGGCCGTTATAGGTCCAGTAGGTGTAGGTGGTGCCGTCGGCCAGCTGGCCGTCCAGCTCCACGGTCTCCAGGTCGATGCGCACCGTCTTGGGCGGCCGCTGGCCGACGGGCTCGGGCACCGCCGTCGGGTCGGCCGCCACCACCTTGGCATCGGCCCGGGCCGGTTCCACCTGCTTGGTCGCCTGCTGGCCCGATCCGGACGAACCCGCCTTCCCCGTGTCGCCCTGGCCGGCGGCCGTGCTGCCGCAGGCCGTCACCGCGATGACGCTGAGCCCCAGCAGCAGGGCGATCCAGGCCCGCCCGCGCCGGCCGGCCCGGGGCCGGTTCGTCCCGGCACCGGTGCTCGCCGACCGGGTTGCGCCGCTGAGGACCTTCACGAGACCTGTCATGGGAGGTCCCTCCCCTGTGGAAGTTCCGCACCGCTCCCCCTCGCCGGCATCCCCGCCGCTGGTGCGCCCCGTTCCTTGTTGCGCCCGGAGCGCGCTGCGGTGCTCACTTCCGATGCTGGGGGAGAAACCTGAGGGTGGGCTGAGGCCGCTATGAACGGCACCTGAGGATCGAGGGCCCCGCCCGCCTGCGCCGCCGCGGCGCCGCCCCCGGGCACCGCCCGTCAGCGGACCAACTGCACCGCCAGGAACACCACGATCAGGGCCAGCAGGGCGGTCAGGCGCGCCAGGTGGCCCGAGCGCCGGCGCAGGGCCGCTGCGTCGCCGCCGGTCTGGGCCGCCCGCTCCGCCGCGGGGCCGGCCACGAAGTCGTGGACGGCCGTGAGCAGCATCATGACGAACACCGCCAGCAGCTTGGCGCCCATGACCCGGCCCCAGGGGGTGGCGAAGAAGCTGCCGTCCAGCACGTTGGCCAGGGTGGCCCCGCGGGCGGCCATCTGGATCGAGCCGGTGACCACTAAGATGCCCAGGGCCGTCCACCCCACCGCCCGGAAGCGGCGGCCCACGTCGGTGAAGAGCCGCGCCCGGACGTCCTGGGGGTAGCGGCGGGACGCGGGGACCACCACCAGGCTCAAGAAGAGGATGCCGCCGACCCACGTCATGGCGGCCAGGATGTGGATGAAGACGACGATCTCGTAGCCCGTCATGCCGGTCCCTCCCGCCAACACGTTACCATGCGGCGGCGGCCGCTCTGTGACGGCTATCACAGCCGCTGCGGGCCGGCGGGGGTACGCTGGCATCGACCCGCAGGGTCGCAACGACGAAGGAGGGGTCCCCGTGACCACGAGGAACGAGCAGGTCGCCGCGCGCATCCGCGCCCACCATGACGCCATGGCCCGGGAGCTGGACCGGCGCCTGGACGTCCTGGTCGGCGCCGTGCGCCGGGGCGAGCCCTACCGGCCCGCCCTGGACGACCTGGTCCGCTACGTCCACGCTGAGATCCTGCCCCACGCCGCCGCGGAGGAGGAGACCCTCTATGCGGCGGCGGCCCGCCGCCCCGCCGGCGGTGCCCTGGTGAAGGGCCTGACGGCCGAGCACGGCACGATCCAGGAGGCGCTGCGGCGGCTGGAAGGGGCGGGCGACGCCCTGGAGGCCATTGCCCTGGGGGCGGCCTTGACGGCCCTGTTCATCAGCCACGCCGCCGAGGAGAACGACGCCCTCCTGCCGGTCCTCATGGAGGAACCGGCGGAGGACCTGGAGGCGCTGCTGGAGGGCATGCACGAGCGGCTGCTGGGCGACTCCGGTTCCGGTGCTGCCGGGGCGGATCCCGAGGGGGCCGGTGAGGAGGCGCCGGAGCTGGACGTGCGGGAACTGCCGCCCTTCCAGCGCCACCAGCTGATCTTCGCCACCTATGAGGCGATGCGGCCGGGACAGGCCTTCATCCTGGTCAACGACCACGACCCCAAGCCGCTGTACTACCAGTTCGCCGCCGAGCATCCCGGCGAGTTCGAATGGCAATATCTCGAACAAGGTCCCATCGCCTGGCGCGTTCGCATCGGCAAGGTGTGACGGGTCGGCTGCCCGTGCCGGCCGGAGCGGGGGGCCGAAGGGCCCACGGCGCGGGCGTTCGGGCCGGCCTGCGGTCTGGTCCGGCTTCCGGTGATCGCCGTCACGGACGGCCGGCGGCCGCCGGTTCTACCGTCGAGGTGGGAGGTGAGCGCCGTGATCTACGTGATCTGCGAGCCCTGCATCGGCGTCAAGGACAAGTCCTGTCAGGAAGTCTGCCCGGTCGACTGCATCTACGAAGGGGAAGACCAGCTGTACATCAACCCCGACGAGTGCATCGGCTGCAGCGCCTGCGCGGCCGTCTGCCCCGTCGAGGCGATCTACGACGAGGACGAGGTCCCCGAGCAGTGGAAGAGCTACATCGAGAAGAACCGCAAGTTCTTCGAGCAGTGACGGAGGGACGGCCCCGCGCGGGCGACGCCGGTCCGGGCCGCCCGGGATGAAACCCCGGGCGGCCCGCCTTGTTGGCAGCGGTCCGCGGGCGGGGATCGATCTCGGGAGGGGTGAGGCGGAGTGCGCGTCGATTACGCGACGGTGTCGCCGGGGGCGCTGGAGGCGATGCGGGCCCTGGAGTCCTATGTGGCGCGGAGCGGGCTCGAGCGGAGGCTCTTGCACCTGATCAAGCTCCGGGCGTCCCAGATCAACGGCTGCGCCTTCTGCGTCGACATGCACGCCCGGGAAGCCCGGGCCGATGGGGAATCGGAGGAACGGCTCGGCCTGGTCGCCGTCTGGCAGGACGCACCCGTCTTCACGGAGCGGGAGCGGGCGGCCCTGGAGTGGACAGAGGCCGTCACCCGGGTCGCCGAGACCCGGGTGCCCGATGAGGTGTTCGAGCGGGTGCGCCGTTACTTCACCGAGGCCGAACTGGTTGCCTTGACCATGGCCGTGGTGGCCATCAACGGGTGGAACCGGTTGAACGTCAGCTTCCGCGTGCCGCCCCGGGGCCTCGGCTCCGGACGGTCGGGCGCCTGAGGGGACGGCCGGACGCCTGAGGGGACCCCGGGGATCGTCCGGCACCGCGGGCCCCGAGGCGAGGCCTTCCCGGGGGCCTGGCACGCATGGTGCGGGCGGGAACCGTTCCCTGCCTTTTCGGGATGCCGGCGGTGGGACCCCTGCGGCCGCCCTCTGCGGCCGGTGGGTGGCTGGGCCGGTGACGGAGGGTCCTGCCGGCTCGGCGCCAGGGCCGGCCCGGCGCACGGGCAAACGGGCCCGGGATGACCGCGGACGGCGGTCATCCCGGGCCCGTGGTCATGGGGCCCGGGGATCACGGGCGCGGGGATGCCCCCGATGGCCCTGGCGGCCGGTGGCGCGGGGGCCGGCGGTGGGGATGAAAGCCCTTACCGCACCCCACCGGGTTCGGCCACCGCCGCGCCGGCTACCCCCAGGCGCTCGGCGACCGCGGCGGCGAGCGCTGCGAAGGCGGCGCCGGCCCCCGACTCCGGCGGGAACAGGCCATCTTGCCGCAGGCCGGGCGGCGGCGGCTCCATGGGGATGCGCGCCAGGACCTGGGTCTGGAGCGCGGCGGCCACCGCGTCGCCGCCCCCGCGCCCCAGCAGGTACTCCCGCTGCCCGCAGCCGCTGCACTCGCGGTAGGCCATGTTCTCCACCACGCCCATCACCCGGTGGCCCATCTTCTGGGCCATGGAGCCGGCCCGTTCCGCCACCCGGGCGGCGAAGGGATCGGGGGTGGTGACGATCAGCACGTCCATGGGCGGGAACTGCTGCTGGACGTCCAGGGCCATGTCGCCGGTGCCCGGCGGCAGGTCCAGGACCACCACGTCGGGCCGGTTCCACCGGGTGTCGAACAGGAACTGGCGCAGGGCCTTGCCCAGCATGGGGCCGCGCCAGACGACCGGGCTGTTGTTCTGGACGAAGAAGTCCATCGACATGACGTCCACGCCGTGGCCGTGGCCGGGGATGACCTTGCGGTCGTCGTCCAGGGCCGGCGCCCGCTCCAGGCCGATCAGGGCCGGCACGCTGAAGCCGTAGATGTCGCAGTCCAGGATGGCCACCCGCAGGCCGCGCCGGGCCAGGGCCACCGCCAGGTTCACGCTGACGCTGGACTTGCCCACGCCGCCCTTGCCGCTGGCCACGGCGACGAAGCGGGCGCCGGCCAGGCCGTCGGGCAGCTTGCGGGCCGGGGCGTCCCCGCCCGCCGGCGCGGGCGCGGCGCCCGGAACCGTCACCCCGCGGGCGCGGGGCCGGGGCCGCGGCACGATGCGCACGGAGGCCACGCCCGGCATGGCCAGGACGGCCTGGCGCATCCGCTCCTGCGCCGCGGCGGGCGGCGAGCCGCCGTCCCAGTTCTCGTCGATCAGGATCGCCACGTGGGCCCGCTCGCCGTGCATCTCCACCAGCACGTCCTGGATGCGGCCGTCGGCCAGGGGATGGCTGCCGTCCTCGAGCCGCACCCGGGCCAGTTGCTGCAAGACGTCGCGCTTGTTCATGGGCCGCGTTCCTCCCGTTCACCGGCCGCGGGCTCCTTCGCAGCCTTGGGGGCCCTTCGGAGCCGTTGGCCCGTTCGGTACCAGCGTACCGCTCCAGGCCCCTGCGGTCGGTGATGGGGGTCACAGGGGCCCGTTGGGGGCGGCGGGTCCGGCGGCCCTAACCCAAAACCAAAAAAGGGGCAGGTCTCCGCGACGCGCCCCTTTACCCCTTTATGTCCGCCGTCCAGGTCTACACCGACCCGGGCCGGGTCCACCGTTCCGCGGCGGCCGCTTCGTCCGGGGCAACTTCCTCCACCTGAATCTCGATAAGGTCCGGCGGGTCCGGATATCCAATGGACCGCAGTGCCGCGGCGAAAATGTCCTTCGCCTTCTCGAGGGCGCTGTCTGCATCGCGGGCCTGTACGTTGAACCGGGCTCCAAGAATCGGCGGGTCAAAGTGTCCCCACGTCACGGGACCCAGGGCCCGGCTGTTGGCCTCCAAGACCTCCAACAGCTCGGAGGCGTGCTCCGCCGCCTCCTCCCTGCTGTTCCCCGGCGGCACCGGCAGACGGGCCGTCAAGTCGACGGCAAACTCCCGCATTCCAGGTCACCTCCTTGGTGGCCACTGGAAGCCAAACCTGCGCAGCCGCGAAAGGGTGTTTCTCCAGGCGCGCCAATCACTGGGCGTCTTCGCAATGACGACCGGCGGGAACCGTGGATCAGGGGGGTAGAGTTTAATGTGCTTCCCCCCGTCCTCGATATGCCACCCCTGACGTGCTGCTTCTCGGAGGAGTTCGCGAATTTCCTTCTTCATCCTACCACCCGGCCATAAGGTTTCGGTGGCGCGGGTGGCATTTCCTTCCTTCTAAAACCAAATATAGGCACACGAACGATGCAGCCCCAACCTCCTGATTCCCGCGGGATGCTGATGTCCGGCGGGTTGGCCGCTCGCCCGATCTCCCCGGTCTGCGGAGGAACGAAAAGCCAGCTTGCGATGGACTTCTTCGTGTTTCACGACCGCCGGAAGGCGCGCCCCGGTTGCCATGGCGTGCCGAGCAGCGGCAAAAGCCACCGGTCCAGGCCGATCCAGCCCGCCACCCGCCAGGCCAGGACCAGGGCCGTCGCCACGGCGAACATCACGGGGTTGGCGCTGGACGTTCCCGCCAGCATGAAGCTGAAGTTCATGAAGCTGCCGAAGAAGGCGGCGATGCCGGTCAGCATGCCCGCCAGCAGGGCCACGCCAACCAGGAATTCCCCGTAGGCCACCAGCTTGGCCCAGGCGGCGGCATTGGGCAGCACCACGTCCCGGAGGAACCGGGCGTACCAGCCCGTCACTTCGGCGTGGGGGCCCTGGGCGCGCTGGAGGGCGCCCTGGATGAATCCCTGCAGGGCGACGCCCGCCTGGGCCCCCGTCCAGGCGGGGTCGTTCAGCTTGCCCAGGGCGGCCTGCAGCCATTGCCACCCCAGCCAGAGCCGGGGCAGGAGCCACACCCAGCCGGCCTGGGGATGGGCCAGGAGCCAGCGCACCGGGGCGGGCTCCTGGATCTCGGGGCGGATGTCGCGGGCCATGACCGATCCTCCTCCTCGACGAACGGTGGAAGGATGCGCCATGGCTTCAGTATGCGCCACCGCCGCCACCCCGGCCATGCCTGCGGGCCGGATTCCACGCGCGCCGAGCGGGCGCACGGATGGCGGGCGGGGCTCACAAGAGGGGACCGGCTTCGGGGCCCTTACGGCGGCGACCGCCGGCCCGGTCCTCCCGGCACCGCCCGCACACGCCTTCCAGGACCAGCGCCTCCCCGACGATGAGAAACCCCGTCTGCGCCTGAATCTGGCGGATGATCTCGTCCAGTTCGGGAACGGCCACGTCCTGCAGCCGGTGACAGCGCACGCACGAGAGGTGGGCATGGGGGGCGGGATCGCCGTCGAAGCGGTCGGGCTCCCCCGGCATCACCACCCGCCGGGCCAGGCCCGCCTCGACCAGGTGGGCCAGCACCCGGCGCGTCGTGGCCGGGCTCAAGGTCGGCAAGCCCGGCTTCAACGAGGCGTACACCTCTTCGGCCGTGGGGTGGACGCCCTGTTTGGCCGCCCGCAGCAAAGCCTCGTAGATGGCAACCCGCTGGACCGTGGGCCGCTGCCCCGCACGGCGCAGCCGCCGGGCCAGCCGTTGCCACGCCTGATGTGGACCCATGGGGGTTCCTCCCGTATCAGCCATCGCCGTCCCGATGCCGGTGGGTGGCGCCCGTCAGCGCGTGCAGCAGACCGTTGAGCCGCTGGGCTTCCCGGGGATACCCGTGGCGCAGCAGGGACCACCCCTGGGCGGCCATCATGCAAGCCCGCTCCGTCTCGCCGGCCGCCGCCAGTTCCCGCAGGGCTTGGACGAACAGGCGGACCAGCGGCGGCACCACCGCAGGGTCGACCTCGCGGGTTGGCCCCTCCACACCCCGGCCGGACGGGGCGGGCGCCGCCGGCCGGTTCCCGCCAGCCTGGAAGAACAACCGATCCACCCCCACATCGAACCCGCTCCCCATGGCGATCCCGCTCCCTTCAACCCGCGGTGCCCGCGCCGCCCCGCTGGATGAGGAACCGGAAGTACCGCCAGGGCCAGATCCGGCGCCGTTCCCGGAACAGCAGCCGGTGGCCGTGGACCTCGAGCCACCCGGGAAGCTCCCACCAGGAGATGGGGTCCGAGCTCAGCAGCTCCAGCACTTCCCCCGGTGCCATGGCGGCCAGGGCCTCATCCACATGGACGAACCCGGCGCAGCCACTGCCGCGCCGGTCCAGCCGCCGCACGGCCCCCGGGGTGGTCGAACCGGCTTCACCCCGCCGGCCCGCGGCGACGGTCCGCGCCGGGTTGGGGGCAGGGGACGGGACGGTGGCAGGCGACCATCCGCCCGCCGTTGCCGGGGCCGGTTCGGTGCGCCGGCGCCGGCTGCGGCCGCCCGCTGCCGCAGCGGGACCGGCCAGTTCTTCCAGGTCACACATCCCCTTGATGGGAGAGCAGGCGCGCCAGAGGGGACAGGTGATGAAGATGACGAACAGGGCCGCCACCAGGCCGAGCTTCACCAGGGCCAGCCGGCCGACGAAGTTGACGGTCCAGGCCAGAGGGTTCCACCCGGCGTAGGCGGCGGCCTGGGCGATACCGGTCAACATCAGCAGCGGCAAGAAGACCCGCACCCGCTGGCGGAAGCGCTCCAGCTGGGTCGCCGAGGCGGCCACGGTGGCGAAGGCCAGCTCGTCCCGGGCGGCCGGCACGGCGACGAAGATGTTCCACACGGCGCCGCCCAGCCAGAGGCCGAAGGCTCCCAGGTGGAGGGGGCGCAGGACCCAGGCGGGCCACCAGGGGCCGAAGGTCAGGGCGGCGTCCAGCAGAGCCATGCCGGCGAGAAGCCCGGTGGCGGTGGCCAGGACGGCCAGGGCCTGCCGCCGCGCGGCGACGGCCTCGCCGTCGGGCCGGCTCAACAGGGCCAGGGTCGCGGTGACCAGGCCGGCGTGCAGCGCCACGACCACCAGCCACAAGCCCAGCCAGCCGCGGGTGGCCGCCAGGGGTCCCATCCAGGCGGTCCAGACGCCGCCGCCCGCCAGGGCCACCGCCAGGCCGCCGGCGGCCAGGGGCCGGTAGTGGCGCGCCTGGGCGGCGGCCAGCCGGGCCACGGCCGCGGGCTGGGTGTCCTGGGGGACGACGAACCGGGACCACCACATGCAGCCGCCGGCCAGGATCCCGAGCCCCACCAGGCCGCTCCAGCGGGGGACGACGAGCCACGGCGGAACCCCTTGCATGCGCAGGGTCAGGTAGACGCCGACCAGGGACGCCAGGCTGATCACCGTCAGGGCGACGCGCGGCAAAAGATAGCGGCGGTTGACGTACCGGGCCAGCAGCGAATCGGCCGTCTCGGCGCCCGCCGCCGGCGTCGCGGTGGAGGCCGCCGCCTCCGGCCGGCTGCCCGCACCGGCGGGAGCAGCGGCGGCCGGCCCGCCCGCCGGCACCGCGGGCTGGCCGGTTCGTCCCGGCTGGGGGCTGCCCGGGGAGGACGGTCCGGTTGCAGGCGGGATCCCGGTGGCGCCCTGCGGCAGCCGGCCGTCCGAACCGTTCTGAAAGCGGCCGCCCGCGGCGTCCTGAATCCCGCCGCCCGCGCCGTCCTGCGTCCGACGGGTGGCGCCGGCCGCACCGGTCCCGGCCGGCCCGGTGCCGGTCCCGATGGTCTGGGCGGCAGGGACCCCCGCCCCTTCGGGGGGACGGGGCGGTTCGACGGAGCGCCGGACGGCTCCGGGGATCTGGGTGGGGAGCGGCATCGTCCGTCACCTCCGTAACACCTTGCACCCCTACCGTGATCCATTCCCGCGCCCCGGGCTGTGACGGCCGTCACCAGTGGCGGCCGGTGCCCTGACGGGCGGCTGGCCGGCGGGTGACGGGGGTCACAGCGGCAGGTGCCCCATGTCGGGCACCATCGCCCTGAGGAGGTGGGGATCATGTTCTTCCGCAAGGGGCGAGGATCCGGGCCGGGCGATGGGACCGGCGGCGCCCGCCAGGCGCCCGGCACCGCCGGGGCGCGGCCTGCAGGGACCGGCGCCGGGGAGGCCGGGCGGCGCCTGCCGCCGGCGCCGGCCGAGCCGTCGCTGCGGCTGGACAACCGGGGGCTGCAGCCCCCCGAGCCCATGGTGCGGATCCTCTCCGCCCTGGACCAGCTGCAGCCGGGGCAGGTGCTGGAGGCCCACAACGACCGGCGTCCCATGTTCTTGCTGCCCCACCTGGACGAACGCGGCTACCAGTACGCCATGGCCGATCAGGACGACGGCTCGGTGATCATCCGCATCTGGAAGCCGGCCGATGGCGCGGGTCCCGCGGCCCCCGCCGGCGAGGGGAAGGCGGGGCCGGCCGCCGGGGACGGCGACCCGGGCGTGGCCGGTGCAACGGCCGTCGAAACGGAGACGGAGGAACCGGCGGCGGCCGCGGCGGCCCGGCCCCCGGCCGATCCGGCGGCGGCGCCTCCCGGACCGGCGGCGGTCGAGCCCCTGGTCATGGACGTGCGGCCCTATTTCGCCCGGCGGCAGGAGCCCTTCCGGGACATCATGGCCAACGTGGCGCGCCTGAAGCCGGGCCAGCCCTTCGTGCTGATCGTGGGCTTCGAGCCGGTGCCCCTCTACTGGGTGATGAAGCGCAAGGGCTTCGAGCACCGGGCGGAGCGGGACCCCGACGGCGCCTGGCGGGTGATCTTCTGGCGGCCCGAAGGCGGCCGGTGACCGGCCCGATGGAGCCCGGGGCGGCCGCCGGGTGCCGGTGGCGGTGCCGGGCCCCGCGTGATGGCGATGGGCGGGCGGTGGGCGGCGCGAACAAGCCAGGCGCCCTGGCCGGAAGGGCCAGGGCGCCCGCCGTTCCGTTGGCCTTCGCACCGCCTTGCCGTCAGCCCTCCAGGAGCCCGAAGAAGCGCTTGGCCCGGTCGCTCATCATGTCCGGCGTCCAGGGCGGCGACCAGACCACGGTCACGTCGACCTCCTTGACCCCGGGGACCGCCAGGGCCCGTTCCCGCGTCCCCTCCTGCAGGTAGTTGGTGGCCGGGCAGCCCGGGGTCGTCATGGTCATCACGATGTCGACCTTGCCGTCGTCCACGGTGATGCCGTAGATCAGGCCCAGATCGACGATGTTGAACCCCAGCTCGGGGTCGATCACGTCCATGAGCGCCTCGCGGATGTCCTCTTCGGTGACCACGGGATCCGCCATGGTGTTCACCTCCCTCGGGATCGCTCCCTCAGCGGGATCGCTCCTCTTCGCCGGCCTTCCCCGCGGGCCGGGGCGCGCCGGCGGCCGGCACGGACCCCCGGCCTCCGGCCGGCGGGGCAGGGATCGGCCCCTGCACGGGCGCCGGGCCGGTGGCGCTGCCAGCCGCCGGGCCGGCCGGGGTGCCGGCCACGGTGCCGGCTGCCATGCGGGCCTTGAGCCACGGGGGAGGAACCGGCGCCACCTGGGGCTTCGGCTCGGCCCGGCGCGCCCGCCAGAGTTCCAGGGCGATGGCCAGCGTGCTCAACAAGGTCAGGGCGGTCATCAGCCGCCAGAGGTCGCCCGCCCGGGCCAGGAGCGCCCCGGTGGCCACCGCCACCGCGGCGAAGTACAGCCAGAACCAGGGCTGCGCCCGCGGCTCGTGGACCAGGTCCTGCACCCGGACGGCCGGGCCGCGCCCGAGCCGCGGGCCGAACTTCTCCAGCCAGGTGAGGAAGGGGACGATCTTGTAGAGCTGGGTCAGGCCCAGGCCGGACAGCCAGCCGAAGAGCAGCAGGTAGGCCAGGGTGGGGGCCAGACCGGCCAGGCGGCCGGTCAGCGCCCCGGCGGCCATCAGCAGGACACCGGCACCCAGCGCCACAAAGGCCAGGGGCGCGTAGCGGGCGTTGAGCTCGAGACCCTGGCGCCGGCGCTGCCGATAGAGCCGGGTCATGTCCCAGAGGTAGAGGAACACGCCCGCCCCGGCGGCGATCCAGCCCACCGCCGCCACCTGGGCCAGGACTGCGGCGGGGCGGCTCCCCGCCCCCAAGGCGGCGGGCGCCGCCGGCGCCAACGGGTCGACCGGCCCGGCCGGCGGGGCCGTGCCCTCCACCAGCAGGTGGGCGAGCCCCGCAAACCAGGCCAGGATCAGGCCCGTTGCGCTCAGGCGCAGGACCCAGCGGCCCACGGGGCCGCGTTCCTCCGGCGCCAGGGTGAACATGCTGAGCAGCTTGTAGGCGACCCCCATGGCGGTCAGGGTGAACCAGCCGCCGATCCCCGCCGCCATGTGCAGCGGGAGGCCCCGGCCCAGCAGTTGGGCCATCAGGGATCGCGGCAGGCGTCCGGCGGCCTCGGGGAAGGCCAGGAGCAGGGCCAGGGTGACCCCCAGGGCCCCGGTCAGGAGCAGGAAGACCAGGCCGGCGGCGACGAAACGGGCCGGCAGCACCAGCGGCCGCGCCCGCCAGAGGCCGATGGCCAGGTTGACCGCCGCCGTGGCGAAACCGGCCAGGACCAGGGTGCCTCCCGCGGGGAGGGCCGCGGCCAGGGGCCCATTGCTGCCGCCCGGCCCGCCCGCGGCACCGGCCAGGGCGGTGGCCAGGGGCCCGCCGGCCAGCGCGAGGAACCCGGTCACCATGCCCACAAGCCCGGTGACGATCAGCCCCAGGGCCCAGGCGGCCGCCGTGTCGCTGGCCAGGGAGCGCTCGGTGATGACCGGCACGAATTGCTGCAGGGCGCCGAGGATGAGCAAGCTCAGCCAGCCGATGGTCAGGAGGTGGACCACGGCCAGGGTGGTGGGGCCGGCGACGGCCCGCACCGGATCGGCCCACCCCACGGCCAGGATGGCCTGAGCCGCCGCGAAGGAGATCAGGGCGGCCGTGAAGTAGGCCAGGGTCCAACGGGAGACGCGCACGCCCATCGGGAATGCCTCCCCTCGCGGCGCCGTTGTGGCGCGACCTCGCCTCTAGGGTAGGCGACGGCGGCGCCGGCCGGCGGTGACGGCCGTCACAGGGAGGGGCGTCAATCCCCGGCGGGGTCCCCGGTGGGGCCGGGGTCGTCGTCCAGCGGTCCCCAGCGCAGGGCGTCCAGTTCCTCCACGGTGCCGTCGTCCCAGCGGACGACGACCACCGGCATCAGGCAAGCGGGGTTGGTGCGGACGGCCAGCACCAGGCCGCGCCGGTTGGGGTCGTCGGGGTGGGCGACCCGTTGACCCGGCCGGATCGTCACGGGCAGGACCTCCTTTCATGACCGCCGCCCGCTGGGCTCCGCCTGGCTGGGCCCGCCGGCAATGGCCCCCTGGGCGCGGGCTGCGCCGGCCGTCATCGGCGGCGCCCGGCCGTATAAGGTTTGGTAGCGGGCCAGGGCGACCCGTTGGGACCGCTTCGTGCCCGGGGTCGCCGGCGCTGCGCGGTGTTGCCCGGACCGCGGGCTGTTGCCCGGGGGCGGGTGCTGGAGCCCACGGGTCCCACCGCGCAGGCCTTGGTGACGAGCGCCCGGCCGTGTTACCCGGGGCGCGGGCGCAGGGGTCCACCGGTTCCTTCCGGTTCCTTGTCGCCCCCGGACCCTTTTGCCGGCGGGGTCCCGTCCCCCTGCCGGCCGGCACGAGGGAGGCGGCCGGCGGGACCCATCCCGGGTCCGGCCAGGCCGGGTTGGCGCGGGTTGCGGCCGGTCGGGCCCGGTCAACCGGCCGGCCCACCGGCCTGCCGGGTGGCGGGCGGAGCCGCGGCCGCCGCACCGCCGGGGGAGGACGTCCGTCGAGGATGGCCGCCAGGGGGGATGACCCGTGAGCTGGATCGGCCGCATGATGGGCCATGCCGGCGAGGCGGACCTGGAGCGCGTCCAGCGGGAGTACCAGATCCTGCTGGCCGAAGGCGAGCGGATCGAGGCGGCGTACCAGGTGATCCGGGATCTCTTCCTATTCACCAACAAGCGGCTCATCCTGGTCGACAAGCAGGGGCTGACGGGCAAGAAGGTGGAGTACCTCTCCATCCCGTACCGGAGCATCAACCGGTTTGCGGTGGAGACGGCGGGCCATCTGGACCTGGAGGCGGAGCTGAAGATCTGGCTGGCCGGGAGCCGCGAGCCGCTGGTCAAGACCTTCCACCGCGATCTGGACATCTACTACGTTCAGCGCCTGCTGGCGACCTACGTGCTCCGCTGAGCCGTGTGGCGCCGGGCGCGGCAGGCCCCGGTTCCGGCACGGCCACCCTCCACCCGCGGCGCGGCGTACGAACAGCTATGGGCATGGGGGGATGCGTATGCAGGCAAGGGGACCGGAAGGGGGGCCCGCCGGGCTGACCGCCCGGGCGGTGCCCTCCGCCCAAGGGACGGCGGCCGGCTCCGGTGCGGCCGCGGCGGCCCTGCCCGCCGCAGGCGCCGGGCGGCCCCAGGACGAAAGGCCGGCCGGCGCCCAGCCGGGTTCGTCCGGGTGGACGCCGGTGTCGGAGATCCCGGCCGTGGTGGCCCGCGCCCGGGCGGCCTTCCCCGCCTGGGCCCAGCTGCCGGTGCGGGAGCGGGCCGCCTGCGTGGCGCGGCTGCGGCGGTACATCGTGCGCCACCGGGACGAACTGGCCCGGGTGATCAGCACCGGGACGGGCAAGCCGCTGGTGGAGGCCCTGACCCACGACCTGCTCACCACGGCCGACGCCCTCAAGTCGGCGGAGAAGCTGGCGCCGCGGGTGCTGCGCCGCCAGCGCCAGCCCATGTCGCTGCTGTTGTTCGGCAAGGTGCCCTACGTCGAGCGGAAGCCCTACGGCTGCGTGCTGGTGGTCGCCCCCTGGAACTATCCCTTCAACCTGGCGGTCGTCCCGGCGGCGACGGCCCTGCTGGCCGGGAACACGGTGATCCTGAAGCCCTCGGAGGTGACCCCCGAGGTCAGCCGGGCCATCGAGGAGGCCTTCTTCATGGCCGGCTTCCCGCCGGGGGTGATCCAGGTCGTCCACGGCGGGCCGGAGGTGGGCCAGGCCCTCCTGGACGAGGGGCCCGATTTCATCTTCTTCACCGGCAGCACCGCCACGGGCCGGCGCATCGCCACGGCCGCCGCCCAGCGCCTGACCCCCAGCGTCCTGGAGCTGGGCGGCAAGGACCCGATGATCGTCTTCCCCGACGCGGACCTGCGCCGGGCGGCCCAGGCGGCGGTCTGGGGCTCGCTGGCCAACTGCGGGCAGACCTGCATCGGCGTGGAGCGGATCTACGTCCATGCCGCGGTGAAGGACCGGTTCCTCCAGCTGGTCCTGGACGAACTGGCCCGCCTGCGCCGGGCCGAGCCCGAGGGGGTGGGGGACGATCCCGCCCGGGTGGCGATGGACCCCGACCTGGACCTGGGCCTGATGACCACGCCGCGCCAGGTGCAGATCGTCCGGGAGCACGTGCAGGACGCCCTGGCCCGGGGCGCCCGGGCCCTGACGCCCGTGCCCGCCTTCGAGGGCCGGTTCGTCCCGCCCATCGTGCTGGTCGACGTGGACCCCGACGCCCGGGTCATGCGGGAGGAGACCTTCGGGCCGGTCATCGCGGTGGCCGAATTCCGCTCGCCCGACGAGGCGCTGCGGCTGGCCAACGACTCGCCCTTCGGCCTGGGGGCCAGCGTCTGGACCCGCAACGGCCGGCTGGCGCGGGAGATGGCCTCCCGGCTGCAAGCCGGCGGCGTGTGCATCAACGACGTGATCATCCACTTCGCCCATCCCGCCCTGCCCTTCGGCGGGGTGAAGGAGAGCGGATGGGGGGCCTACCACGGCCGGGCCGGGCTGGAGGCCTTCACCTATCCCTCGGCCGTGCTGGTGGAACCCGGCTGGCTGCCGGGCAAGCTGGTCTCCCGGCTGCTCTGGTACCCGTACCGGCGCAAGTACAAGCTCTTCTCGTGGCTCATGCGGATCTTCTGCGGATGAACCGGCCGGGGCCGGGCGGCCGGCGCGGCCTGGGAGATCGGCCGGCCGCTCAACCGGCCTCCCACCAGTCGCGGATCTCCGGCGGCAGCGCCGCCGCCACCTGCTGGGCGGTGGCGGGGTCCAGGTGGTGTTTGAGGGCCCCGAAGACCGCTTGCATGCGGGTGGCGGCGTCGTCGTCCATGTAGGCGGCCACCAGGTCGAGGCCGCCCACGGTCTGGTCGTAACCGTACTCGGTGTCCATCCGGTTGACCAGCCGGCCGACGAACACCTCCCGGTCGATCAACGGGTCGGGCTGCTGGGGGGCCCGGCCCAGTTCGGCGGCCAGCTCGGGCGGCAGGGCGCGGGCCAGGGCGCGGGCGCCCTCCTGCCCGAGGACCTCCGCCAGGCTCTGCAACGTCATGCGGGTGACCGTCGCCGCCTCGTCCAGGGAGCCCAGGCGGCCCCGCTGCTGCACGTCGCGGTAGATGGCCTCGGCCTCGCCGGGCACGGCCATGACCTCCTTCCCTTGAAACGCAGGCCTGCAAACGCAGGTCTGCGGGTCAGACGAAGGCCTGCTTGAGCCGTTCCAGCCCCTCGGCGCCCAGTTCGTCCAGGGGCCGCTCGACGATGGGCGGGCGGCCGGCCAGGCCGGGCACCCGCTCCTCATAGGGCTCGGACTTGTCGTTGCGCCAGAGGATCCCGATGGGGATCCGGTCGCCCCACTCGTTGCACTTGGCCCACGCCGCTTCGGGGTCCGTGGGGTCGTGGCCCTCCTCGTCCACCGAGTAGGCCCGCTCGGCGTACCAGTCGTAGGTGTTCAGCTTGTTGAAGGTGACGCAGGGCTGGAGCACGTCGACCAGGGCGTAGCCGCGGTGGCGGATGGCGGCGGCGATGATGTCCGCCAGCTGGTTGGGCTGCCCTGCGAAGCCGCGGGCGATGAAGCTGGCCCCGGCGGCAAAGGCCACCCGCGTCGGCAGCACCGGGTCCTCGGGGGCGCCCGTGGGCGAGGTGGTCGTCTTGAAGCCCCGGTGGCTGGTGGGCGAGTACTGGCCCTTGGTGAGGGCGTAGATCTGGTTGTTCTCGACGATGTCCACCAGGTCCACGTTGCGGCGCATGGTGTGCAGCCAGTGGTTGCCGCCGATGCCGTAGCCGTCGCCGTCCCCGTGGACCACGATGACGTGGAGCTTGGGGTTGGCCAGCTTGATGCCCGTGGCCACCGCCAGCGGCCGGCCGTGGATCGTCATGAAGCCGTTGGCGTTGATGTAGTCGGGCAGCTTGGAGCCGCAGCCGATGCCGGAGACGATCATCACCTCGTGGGGCCAGATCTCCAGGTCGACCAGTGCCTTCTTGATGGCCGTGAGGATGCCGAAGTCCCCGCAGCCGGGGCACCAGGTGGGCCGGTGGTCGCTGGCGTAGGCCTTGACGGAGAGCTTCTCCGCCCGGTCCGCCACGGCCGCGCGGGCCGCCGTGCGGCCGCCGCCGGCCGCCGGCCGGGCACCGCCCAGGCCGGCGCCGGTGCCCCCGGCCTCCCCGCCGCGGAAGGCACGGGCCGGCACCGCCTCGCCGTTCACCTGGACGGTGGCGGCGCCGTCCCGGCCGGTGCCCTGGTCCGGGTCGACCCGCTGGGTCTTGCCCATCCCGGCCCCATGGGGCGAGGCGGGTCGCTTCACGGCGCCGTGGAAGTCGTTCTGGGCCGGGCCCGTGGCGCCGGCCCGGGGGCGGTTGTCCTCAGGCATGGACGGGCACCTCCCCTTCGATTTGGGTCAGGATCTCCTGGGGCGCGATGGGCCGCCCGTCGAACTTGTTCACCGTGGCGTGGACCTCGAAGCCCGTCATCATCCGCAGCAAGCGGGCGAACTGGCTCGTGTAGTTCTGCTCGACCGCCACGGCCCGGCGGATCTTGGGCAGCTCGGCCAGGGTCTGCTCCACCGGGAAGGGCCAGAGATCGCTGAAGTGCAGGAGGTTGAGGCGGGCCCCCTCGCCCTTGTCGCGGTTGAACAGGTCCACCGCCTCCCGGCACGGCCCGTAGGTGGAACCCCAGCAGATCAGGGTCAGGTCGGCGTCGTCCGGACCGTACCAGGTGGGCCCGCGCATCTCCGTCTGGGCCGTGTCCAGCTTGCGCATGCGCTTCTCCATCTGCTGGCGCCGGTTGCGGATCTCCTCGCTGATGTGGCCCTCCTCGTCGTGCTCGTCGGTGGTGATGGCGTAGACGGCCTTGGGGTGGCCCGGGATCGCCCGGGGCGAGATGCCGTCGTCGGTGTCCTTGTAACGCAGGTAGGGGCCGTCCAGCCGGTCCAGCTGCTCGTGGGTCAGGGTGGTGGCCCGGTCGTGGCGGACGTCGTCCCAGCGGAAGGTGTCCAGGTCCACCGAGCGCAGGTGGTTCGACAGGAACTGGTCCAGCAGGACGATGACCGGCGTCTGGTAGTGCTCGGCGAAGTTGAAGGCCCGCACCGCCGCCTCGAAGCACTGGTCGACGGTCCCCGGCGCCAGGACGATCCGGGGGAACTCGCCCTGGGAGGCATGGATGGCGAAGAGCAAATCGCCCTGCTCGGTGCGGGTCGGCAGGCCCGTGGACGGGCCGCCGCGCTGGGAGACCACCAGCACCACCGGCACCTCCACCATCCCGGCCATGCCCAGGGCCTCGACCATCAGGGAGAAGCCGCCGCCGGAGGTGGTGATCATGCTGCGGGCGCCCACGTGGCCGGCCCCGATGGCCATGCAGATGGCGGCGATCTCATCCTCGGCGTGCTTGGTGACGATGCCCAGCTCGTCGGCGTGGGCCACCATCCATTCGAACAGGCTGGTGCCGGGGGTCATGGGGTAGGCGGCGACGAACCGGCAACCGGCGGCCACGGCCCCCAGGGCGAAGGCGTGGTTGCCGTGCAACACCATGCGCTGGGGGCGGCCGCCCGGGTCGGGCAGGGTGTAGGGGAAGTCGCCCGCCGCGTCCCGGGCCAGCTTCCACCCTTCCCGCACGACCTTGAGGTTGGCCTCCACCACCCGGTCGCCCTTGCTGGCGAAGTTCTCCTTGATCACCGACTCCAGGTACTCGACGTTGTAGTTCATCAGGCCCGCCGCGGCGCCCAGGGCGGCGGTGTTCATCATCACCTTGCTGCCGTGCTTCTTGGCGACCTCGCCGAGGGGCAGGGGCACGGGCCGGACGTGGTGCCGGCGCAGCTCCTCGGCGTCCACGTGGCGGAACTCCTCGTCGTAGATCACCGCGGCGTGGGGCGCCAGGTTGTCCAGGTGGATCTTGATCGTCTCCTCCGTCAGGCCGATCAGGACGTGGACCGGGTCGGCGTGGGAGTAGAGGGGGCGGTCGGCCACCCGGATCTGATAGAAGTTGTGCCCGCCGCGGATCCGCGACCGGTAGTCCGTGATGCTGAAGACGTGCAGGCCGCTGCGCGCCAGGGCCTTGGTGAAACCGGCGCCGCTGGACTCCACCCCCTGGCCGGCGTCGCCGCCGATGGTGATGCTGATGTCCAGCGTCCGGGCCCCCGGCGCGCCGGTGGCGTGGCCCCGGGGCGCCGCGGCCAGGGCGGCACCGGCCCGGCGGGCCAGCGCGTGGCCGTTATGCTGGGATTGGTCGTGACCGGCGGACATGGGCAACCCTCCCCAATGCGGTGGCAATGGTCAGGATGCCGAAACGGGGGGTGTTTATACCCGCGGCGGCGCCGCCGGGCCGGGGTGGCCGCCAGGGGGGCTGCCGGGCCGGGGCCGGCGTCAGGGGGGCTGCCGGACGGCGCGGTTGCCAGGGGGACGCCTGGGTGGGGCCTCCCATTGGTCCTGGGGAACCCTTCGGCTACCATGGGGTGGAGACAGCCGGCCGGGTCCGCGCCGGTGGCGGAACCGGTTGCGGCAGGGCCGGCGGAGAGGAGACGGAGCGGGTGTTGACCCCGGCCTTCTGGGCCCTCGCCGCGGGGCGGTTCATCAGCGCCCTGGGCGACGGCTTCTTCTTCCCCTTCATCGCGGTGTTCCTCCAGCGGGTGCACGGCCTTCCGCCCGAACAGGTGGGTCTCATCATGAGCACCGCCGGCCTGTTCTCCCTGGCGGCCCGGATGCCGTCGGGCTGGTTTGCCGACCGCTTTGGCTTCAAGCCGGTGGTGGTGACGGGCCTGGCGGGTGCCGGGGTGGCGGTGATCCTGGCGGGATGGGCGCCGGGGCCCTGGGCCTTCGCCCTGTGCTACGCCCTGATGAGCGCCATGGTCTGGGGATCCTTCCCCGCCCTGCTCCACGGGGCGGGGCTGATGGTGCCGGCGCGGCGCCGGGAGGAAGCCTACAGCATCCTGAACCTGCTCTCCAACGCGGGCATCGCCATCGGGCCGGTGCTGGGGACGTACGTGGTGGAACGGGACATCCAGCTGATCTTCCTCCTGGACGGCCTCTCCTTCCTGGCCTTTGCGGCCATCGTGGCCCGGTGGGTACCGGCCTTGCGGGAGGCGGGGGCGGAAGGGGCGGCGGGGCCGGCGGCGGGGCCGGCGGCATCCCCCGGCGCGGGCGCGCGGGAGGGTGCGGCCCGCCGGACGAACCCGGCCCGGGCCGGCGGCAGGCTGCTCCGCTCGGCGCTGAGGGGCTTTTTCGCCTTCTTCCCGCCCCTGTCCCACCGGGCTTTCTGGCAGCTGGCGGCCGGCGCCCTGGCGATGAACCTGATCTACAGCCAGATGGGGTCGAACCTGCCCCTGGACCTGAACCGGCGCTTCGGCCCGGTGAGCTGGTACGGCTGGCTGTGGACGCTGAACGGGGCGATGATCGCCCTGCTGCAGTACCCGGCCACCCGCTGGCTGCAGCGGTACGACCCCCGCCCGCGGCGGGTGGCGGCGGCGCTGCTCTACGCCGCGGCGGTCCTGCTGATCCTGGTGGCCAAGCCCGTCGTCCCCTTCCTGGTGGCCTTCGCCGTCCTGACGGCGGGGGAGATCGTGTTCACGCCGCTGTTGCAGGCGGGGGTGGCGGCCATGGCGCCGCCGGGCCAGGGCGGCCGGTACCAGGCGGCGGCTAGCCTGCTCTTCGGCATGGGTTGGACCCTGGGGCCGGCCGTGGGCGGGGCCCTTCTGGGGTACGGCGGCCCCTGGCTCCTCTGGCCCGCCATGGCCGCCCTGGGCGTGGTGGCGGCCGTGGTCTTCGGGGCGGGGGCCCTCCGTGCCGGGACCGGCGCAGGCCGGGCCCGCGGGCCCGGGGCCGGCGCCGGCGAAGGCCGGAAAGCGGCGGGCCGCACCGCCCTGCAGCGCCCGCCGGCTCCCACCCCGCTGCCGGGGAGGTCGCCGGTGCCGGCGGGATCCCCGGGGCCGGCGGAAACGCAGGGGCCTGCCGGCCCGGCGGCGCCGGCCGGGCCGGCCCCGCCGGCCGGGTCGACGGGACCGGCGGCCCGGTAGGGCGCGGGGGGCGGGGGACGGGCTCAGGACCCCACGCCCTCGCCGCCGGCCGGGCCGCCCAGACTGGCCCGCATGGCCTGCCAGGCCTGGCGGGCCTGTTCCACCGCCCCCTCATCCTCGATGGTCGAGATGTCGCCGGGGTCGCGATCCAGGACCACCGCCTTGAGCACCCGGCGCATGATCTTGCCGCTGCGGGTCTTGGGCAAGAGGGGCACGAAGTGGACGTCCCCGATGACGGCCACCGGGCCCAGATGGCGGCGGACCGTGGCCACCAGCTCCTCCCGCAGGGCCGGCGACGGGTCGTGCCCCTTCTTCAGCACGATGAAGGCGACGATCACCTCACCCCGCACGGGATCGGGCCGGGCGGTCACCCCGGCCTCGGCCACGGCCGGGTGCCGCAGGAAGGCCGTCTCCACCTCGATGGTGCCGATGCGGTGGCCCGCGATCTTGATCAACTCGTCGGAGCGGCCGCTGAACCAAACGTACCCGTCCTCGTCCATGGCGGCCGCGTCGCCGGTGAAGTAGACGCCGGGGATCCGGCCCCAGTAGTCGCCCGCGTAGCGCTCCGGGTCCCCCCACAGGGTGGCCGTGAGCCCCGGGAAGGGGCGGGTGATCACCAGCACGCCCTTCTCCCCCGGGCCGCACGGTGCGCCGTCGGGGGTTCGCACCTCCACCTGGCGGCCGGGCAGGGCGATGCCGCCCGATCCCGGCTTGATGGGCAGCAGGCCAAGGCCGTAGGGGTTGCCGATCACCGGGGCGCCCGTCTCCGTCTGCCACCAGTGGTCGATCACCGGCACCCGGCCGCCGAAGACCTGATTCTGCAGCCAGTCCCAGGCCGGCGGGTTCAGCACCTCGCCGGCGCAGAAGACCCGTTCCACCGCGTCCAGGTCGAACCGGCGGGCCGGCTCGGCGCCATAGGCCATCAGCATCCGCACCGCCGTGGGGGCGGTGAAGAGGCCCGTCACCCGGTTCTCCTCCAGGATCCGGTAGAAGGTCTCGGGGCCGGGGTAGTCCAGGGCGCCCTCATAGGCGATGGTGGTGCACCCCACCAGGAGCGGCGCGTAGACGATGTAGCCGTGGCCCACGATCCAGCCGATGTCGGAGGTCGACCACCACACGTCGCCGGGCCGCAGGCCGAAGGCCATGGTGGCCGCGTTGTAGACGCCCACCTGGTAAGCCCCCTGGCTGTGGACCACCAGCTTGGGCTGGGCCGTGGTGCCCGAGGTGGCCAGGATGAAGGCGGGCTCGTTGGCCTCCATGACCTCCACGTCGGGCGAGCCGTCGGCGGCGAAGGCGAGGAACGCCTCCCAGGTCATGTCCCGGCCGGCTCGCAAGGGCAGGGGGCGGCCGCTGCGGGCCAGCACCACGGCCCGCTCCACCGGGCAGCCGGGGCTTTCCAGGGCGGCCTGGGCCAGCTGCCAGAGGTCGACTGCCCGGCCCTTGCGCCAGGTCACGTCGGCCGTCACCAGGACCCGGGCCCCCGCCAGCTGGAGGCGCTGGGCCAGGGCCGCGCTGCCGAACCCGGCGAAGACGACCAGGTGGATGGCGCCGATCCGCGCGCAGGCCAGCATGGTGGCGATGGCCTCCGGGATCGTGGGCATGTAGATGGCCACCCGGTCCCCCCGCTGGACGCCCAGCCCCCGCAAGGCCGCCGCCACCCGCCGGACCTGGTGCGCCAGCTGGGCATAGGTGAAGACCTGCCGCTCGCCCCGCTCGTTCAGGGCGATGAGGGCCGCGTGGCCGCCCCAGTCCCGCTCCAGGTGGACGTCCAGGGCGTTGTAGGCCAGGTTCGTCAACCCCCCGACGAACCAGCGGAAGGAAGGCGGCTCGGGCTGGAAGACCCGGTCCCACAGGCGGAACCACGGCAACCGGCGGGCCTCCCGGGCCCAGAACCCCTCCCAGTCCTCCCGTCCTTCTTCGACCCGCCGCCACACCAGCGGGTTGAGCCCTGCAAGCCCGGCCGCCGCCGGGCCGGCCGGCATCCCGTCCATGACGCTCCCCCCTGCCGGAGGACCGGCCCGCGCCCCCTGCCGCCGCGGGCCCGGGGCCGGCGGAAGGCCGGCTGGGCCGGCTGGGCGGCCGTGGTCGGTCGCCGGCGGCCGCTGGCGGCCGGCTGGGCCCGGCCGCCGGGCACGGCGGCCGTGGCGCCTCTTGGCCGCCGGCCGGCCGAGGGGTGGTCCCGGTCCCCCGAGAGTCCGCACGTCCTGGGGCGCCCATTCGGGGCGCCGCCCCCCAGATCCTGCCACGCCGCGGCCTACCGAGGCGCAGCCCCCGGTCGTTGTGAACGGCTCACAAGGGTCTTGCTTCGGCGTCGTGGAAGACTGCGAAAGCACGCCGGGCCGGGACCGCGGATCGGGGCCTGGCCGGCGACCAGCGCAGGGAAGAGGGGGCGAGGGCATGGGCTTTCTGCGGGTCGAGGAGGCGGGCGCCGTGGTCACCATCACCATCGACCGCCCCGACCAGCACAACGCCATCAGCTTCGCCATGTGGCGGGAACTGGGCGCCATCCTGGACGAACTGGCCCAGGAGGCCCGCCGCTACGACGGCCTGCGGGTGGTGATCCTGCGGGGCGAGGGCGGGCGGGCCTTCTCGGCGGGGTCGGACCTCAAGGAGTTCGCCGCCATGACCATCGACGAGGTGCGGCGGTGCTTCCTCACCATGGAACAGACCATCAGCAAGGTGGAGCGCCTGCCCTACCCGGTGATCGCCGCCATCGGCGGCTACGCCCTGGGGTCGGCCTTCGAGCTGGCCTGCGCCTGCGACCTGCAGGTGGCGTCGGAGCGGGCCCAGGTGGGCATGCCGGTGGCGCGGCTGGGCATCATGCTCAGCCCCGAGTTCAGCAAGCGGCTGGTGGCCTTGATGGGTCCCAACCAGGCGAAGGACCTGCTCTTCACCGGCCGGCTGCTCAACGCCGCCGAGGCCCGGGCCGTGGGCCTGGTGACCCACGTGGTGCCCCACGAGGAGGTCGATCCCTTCGCCCGGCGGCTGGCCGAGCACATGGCCGGCCTCTCGCCCTCGTCGATCCGGGCGGCCAAGCGGTCGGTGCTGCTCTCCCAGCCGGCGCCGCCGCCCGATCCGGCCGGCGATCCCGTGCCCTACTACATCGACGAGGAGGACTTCCGGGAGGGCGTCCAGGCGTTCCTGGAGAAGCGGGCCCCCCGCTTCCGCCGGCCCGCCCCACCGGGCGCCCCCGCCGGGGCGGCGGGCGACGGCCCCCGGCGGGCGACCCCACCGGATGCCGCGCCGGCGCCGGGCGGCGACGGGCGCCGGTCTTGAACCCTGGGTTGACCGCAGGGTCCGCGATGGATCGCGGGGATGAACGGGCCGGGGCGGGCGCGGCGCCCAGCCCGGCGTTCGGGAAGAACCGGGCTCAGGGGCCGGAGCCCCCACCGGTGGCGCCCCGGGCGCCGGCCCGGTCGGCGGCCGGTTCGTCCCGGGGCGGGAGGCCGTCTAAGAGCGGCAGGGCGCACAGGGCCACCTGCAGGCTCAGCAGGTGGTCGGGGTCCTTGAGGTCGAGGCCGGTGATCTGCCGGATCCGCTGGAGCCGGTAGGCCACCGTGTTGTAGTGGGTGTAGAGGGCCCGGGCCATCCGCTTCATGTTGCCGCCGAAGCGGAAGAACGCCTCCAGGGTCTCCAGCAACTTGCCGTCGTGACGGCGGTCGTAGGCCAGCAGGGGCCCCAGGTGGTCGTCGACGAAGGCGGCCAGCTCCGCGGGCGGCTGGTGGTGCAGCAGCCGCAGCACGCCCAGGTCGGCGAAGAACTGCACCGGCTCGCCCAGGGCGGCGGTGCCGGTGGGGCGACCCCCGGCCCGCGCCGGCGAACCGGTGCCACCCGCGGCGCCCCTGGAACCCCCGGCACCCGCGGCACCCCCGGAACCCGCGGAATCCCGGGGACTCGCGGAACGCCCGGAACCCGCGGAAGCCGCGGAATCCCCCGGCTTGCCGGCCCCCGCCCTCCAGGTGCCGGCTGCCCGGGCGGCCGCCATGGCCCGGGCCGCCTGCCAGGCGGTGTAGGCTTCCCGGTAGCTGCGGGCCAGGCCGGTGGGAGCGGCGGCGACGCGCCCCACCCCGGCGGCGACCGCCGGGGCGGGTGGGGTCGCGGCCGGGCCGGGTTCGACCCGCCCGCCGGACCAAGGGGCTCGCTCGGGGGACGCCGCCGCCCGGCCACCGGATGGACTTGCCCGGTGGTCGGACGAACCGGCCCGGCCGCTGGGGGCCCGGCGGCCGGATCCTGGCCCCCCGGGCGCCCGCTCCGGCCCCGGCGGGAGCGGGCCCGAGGCAGGCCACCCGGCCGCGGCCAGGGGACCCCGGGTCCCCCGGCCGGTGCCGGCGCTGGAGGCATAGGAGCGAAGGACCGCCTTCGCGACGGTCAGGATGCGGTGGCGGCCGGCGGGATCCGCCGGGTCGCCGGGGATCAGGGCCACGACCAGGCCGTCCCGGACCCCGACCACGGGCTCGCCGCCCTCCATGGAGAGCACCATCTCCACCGTCCGCAGCAGCAGCGGCAGCGGGCGTCCGGAAGGCGGCGGGCTGCCGGCGGAGGGGGCGGCGGGGCCCGGAGACAGAGCGCGGCCAGGAGCGACAGGGCCCGACGGGGGCGAAGGGGGAAGGGACCCCCAGCCGCCCCGGTCCACGGTGCCGAAGACCACCACGGTGTGGGGCCGGTCGAGGGCCCAGCCCAGGGTGCGGGACCGCTCCAGGATCTCGGCCGGATCCTGAAGGGTTCCGCCGAGAAGCCGGTCCAGGAACTCCGTCCGGTACCGCCGCTGCACCTCCGTCACCGCCGCTTGTTTACCCCACTCCAGGGCGACGATCGCCGCGCCCCGCTCCAGAAGGCCCGTCTCCGAGGGCAAGGGCGCCCGGCCCGGCGACGCTGCGCACAGGGACCCGAAGAAACGGCCGCCCGAAGCCACGGGGACACGCCAGGCGGGCCCTGGCGGCGGCACAGGCGGGGCACCCGAGGCGGCCGCCTCGGGTGGGGACGCCGGGGGTGCGCCCGCGGCTGCCGCCTCGGGTGGGGGCGCCGGGGGTGCCGCCGCGGCCACCACCGCGCCGGTGGCGTCTTCGATCCACACCGGGCGGTACAGGTGGCGGGCGACGGCGGTGCAGAGGGCCTCGAGCCCCGCGTCGCGCAGGACCAGGTCCAAAAGCTCCCGCTGAAGGCGGTCGGCGACCAGGGTGGCCGCCGCCTGCCGGTGGGCGATGGCCTGCATCACCGGGCCGATGATCTCGGCAAAGGACAGGTGATAGGGGATCTCCAACAGGGGCAGGCCATGGCGCTCGGCCTGGGCCACCGCCTCGGCGGGGATCTCCGCCACGTAGCGCCGGGGCTTGATGCCCAGGCCGGCCGCCCCCTTGGCGGCCAGGCCCGGGATCAGGGCCGCCAGCTGGGCCGGGTCGTCGCGGAAGGTGAAGCCGGTGGTCAGCAGCAGCTCGCCTTCCAGCACCCAGTCGACGATGTCGGGCACCTCGATGACGTTGACCAGCCGGACAGGCCGCCCCAGGGCGCGGTGGCCCGCTAACACCCGGACCTCCCGCAAGGGCTCGAGCTCCAGGATATCGGCCACGGTGACGCCATCCGGCGCCGTGGGCCCGGGGGCGGGGTCGCCGTTGCCGGCCCCTGCCGTAGCCGGGGGCGAGGCCGCCGGCGGCCGGGCAGCCGCCGCCCCTCCCGCCGGGCCGCCCTCCGGCCCACCGGTCCCTTGCGGGCCGGGGCCCGGGGGACGGCTGCCCACCCGGTCCGGGCCGCTCCGGCTATGGCCGGGCACCGCCCGCGTGCTGCGGGCCGGCGCCGTTCCCTCCGATCCCGTCATCCCCATCCCTCCCGCGGGTCCACCCCATCGCACCCCCATATGAACACGGTCATTGGCGTGCCGGTGCGACGGTTCCTGCCGCGGGAGCCGGCACCCTCGTAAAAAATCGCTAAACAGGCCGCAGGGTCTTTAGGAAAACCCACCAAAGGGGCGGCACCCGGCCGGGACGAACCCTGGGGTACCTTGTTGGTCCCGGAGCGGACCCGCACCCCGGGAGCCGATCCGCACCCCGGAATCGGGCCCCCACCCCGGGGCCGGCCGGCAGGAACGCGCCGCGGCCCCATGGGTCCTCGGCGACGTCACCGGGCGCCCGTCCCGGTCCCGGGCCGCACGGAAAACGGGCCGCACAGGAAAGAGGGACACGCCATGAAACCGCCGCGGTTTGCTTACCACGACCCCCGGTCGGTGGACGAAGCCGTCGCCCTCCTCGGCCGCTACGGGGGCGACGCCAAGGTACTGGCCGGCGGCCAGTCGCTGGTCCCCCTGCTCAACTTCCGCCTGGCCCGGCCCGCCGCCCTGATCGACATCAACCGCATCCCGGGGCTCGACGGCCTCCAGGTCGCCGGCGACCGGCTGGAGGTGGGGGCCCTGGTCCGCCACCGCCAGGTGGAGCGATCCCCCGCGGTGCGGCGCCACTGCCCGCTGCTGGCCGAGGCGGTGGAGTGGGTAGGCCACCCGGCCATCCGCCAGCGGGGGACCCTGTGCGGCAGCCTGGCCCACGCCGATCCCGCCGCCGAGCTGCCGGCGGTCTGGGTGGCCCTGGATGGCACCCTACGGGTCCGGGGCCCTGCGGGGGAGCGAGAGATCCCGGCCGGCGCCTTCTTCCTGACCTACTTCACGACGACCCTGGCGCCGGAGGAGCTGGTGGTCGGCGCCTCCCTGCCCGTCCTGCCGCCCGGAGCCGGCTGGGCCTTCGTCGAGGTGGCCCGCCGGCACGGCGACTTCGCCCTGGCCGCCGTGGCCGCGACGGTGGCGCTGGATGCCGACGGCCGCATCGCCGGGGCGCGGCTGGGGCTGGCGGGCGTGGGGCCGGTCCCCTTCCGGGCGACCCGGGCGGAGGCCTGCCTGGCGGGCCGCCTGCCCGGCGAGGAGGCGTGGCGGGAGGCGGCCGCCTTGGTCGAGGACGAGATCGAGCCGGAATCGGACCTGCACGCCAGCGCCGCCTACCGGCGCCAGCTGGCGGGGGTGCTGGTCCGCCGGGCCCTGGAGCAGGCGGCCCGGCGGGCGGCCCCGGCAGGCCGCGGAGGTGAGGGGCGATGACGGGGGACGAACACGGCCACACCTTGGACGCCGTCCAGGGCCCGGCGCCCGGGACGGGCGCTGCGGGTGCACTTCCGGGGCCGAAGCCCGCAGGGACCGCACCGGAACCTGCGCCTGCCGTTGGGGCGGGGTGGCCCCCGGCCGGCGCGAGCGACGAGCCCCAGCGGGCGATCACCGTCTGGGTCAACGGCCGGCCCTACCGGCGGCAGGTTCCCGTGCGGATGCTGCTGGCCGACTTCCTGCGCCACGAGCTGGGGCTGACGGGCACCCACGTGGGCTGCGAGCACGGCGTCTGCGGCGCCTGCACGGTGCTCTGGGACGGGGAGCCGGTGCGGTCCTGCCTGCTCTTGGCTGTCCAGGCCGACGGCGCCCACCTGATCACGGTGGAGGGCCTGGCCCCGCCTGACGGCCCCCTCCACCCGGTCCAGGAGGCCTTCCGCCAGGCCCACGGCCTGCAATGCGGGTTCTGCACCCCGGGGTTCTTGCTGACGGTGGCCGCGTTCCTCCGCGACCACCCGGACCCCGAACCCGACGAGGCGGCCATCCGCGACGCCCTGTCGGGCAACCTGTGCCGCTGCACGGGTTACCAGCACATCGTGGCCGCGGTGCAGCGGGCCGCCCGGCTCCTGGCCGAGACCGGCGTGCCCGCCGTGCCCCGGTACGAGCCGGCGGCGGGGGAGGGGGCCTGAGATGGCGACCCGCACCTTCGGCCAGTCCATCCCGCGCAACGAAGACCCGCGGCTGCTGACGGGCCGCGGGCTCTACGTGGACGACGTCCACCTGCCCGGCATGCTCCACGCCGCCGTCCTGCGCAGCCCCCATGCCCACGCCCGCATCCGGCGCATCGACACCGCCCGGGCGCGGGCGCTGCCGGGGGTCCACGCCGTCTGGACGAACCAGGACCTGGGGCCCCTCGCCGGACCGCTGCCCCTGTTGATCCCCCACCCGGCCCTGCGGGCCCGCACCCAGTACGCCCTGGCGCCGGGGGTGGTGCGCCACGTGGGCGAGCCGGTGGCCCTGGTGGTGGCCGAGAGCCGGTACGTGGCGGAGGATGCCCTGGATCTGATCGACGTGGAGTATGAGCCGCTGCCCGCGGTGGTCGACCTGGAAGAGGCCGCCCGGCCCGGGGCGCCGGTGATCTACCCCGAGCTGGGGGACAACATCGCCGCCCACGTGGTCCAGGAGCGGGGGGACTTCGCCGCGGCGATCCGGCGGGCGCCCCACGTGATCCGGGCCCGCTTCTCCCTGGAGCGGGGCGCCGCCTCCCCCATGGAGACCCGGGGTGTGGTGGCCCATTTCGACCGCCAGGAGGGCAGCCTGACGGTGTGGGACTCGACCCAGGCGCCGATCCCCATCCGCAACGGGCTGGCGGAGATGCTGGGCCTGCCCCAGCAGCGGGTCCGGGTGGTGGCGCCCGACGTGGGCGGCGGATTCGGCTGCAAGGTGATGATGTTCTACCCCGAGGAGGTCCTGATCCCGTGGGCGGCCATGCGCCTGGGACGCCCGGTCAAGTGGATCGAGGACCGGCGCGAGCACTTCGTCGCCACCAACCATGAGCGGCTGCAGATCCACGACGTGGAGGTGGGCTTCGACGACGACGGCCGCATCCTGGCGCTGCAGACGGTGTTTCTCCACGATTGCGGGGCCTTTGCCGCCTACGGGCTGATCATCCCCATCGTGGCCGAGTGCACCCTGCCGGGGCCCTACAAGATCCCCAACTACCGGGCGGAGTTCAAGGCGGTCTACACCAACAAGACCCAGACCAGCCCCTACCGGGGTGCCGGCCGGCCCCACGGCGTGTTCGTCATGGAGCGGGTGATCAAGCGCATCGCCGAGCACCTGGGCCTCGACCCCAATGAGGTGCGGCGGCGCAACTTCATCCAGCCCGACGAGTTCCCCTACGACGTGGGCCTGATCTACCAGGACAACGCGCCCCTGGTCTACGACAGCGGCAACTACCCCGCGGTGCTGGAGAAGTGCCTGGAGATGATCGGCTACGACCGCTGGCCGGAGGTCCGGGAGCGGTACCGGGCCGAGGGCCGCTACGTGGGCCTGGGCGTGGCCTTCTACGTGGAGGGCACGGGCATCGGTCCCTACGAGGGCGCCCGGGTGACGGTGGAACCTAGCGGCAAGGTCTTCGTCGCCACCGGCGTGGGTACCCAGGGGCAGAGCCACGCCACCACCTTCGCCCAGATCGTGGCCGACCAGCTGGGGGTCGACCCGGCCGACGTCACGGTGGTCACGGGGGATACCGGCCTCTTCGGCTGGGGGACGGGGACCTTCGCCAGCCGCGGGGCGGTGGTGGCGGGGAACGCCTGCTACAACGCGGCGGTCAAGGTGCGGGAGAAGGCCCTGCAGGTGGCAGCCGGCCTGCTGGAGGCCCGGCCGGAGGACCTGGAGCTGGCGGGTGGCATGGTCCGGGTCAAGGGGGCGCCCCAGCGGGCCATCGCCCTGGGCGACGTGGCCCGGGCGGCCAACCCCCTGCGGGGGACCATCCCGGAGGAGTGGGAGGGCCCGGGCCTGGAGGCATCCGGCTACTACGCCCCGCCCCGGGGCACCTTCGCGGCGGGCTGCCACGCCGCCCTGGTCGAAGTGGACCCTGAGACGGGCATGGCCCGGTTCCTCCGCTACGTGGTGGTCCACGACTGCGGCCGGGTGATCAACCCCCTGGTCCTGGACGGCCAGATCCACGGGGGCGTGGCCCAGGGCATCGGCGGCTGCTTCTACGAGCGGCTTTGTTACGACGAACACGGCCAGCTGCTGAACGCCTCCTTCATGGACTACCTGCTGCCCACGGCGGCCGAGGTCCCCCCCATCGAGACGGCTCACATCGAGACGCCGTCGCCCTTGAACCCCCTGGGGATCAAGGGGGCCGGGGAGGCGGGCGTCATCCCCGTGCCCGCCCTCTTCGCCGACGCCATTGAAGACGCCCTGGAACCCTTCGGCATCCGGGTCGACCACATGCCCATCGACCCCAACTGGCTGGCGGAGCAGATCCGGGAGGCGAGGGCGGGACGGGCTCGGGACGAACGGGCCGGTTGACCCGCCGGCCGGCGCGCCCCCGGGCCAGCGGGCCCGGGCTCGCGGGCCCCGGGTGGGCCGGATGGTGGGCCGGAGCCACCGGTGGCCGGGATGGAGGGAACGGGGCGGTCCCCCGCGGGGGCCGCCCCGGATCGTTGTCGCAACCTTCCCAGGCTTTCGCCCTTTGCCGCGGCGGCTTGGGTGGATACCGGTGCCGGTCGCGGGCCTTTCCCCACCCCCGGCGCTCGCCGCGGGAGCTTCCCTCGTTCTTGCCGGTTGCATCTCGCCAGGTCCCGGCCCGCCGGGGGTCAGCCGGCGCTGGCGCCGCCGGCCGGCTCGCCCGGCGAGGGGGCCGGTTCCTCCGGGTCGACGGCTTCCGCCAGGGCCAGCAGGGCCTCTTCGAAGCAGGCCATGGGCGGTTCCACCAGCCCCGCGCCGATCTGGCCGATGCCGGCCTCCTTGTGGGCGATGCCGGTGTTGACCCGGGGCAAGAGGCCCGTCTCCACCACCTTGCGGATGTCGATGCCGGTCGGGGTGCCCCGGAAGTCCAGCACCGGGATCCCGAAGGCGGGGTTCTCCCCGGCCGTGATGGCGTACATGTCCAGGGTCGCCTGCAAGGCGTCGCGGGGGGTTCCCCCCACGAACTGGACGATGGCCGGGGCCGCGGCCATGGCGAAGCCGCCCAGGCCGGCGGTCTCGGTGATGGTGCTGTCGCCGATGTCGGGGTTGGCGTCCTCCGCCCGGAAGCCGGGAAAATAGAGGCCCTGGGGCACCTGGGAGGGGGCGGTGAACCACCTGTCTCCCAGGCCGCTCACCCGGATGCCGAAGTCCGTGCCGTTGCGGGCCATGGCCGTGACCACGGAACTGCCGGGGATGCCGTGGGCCGGGTCCATGGTGGCCTTGCAGGCGGCCATGACCAGGTTGAGGGCGAACATCTCGTTGGCGGCCAGGAAGTCAAAGACCTCCGCCAGCCGGCCGCCGAGCCGCCCGTCCCCCGCAGCCCCGACCCGGGCCAGGGCCGGCGCCAGGGTGCGCAGGAGCAGGGCCGAACCCGCCTTGTTGCGGTTGTGTCCCTCGTCCCCCATGTGCAGGGCCTGGGCGATCAGGTGCTTGAGGTCGATCCCGCCGGGCAGGCGCTCCAGGGCGGCGGCCAGAGCGGGACCCAGCACGTCCCGCATCCAGGCCAGGCGGCGCAGGACCTCTTCGCCGTAGGCGCCGTAGCGCAGGACCTTGCCCAGCCCCTCGTTGAGGTTGCAGAAGGCCCGGTTGCCGAAGGCGGTGTTCTCCACCACCCAGACGGGCATGGAGGGCGTCGTCACCCCCGCCATGGGGCCCACCGCCTGGTGGTGGTGGCAAGGGTCGAAGCGGATCTGGCCGCCTTCGACCAGGGCGACGGCCTCGGCCTCGCTGCGGGCCCAGCCTTCGAAGAGGATGCCGCCGATCACGGCACCCCGCAGGGGGCCCGACATGCGCTCCCAGGAAATCGGCGGCCCGGCGTGGAGGATCACTCCCTCGCCAAGCCCCGGCACCACCTCGGCCGCCGGGGCCACCGCCACCAGCACCGGCCGGGCCGCCAGGATGCGGCGCAGGGCTTCATGGTTGGCCTGATCGACGCTGACCATCCCGCTCACCTTCCCTTGATGGACGCCATGATGGACGCGATGCACGCCGTCGAGAGGCGGGCCTCTGGCGGACCGGAACGCCGCGGCCACGCCGCCGGCGACCGGACCTACCCGCGCAGGCGCCGCAGGGCGTCCAGCACCCGCGGGTTGCCGCCGGCCGGCGGCCGCCAGTCGAGGGGGACGACGGGCACCCCCTGCCGGGCCAGGCTCTCGGCGAACAGGCCGACGCCGGCGTTGACCGCCACCACGCCCGACAGCAGCCGTGCCACCGGATCGGAACCGGAGCCGGGGGCGGTACTCCGGCCGCCGGGGTCTGGAGCGGCGGCAGGGTCTCCGGCGCCGGCGGGGCGCCGCGGGCCGCCGCGATCCTCCCGCCCGCCGCGACCATCGCCGTCCGGGGCATCCCAGGCGGCGGCCGGCGGGTGGTCCCACCCGGTCCGGGCCGGAAGCCGGGGAATCAGCCAGCGGGTGAGGGCTGCCGGTTCCACCGCCCGGCCGGCCGCCAGGGCGGCGACGGTGCCGGCCAGCAGGGCGGCTTCCGCGTGGGACCCCAGGACCACGGCGCCTGCGGCCTCCAGGCGCCGGGCCTGGTCCTCAAAGCCCTGGGGGTCGGCCGGGGTGCCGCAGAGACTGGCGATCACCACCAGGTGCCGCCCGGCGCCGGCGGCCGCGGCCCGGGCCGCCACGACGGCAGGAGCCAGTTCCTCCGCCGGATTGGGGTGGGCCCCGTAGCCGAGGACCACGTCCATCAGCACCACCGCCACCCGAGGGTCGCGGGCGGCCGTGGCCAGGTACCGCAGCCGCACCTCGGGATCGAGCATGGGGTGCAGCCGCCCGGCGGTGAACTCGTCGGCGCCCAGGTCCAGCAGCAGGTGGGCCTCGGGGGCCGGATCGCCGGGGCGGTAGGGCGCCCGGCCCGGCAGCGGGGCGTTGGAGGCCACCGGCCCGGCCAGATCGCCGATGAGCAGCTGGCCCTCGTAGCACAGGGTGCCGCCGCCGTAGAGCCCGCGCACCCAGCGCTGCTCCGGCCGGAGCGGGGCGGCCAGCTGCCGGGCCCGTGCCAAAAGCGCCTGGGCCGCCAGCTGGGCCTCGCGGTGCAGCGGGTTGTCGCCGCCGTACCTCGCCGGCGCCTCGGCGGCCAGAAGACCCGCGGCCGGCGCAGCGGCGGCGGCCGGGCCGGCGGCCGCGGGCCGGGCCGGTTCGTCCCCCGGTGCGGACGAGCCGGCGGCGCCGGCCAGCCACGCGGCCGCCCGGGCCGTCGCCGCCAGGGTCGGGCACGGTTGGGTCGGATCGCCGAGGAAGTGGACCACCGCCGGCTTGCCGCAGGCGGCCAGGGCGTCCAGCACCCGCTGGCGGACGGCCGGGGCCGGCGGCTTGGACAGGGCAACGATCACCCGGGTCCCGGGGTCCCGCGCGAGGGCCGCGATGGCGGCCAGGAAGGTGGCCCCGCCCACCGCCTCGTGGAGGTCCCGGCCGCCCGTACCGATGGCATGGCGGACCCCGACGCCCAGCCGGTCCAGCTGGCAGGCCACCTCCTGCAGGCCGGTGCCCGAGGCGGCGACCATGCCCACCGGCCCCGGGCGCACGGCGTTGGCGAACCCCAGCCCCGCCCCGCGGATCAGGGCGGTGCCGCAGTCGGGTCCCATGAACAGCAGGCCGCGGCGGCGGGCTGCCGCCTTCAGGACGACCTCGTCGTCCAGGGGGACGTTGTCGGAGAAGCAGAACACGTGCAGGCCCAGGTCCAGGGCCTCTTCGGCGACCCAGCGGGCGAAGCGGCCCGGGACGGAGATCAGGGCCAGGTTCGCGTCGGGACGGAGGGCGATGGCCTGGCGCAAGGTCCGGGGGGCCGGTCCGCCGAGGCCAGCCGGGCCGGGGACCCCCGGCGTTTCCGTGCCCGGCGTGCCGGTACCGGCCGGTTCGTCCGCGCCGGTGGGCGGCCAGGGGGAGGCGGGGCCCCGCCGGGACAGCAGGACCTCGACCTGAGCGAGGGCGGCGTCGAGCTGGCCCGGATCGGGCCCGCGCACCGCCACCACGAGATCACCGGGTCCCGCCGCGGCGGCCGCCGGGTCGAGAAGGCCGGCCATGGCCAGGAGGTCCTTGTTGGTCTCGGTACCCATGACCGCGCCGGCTTCCTCCACGCCGGGGAGCTGGCGCAGGCGGCGCTGGAGCTGCATCAGGGTAATGGAGTCGAAGTAGGCGCCCGGGCGGACCAGGCTGCGGACGGTACCGCCCCCGGGCGGCTGGGCGGCTGTCATCGCCTCACGCCTCCCCTATGGGTCCCGCAGGCGCCGGTGGGTCTAGCGCGCCCCGCGGGTTGGTGGGTCGACCTTTCCCCTCTGGGCCTTTCCCCCTCGGGGCGGGCCGATCTTTGGTGAACTCCTAACAAAGTGTCAATGGGGGGATTGCGGAACGGCCACAAAGGCGGGCCGGCCGGCGGGAGGAAAACCGGCACTCCAAAGAGGAAGTCCGCGGCCCGTCGCGAATGGCGCGGGAGGTGCGGGCGCGGACGGGCACGGTCCGGCCGGCGGCCCGTGACGGCTCCTGGCGGGCCCGGTAGGGTCCCCGCCCCCGGGGGCCCGGATGACCCCCCTCTGGGGGTCCCGGATGACCTCCTGGCCGGGGAGCCCGGGTGGCCTGCGGGGCGCCGGGGCCGGAGGGCGGGTTCATCCGCGCGGTTTTCTTCAAACTGAGGGAGGAGCGAGGCACCTCCCAGGGGGGCGTTGCGTGATGGCGGCAGAGCGTAACGGGGTCGTGGGGTACCTGCCCCAAGACCGGCCGCCCTTCGGGGCCCTGGTCAGCCTGGGCTTTCAGCACGTGCTGACCATGTTCCCGGCCACCGTGCTGGTGGCCATCCTGACGGGCTTTGACGTGGGGGTGACGTTGTTTGCCTCGGGCTTGGCCACCATCGTGGCCGTGGTGGGGTCCCGGGGGCGCATCCCGCTCTACTACGGCGGCAGCTTCGCCTACATCGCCCCGGTGCAGGCGGTGGCGAAGACGTCGGGTCTGGCCGTGGCCCAGGCCGGCGTGGTGGCCACGGGCGTGCTCAACGCGGTCTGCGGCTGGCTGATCCAGCGGGCGGGCAAGGCGCGGCTGGACCGGGTGCTGCCGCCGGCGGTCACGGGCGCCGTGGCCATCGTCATCGGCATCGCCCTGGCCAAGACGGCGATGGACATGGCGTCGAAGAACTGGGGCATCGCCCTGCTCACCCTGATCCTGACCATCCTGTTCTCCGTCTACCTGCAGGGGCGGGGGCTGCTGGGCATGCTGCCCGTGTTGCTCGGGGCGGCCTGCGGCTACGTGGTGGCGGCGGCCACGGGCCACGTGGACTTCCGGCCGGTGGTGGAGGCGCCCTGGTTCGCCCTGCCTCGCTTCCAGCTGCCGGACTTCACGGCGCCCGGCGCCTGGCAGGCCATCCTGGCCATCGCGCCCATTGCCATCGCCACGATCCCGGAGAGCACGGCCCACCTCTACCAGATCAGCCTCTACATCGACCGGCTGGCGGAAGAGAAGGGCAAGCCGCCCCTGCGGATCAAGGACCTGATCGGGCTGAACCTGATCCTGGACGGGCTGGCGGACATCGTCCACGGCATGCTGGGCGCCTCGTCGGGCACCAACTACGGCGAGAACAACAGCCTGATGGCCATCACCCGCAACTACTCGACGGCGGTGCTGGTGGCGGCCGGCGTCATCGCCATGATCCTGGGCTTTTTCAGCAAGCTGTCGGCCCTGGTCGGCACCCTGCCCGAGTTCGTCACCGGCGGCCTGGCCATCTACCTGTTCGGCGTCATCGGCATGCAGGGCATCGCCCTGATGATGTCGGAGCGGGTGAACCTGTTCGACCCGCGGCAGCTGGCCATCGGCGCGGTGATCCTGGTGGTGGGCCTGGGCGGCAACGCCTTCGAGGGCGGCAACATCCCCATCTGGGGCATGAAGCTCCCGGCCATCGCCACCGCCGCGGTGGCGGGGATCCTGCTCAACCTGATCTTCCTCGCCTTCGACCGGAATCAGGCGACGGGGCAAGCGGCACGGCTGGCGGAGCCGGCGCCGTCACCGGCCGGCGGGGACGACTGAGCCGCCGGGGCAGCCTGCTCGCCCGGCGGCAACGAGGGAAGCCGCGCATCGCGGCACGCGCCGCCTCCGCTCGAGAAATGGCGGGGAGGCCGGAGGGGGGCCCGCGGGGTGGAGGGCGATCGCTGGTTGGATCGACCCGAAGCCGGTACCCGGGTCCCCCCTTGCTTCACGGGCCGGGTCGTGGCGGTCCACCGGGCTGGCGCCTATGCGGCCGGGTGGACCCGGCCGGCCGGTGTCGTTGAAGCCCCTGAACTCTCCTGGTTCCCGGGGCCGGCCGGGGGCGGGGAGGCCGCCGGGCCGGGCCGGCCCCACCGCCTTCCCCGGGCCTTCGTGGTGGTCGCCGTGGGGGACCGGCGCTGGCCGCCCGGTCCCTGGCACCTCCGCCTGCCCCTCATCCTGGGGGACGAACCGGCCGGGTGGCGGGCGTGGCTGGCCCCCGGGGCCCCCGTCGCCTGGGGCGCGGAAGGCGGGGTGGTAGGGTCCGGCCCCCGGGCCCTGCCGATCCCGCCACCGTCCCACTGGAAGCGCTGGACCCCACCCCGGGGGCCGCAGGGTCCGGCCCCGGCGCGCCGGCAGGCCTGTGCCGTCCTTGGCCACCTGCTGGCGGTGGCCCGGCGGCCGGGATGGGAGCCGGTGGCCGGGCGGGTGGCGGCGGTGTGGCGCTCTGCCGCCGCCGGCCGGTGGGACGCCGCCTCCTCCGCCGCCCTGGACGTGCTGGGGGCCGGGCCGGGGCTCACGCCGTCGGGCGACGACTGGCTGGCGGGGTGGACGGCCTATTGGGCCTGGCGTTCGGCCGGCAGCGGCGGGTTCGACCGGTGGGCCGGCGCGATCCGGGAGGCCGCCTGCCGCCGGACGGGCCCCGTGAGCCGGGCCCTGCTGGAAGGGGCCCTGGCCGGCGAGCTGCCCGAACCCGCGGCCGGGCTTCTGGCCGCCCTCTGGACCGGCCGGGCCGCGGCCGTCCCGGGGGCCGCCCGCCGGCTCCTGCGGGTCGGCCATTCCTCCGGGGTCGATCTGGCCTGGGGCCTGTGGATGGCGGCCCGGCTGGACGGCGCCACCGGCCCCGGGGCAAGGGCCGTTCCGCCCGGCCTGGTTTGATCGGACACGGGACCGGCTGCCCGCGGCCGCCAGCCCCGTGACCAGCGAGTTCACAAACCCACGCCCTTTCCCTTGTTTCGCTTCAACAAAGGTTTTGGGTCCCGCCAACCCTAAGACCCCACCCGGGTTGAATGCAGGCGCGGTCACCGGGCCGGTCCGAGCCCCCGACGATGCCGGGCCGCCGGCCGTTGCCCCGGGGTGGAAACGCCCCGGAGCCCGTTCCGACCAGGCAAGGAGGCATCCCCATGACCCGACCTGTCGTGCCCGTCGACCTCAGCCACGTCGAGCTGATCGACCTCTCCCACCCCTGGGGCGTCCACACCCCGGCCTTCGCCGGCTACGACGGCCCCGTGGTCAAGTGGATCAAGCGGCCTGCCTTTGACCGGGTGGGCGGCCAGAAGATCGAGACGACCCTCCACGTGGGCACCCACCTGGACGCGCCGATCCACTTCATCACCGGGGGCAAGGACATCGCCAGCCTGCCCCTGGACCGCCTCTTCGGCCCGGGGGTGGTGGTCGACATCAGCGACGAGGTGGGCGACTACGACATCTACACCCCCGACCACATCACCCGCAAGGTGGAGGTGCGCAAGGGAGACATCCTGATCATCCACACCGGTTACCACCACTACTACAACCATGGCGACCGGCCCGACGAGGAGCGCTACTTCTGCAAGCACCCGGGCCCGACGCGGGAGTTCGCCGAGTGGGCGCTGTCCATGGAGCTGCGCTGGATCGGCATCGACGCGGGCTCGGCGGACCACCCGATGAACACCATCATCCGCAAGCTGCGGCCCGACCTGGCCCGGGAAGCGGAGCGCAAGCTGGGCCGGCCGCTGGACGAGATCTTCCCCGAACACGAGTTCCAGCTGATGCACAACGTCCTCTTCCCCCACGACCTGGTCCACGTGGAGAACGTGGGCGGGGACATCGACCGGGTGTTGAACCAGCGGGTCTGGATCGGCTGCTTCCCCTGGAAGTTCGAGGGTGGCGAGGCGGCCTTCTGCCGCGTGGTGGCCTTCGTCCAGCGGTGAACCGCGGGTTGGCCGCCGGCACCAGGACCTGGCGGAAGCCGGGCGCGGCCGCCGGGGCCCGCCCACGGGAGCAAGGGGAGAGGGGCATGGCCGCAGCGCCTGACGATCTGAAGGACGGCCAGGGAGCGGGCGCCCTGGCGATGCCCGGTGCGCCGGAAGACGTAAAGGCGGGGGAACCGGAAGCCCCGGCCAGGCCGGGGGCCCTCTGGGTGGTGGCCCTGGGTGGCAACGCCCTCCTGCGCCGCGGGGAGCGGGGGACCTACGAGGAGCAGGCCGCCAACCTGGCCGCCGCAGCCCGCCAGCTGGCCGGGCTGGTCGCCCGGGGCGACCGCCTGGTGATCGTCCACGGCAACGGGCCCCAGGTGGGCAATCTGCTGATCCAGCAGGAGGAGGCGGCCGCCCTGGTGCCGCCCATGCCGCTCCATGCCTGCGTGGCCATGACCCAGGGCCTGCTGGGCTTCATGCTGCAGCAGGCCCTGGAGCGGGAGCTGGCCCACCGGGGGCTTCGCCCCCGGACGGCGGCGCTGATCACCCGGGTGCAGGTTCGTCCGGAGGACCCGGCCTTTGCCCGGCCCTCCAAGCCCGTGGGGCCCTTCTTCGGGGAAGAGGCCGCCCGGACCCTGGCCCGCCAGCGGGGATGGCACGTCGCCGAAGACGCCGGCCGCGGCTGGCGGCGGCGCGTGGCCTCCCCCGACCCCCTGGCCGTCGCCGAGCTGGACGTCATCGCCCAGCTGGTGGCGGCGGGGGTCACCGTGGTGGCGGCGGGCGGGGGTGGCATCCCGTGGGCCGAAGGGCAGGGGGTGGAGGCCGTCATCGACAAGGACCTGGCCGCGGCCCGGCTGGCCGTGGACCTGGACGCCGGCGGCCTGTTCATCCTGACCGATGTGCCCCACGTGGCCGTCCACTGGGGGACGCCCCGCCAGCGCAGCCTGGGGCGGGTGACAGCGGCGGAGCTGGCCGCCTACCGGGAGGCCGGGCACTTCGCGGCGGGCAGCATGGGGCCCAAGGTGGAGGCGGTCCTCCGGTTCGTCGAGGCCACCGGCCGGCGAGCGGCCATCGGCCCGCTGGAGCGGGCGGCCGACGTGGTCGACGGGCGGGCGGGGACCCAGGTGATCCCCGCCACGGCGGCCACGGTGGCATGAGGGGGCAGGGGGCCAGCCGCCCCGGCACCGCTTTGCCGGCACGCAGCTCTTTGCCGACACCCCTTGGGGACCGGTCCCCCAGGCCGCCGGCCGCCCGCTCCCCGGCGAACCCGGCCTTGCTCCCCGGTGAACCCGGCCCGCGGGGCCGGGGCTGGAGCGGGGTATCGCTTGCTTGCGCAACAGGCGTTCTGCGGCCGGCGGCCGGTCGCTCCCTGGACCCGGCTCCTCCCCCGGCCCCTCACACCCCGGCCCCTCACACCCCGGCCCCGGCCACGGCACCGGCCCGGCCCAGCGCCTCCTCGGCGAAGTGGCAGGCCACCCAGTGGCCCGGCCGGATGGCCCGCCAGGCCGGTTCTTCCCGGCGGCAGCGGTCCCGGGCCAGGGGGCAGCGGGTGTGGAACCGGCACCCGGCGGGGGGCCGGGCGGGACTGGGCACATCGCCCTGCAGGACGATGCGCTCCCGCCGGCGCTCGGGATCGGGCTCGGGGATGGCCGAAAGCAAGGCCTGGGTATAGGGGTGGGCGGGCCAGGCGTACAGCTCATCGGCGCCGGCCAGTTCCACCAGCTTGCCCAGATACATCACGCCCACCCGGTCGCTGACGTGCCGGACCACGTTGAGGTCGTGGGCGATGAACAGGTAGGTCAGCCCCAACTCGCGCTGCAACTCCATCAGCAGGTTCAGGATCTGGGACTGGATGGAGACGTCCAGGGCGCTGACGGGCTCGTCGCACACCACCAGCCGCGGGTTGAGGGCCAGGGCCCGGGCGATGCTCAGCCGCTGGCGCTGGCCGCCGGAGAACTCGTGGGGCAGGCGGCGGGCGTCCTGGGCCGACAGGCCGACCCGCTCCAAGAGTTCCGCCACCCGCCGCTCCCGCTCCCGCCGGGGCACGCCGTGAATGACCAGGGGTTCGGCCACGATCTGCCCTGCGGTCATCCGCGGGTCCAGGGACCCGAAGGGGTCCTGGAAGACGATCTGCATCTCCCGGCGCAGCCGCCGCATGGCAGCGGCCGGGAGCCGGGTCAGGTCCCGGCCGCGGTAGAGGATCTGACCCGCCGTGGGCTCCACCAGCCGCAGGATGGCCCGTCCCGTGGTGGTCTTGCCGCAGCCGCTCTCGCCGACCAGGCCCAACGTCTCCCCCTCGTGAAGGGTGAAGGACACGCCGTCCACGGCCCGGATGAACCCCTCCACCCGCCCGAAGACCCCGCGGCGGATGGGGTAGTACTTTTTGAGGTCCCGGACCTCCAGCAGGGGCGCCCCCGCGGACGAACCGTCCTCATCCGTAAACGCCGTCAACGTCCCGCCGCCGGCCCGGGACGGGCCGCCGGAGCCCGAGCCGGGGTCAAAAGAGGGGGCGGCGCCTGCCGTGATCTGTCGCCTCATCGTGCACTCACCTCCCGGCGGCCTTGGCCGTGCAGCCAGCAGCGGGCGCCCCGGCCCGGTTCCACCGGAACCCACGGCGGCGCCTCCCGGCGGCAGACGTCCATGACGTCGGGACAGCGGGGCGCGAAGGGACAGCCCGGCGGGCGGCGGGAGGGATGGGGGACCGCCCCCTCGATGGCCGGCAGGGGCGTCTTGCGCGGCAGGTCCCGCCGGGGGATGGAGCGCAGCAGGCCCGCCGTATACGGGTGGCGGGGCTGGCGGAAGACCGCCTCGACCGGCCCTTCCTCCACCACCTCACCGGCGTACATCACCACCACCCGGTCGGCCATCTCCGCCACCACGCCCAGGTCGTGGGTGATGAAGAGGATGCTGGTGCCTAGCTGGCGCTGCAGCGCCCGCAAGAGGTCCAGGATCTGGGCCTGGATCGTCACGTCCAGGGCCGTGGTGGGCTCGTCGGCGATCAGCAGCCGTGGCCGGCAGGCCACGGCCATGGCGATCATCACCCGCTGCCGCAGGCCGCCCGAGAGCTCGTGGGGGTACTGGTCCAGCCGCCGCTCGGGGTCGGCGATGCCCACCTGCCGGAAGGCCTCCAACGCCAGGGCCCGCGCCTCCTGGCGGCTGCAGCGGCGGTGGACGCGGATCGCCTCGGCCACCTGCTCGCCGCAGGTGTAGACCGGGTTCAGGCTCGTCATGGGCTCCTGAAAGATCATGGCGATGCGGTTGCCCCGGATGCCGCGCATCACCCCCTCGCCGGCCCGGGCCAGGTCGGTGCCCTCGAAGAGGATCCGGCCCTGGCGGACCCGGGCCTGGGGCTCGGGCAGAAGCCCCATGATGGAAAGGGCGGTGACGCTTTTGCCGCAGCCGCTCTCGCCGACCAGCGCCACCGTTTCGCCCTCCCCCACCTGGAAGGTGGCGCCCCGCACGGCATCAAAGGGGCCGTCCTCGGTGTGGAACCGGACCCACAGGTCCTCCACGGACAGGACCGGGGCGGTGGAACCGGCCGGGGCCCGTCCAACCCGTTGGCTCACGCCATCCCACCTCCTTGGCGCCGGGTGAGGCGGCGGGGCGCCGCCTCACAGCCCCAGGGCCGCGCCGCCGTCCCGCGGGTCGGCCGCCCCTTCGTAGACCCCGTCTTCCAGGACCCGGATCAGCATCGCCGAGCCGCCGGCGGCCCAGGGGCCCACCCCCCGCAGCACGTGGCCGCGGCGCAGCAGCTCGGCCGCCGTCTCCGCCGGGAAGCGGGATTCCAGGCGCAGCTCCAGGGGCGCCTTCAGGCTGATGGGATCGGTGCCGGGGAAGCTGGTCCAGCGGGGCGCCGCCACGGCCCGGTAGGCGTCCATCCCGAAGTCCAGCACGTTGACGAGCACCTGCAGGTTCCACTGGGGCTGGCCGTCGCCGCCAGGGGTGTTGCCCACCAGGACCAGCTCGCCGTCGTCGCGGGCGGCGCGGGTGGCGCCGGCCGCGGGGCCTGCTGCGGGGCTCGCCGCGGAGCCCACCGCGGGGCTCGCCGGGGTGGCGCCGAGCCCTCCACCAGGGGTCCCGCTACCGGGCGTGCCGTCGCCGGCGCCGTCGCCGCCGGCAATGCCCGCCGCCGGCTGGCCGTCGCCGGCCGGCGCCCGGGTCACCAGGTAGGTATTCAAGGTGTGCATCGTCCGCTTGCCGGGGGCCAGGCCGTTGGGATGCTCCTCGCTCAGGACGAACCCGCGCCCGGCCCGGTTGTTCATCAGAAAGCCGGTGCCGGGCACCATCACCCCGGCGCCCCAGAGGGCCGAGATGCTGTGGATGAAGGAGACGGCGTTCCCCTCGGCGTCGACGGCGACAAAGGAGGTGGTGTCGCCGTCCAGCTCCCCGCCGGCGGGGGCGTTGTTGGCCCGCTCGGGGTCGATGTCCCGGCGCCGCCGGGCGGCGTAGGCCTTGCTCAGGAGGCGCTCGACGGGCGCCTGGACGAACCGGGGATCGCCCAGGTACGCGTTGCGGTCCGCGAAGGCCAGCTTCTTGATCTCCACCAGCAGGTGGACCACGTCGGGGTCCGTGGGGGACCGGCCGGCCAGGTCGAAGCCCTCCAGCAGGTTCAGCATCTCCAGGAGGATCAGTCCCTGGGAGGGCGGCGCCGTCTCGAAGACCCGGTAGCCGCGGTAGGTGGTGACCAGCGGCCGGTAGACCTCCACCTCGAAGGCGGCCATGTCCTCGGCCGTCAGCAGGCCACCGGCAGCCTGGGACGCCTCGCCGATGGCCCGGGCCAGCCCGCCCTTGTAGAAGTCCTCGGCGCCGCCCGCCAGAACCCGCTCCAGGCTGCGGGCCAGGTCGGGGTTCTTGAGGACGGTCCCCGGCCGGGGCCGCGGCCCCGCGGCCAGGAAGACGGCCGCCGCCGCGGGATCCTGGGCCAGCTTCTTCGCCCCGGCGGCGATGTTGGCGGCCAGCCGGGCGTCGATGGGGAAGCCTTCCCGGGCATAGCGGATGGCGGGCGCCCAGAGCTCCTCCAGGGGCTTGGAGCCGAAGCGGGCGTGCATCTCCAGGTAGACGCCCACAGCCCCCGGCACCGCCACGGACCACCAGCCCTCGAAGGGCATCTCGGTGTGGCCCGCGGCCCGGTACCGGGCCACGGTGGCGGCCATGGGCGCCGGGCCGCTGCCGTTGAAGGCCGTGACGGTGCGGGTGCGGGCGTCGTAGACCAGGGCGAAGGCGTCGCCCCCCAGGCCGCACATCTCGGGCATGGTCACGCCGGTCACCGCGGCCATGGCCAGGGCGGCGTCGACGGCGTTGCCGCCCCGGGCCAGCACCTGCAGGCCCGCCGCCGTGGCCAGGGGCTGGCCGGAGGCCACCAGGCCGTTACGGGCCCAGACGGGCCGGCCGGGATCGGACGTCAGCGCGGGATCGATCATGGCGCTCACCTCACGGTGCGTGATGCATGGTGCGTGACGGCGACGGATGGATGAATAGATGGATGCCGTGGCGATGGGCCGCCCCTCCTCGATCCCTGGCACCGCCCCGTTAGATCCGGAGCACCGCGCCGGTGGCCAGGGCCAGGGCGACCACCAGGGCCGGGTTCACCCCGGCGAAGAGCAGCACGGCGCTGGCCGCCCCGATGACCCACGTGGCCACCCCGGGGAAGGAGCGGGTTCCCAGATCCCAGGCCACCTGGAGCATCAAGGCGACGGCCACCGGCTTCACCGCCTTGAGGGCCCCGGCCACCGCCGGCGAGTGACGGTAGGCCTGGAAGACGCCGACCAGGGCGATCATCGCCACCGCCGTCGGCGCCACCGCCGCCGTGGTGGCCACCAGAAGGCCCGCCAGCCCCGCCACCTTGAAGCCGATGAAGGCGGCCAGCTTGGTGGCGATGGGGCCGGGCAGGGCGTTACCCAGGGCCAGGGTCTCGGCGAAGCCGGATTCATCCAGCCAGTGGTAATGGTCGACCACCTGTTCCTTGATGAAGGGCACCACGCCGGGGCCACCGCCGAATCCCAGAAGCCCGCTCTGCCCGAAGGCCACGGCCAGTTGCCACAAGCGCTCCCACGACACCTCGGTCCCTCCTTGCCGCTCGCCGCCGGTCCCCTCGATGCTGCACGTCAATTCCGCAGGCGCGGGTCCAAGAGATCCCGCAGCCCATCCCCCAGCAGGTTGAAGGCCAGCACCGTGACGAAGATGGCCAGGCCGGGCCAGTAGGCCATCCAGGGCGCCAGGTCGAGGTAGCCCTGGGCCGTCCGCAGGTCGTAGCCCCAGCTGGGGTACGGCGGCTGGATCCCCAGACCCAGGTAGCTCAGGCTGGCCTCGCTGATCACCGCCGCGGCCAGGCTCAGGGTGGCCTGGACCAGGACGGGGCTCAGGATGTTGGGCAGGATGTGCCGGCCGATCTGCCAGAGGTGGCCCGCCCCGGCCGCCCGGCCTGCTTCCACGTATTCCAGTTCCCGGACCGCCAGCACCTGCCCACGCACCAGCCGGATGAAGGTGGGGGCGAGGCTGATGCCGATGGCGACCATGGCGTTGCCGAAGCTGGGCCCGAGGACGGCGGCGATGGCCAGGGCCAGCACCAGGGAGGGAAAGGCCATCAGGGCGTCGGTCAGCCGCATGATGACCCCCTCGTCCCAGAAGCCGCGGAAGTAGCCGGCCACCAGCCCGACGGGCAGGCCGATGGCCAGGGCCAGGCCCACGGAGATGAGGCCCGCCAGGATCGACACCCGGGCGCCGTAGATCAGGCGGGAGAGGATGTCCCGGCCCAGCTCGTCGGTGCCCAGGGGGTGGGCCGGCGACGGCGGCTGCAGGACCGCGGCATAGTCCGGTTCCACCGGATCGTAGGGGGCCAGCACGGGGGCCAGCAGGGCCACCACGAGAAGCACCAGCACCACGGCCGCCCCCGCGGCAGCCAGCCGGTGGCGGACGAACCGGCGCCCCAGGCGCCGCCAGCCAGGAACACCCTGGGGTCCGCCGGGGAGGGCGGCCCCATCGCCGGCGCCGCCGGGCTCCAGATCCGGGACGGCAACGGGTTCCGGTTCAAGGCTCATGCCCGGCTCCCTCCCGTGACCTTGATCCGCGGATCCAGCCAGGCGTAGAGGATGTCGACCACCAGGTTGACGGCGACCACCAGGGCGGCGGCGACCAGCACGGCGCCCTTCAGGGTGATCAGGTCGCGGGTGAAGATGCTGTCCACGATCAACCGGCCGAATCCCGGGATGACGAAGATCTGCTCGGTGATCACCAGGCCCCCCAGCAGTCCCGCCAGCTGCAGGCCGCTGACGGTGAGCACGGGGACCAGGGCGTTGCGGGCGGCGTGGCGGACGACCACGCCCCAGCGGCCGAGCCCCTTGGCCCGGGCGGTGCGGACATAGTCGAGCCGCAGGACCTCCAAGAGGCTGGACCGCATCATGCGCATCAGCACCGCCGACTCCCGCAGGCCGGTGACGACGATGGGCAGGATCATCGTCTTCAGGTTCTGCACCGGGTCGACGGTCAGGGGCACGTACCCCGAGGCGGGAAGCCATTTCATCCGCACGGCGAAGAAGAGGATCAGCAGCATGCCCAGCCAGAACTGGGGAACCGACAGCCCCGCCAGGGCCAGCACCGTGCCCACGTGGTCGGCGGCGGTGCCCCGGCGGGTGGCGGCCACGATGCCGGCGGGCAGCGCCACCAGGGTGGCCACCAGCATGGCCCCCACGGCCAGCTCCACCGTGGCCGGCAGGCGCTGGGCGATCAGGGTGGCTACGGGCGTCCCGTCCACCAGGGAGCGCCCCAGATCCCCCCGCAGCACGCCGGCCAGCCAGGTCAGGTACTGGACGTGCAGGGGCCGGTCGAGGCCGTGGGCCCGGTTGAAGGCGGCCACCGCCTCGGGCGACGCCTCGGGACCGAGGATGGCCCGTCCCGGGTTGCCCGGCACCACGTGGATCAGGATGAACACCAGCAGGGTGACCAGGATCAGCACGGGGATGCTGAGCAGCAACCGCCGCACCACGAACTGGAGCAAGGGCTCACCTCCCTGCCGGCAAGCCGGGCGGGCGGCAGGGGCGCCCCCGCCGGGCGCACCGCCGCCGGGTGCACCCCCGCCGGCCCCGCCCCTCCTGCCGCCGGCGTGGAGATCAGGGGGTTTTCGTCAGGTTCTCCGTGCGGATGATGCCGTCGGGGTAGTTGACGAAGCCCTGGACCTTGGCCGAGTAGGCCTTCACGTTCTTCGGATAGTAGAGGTAGATGTACGGGGCATCGGCGTGGATCTGCTCCATGATCTGCCGGTAGAGTTCGACCCGCTGGTTCATGTCCAGGATCTGGCGCGCCTCGTCCAGCAGCTGGTCCACCTGGGGATTGCTGTAGCGGGAGTCGTTCTGGCTCCCGTCGGTGTAGAACCAGGGGTAGATGTTCCCGTCGGGATCGGGCCGCCCGCTCCAGCCCAGGGCCGCCGCCTGGTAGTTGCCGTTGTCGGTGTCGTCGAGCAGGCTGCCGAACTCCACCTGCTGGATCTCCATCTCGATGCCGGCGTCGGCCAGCATGTCCTTGATCACCTGGGCGATCTGCTGGGTGACGGGCCCGGTCCCGGTCTTGAGGGTGAAGCGGAAGCCGTCGGGCTTGCCGCCCTGGGCCAGCAGCGCCTTCACCGCCTCCAGGTCCCGCTGGGGCGGCTCCCCCGAGGCGGCGGCCGCCGGGCTCGACGGCGGGAAGGGCCCATAGCCGGGGTCGGCCGTCTCCTGGAAGACCACCCGGACCAGGGTCGCCCGGTCGATGGCCAGGTCCACCGCCCGCCGCAGGGAGGGGTTGTCAAAGGGCTCCTTCTCCGTATTGAGGTAGATGCCCTGGAACCCCAGGCCCGGCCCGATGTCGACCTTGAGGTTCGGGTTGCCGCGCAGGTCGGCCAGCGCCTGGGCCGGCACCGTGTCGATGATGTCCAGCTGCCCCGCCTTGAGGTTCACCACCTTGACGTTGTCGTCGGTGACCACCTTCCACACGATCTTGTCCGCCTTGGGCAGGCCCTCCCGCCAGTAGTCCGGGTTCTTCACCAGGACGATCTGGTCGCCCTTGATCCGGCTCTCGAACTTGAAGGGACCCGAACCGACGGGTTTTTGGGCGAACTGGTCGCCCGCCTCCTGGATCGCCTTGGGCGAGGCGATCATCCCCGCCCGGTCGGTCAGGGTGTAGAGCAGCGGGCTGTAGGGCTGCTTGAGCACGATGCGCACCGTGTACTCGTCGACCTTCTCCACCCGCTCCACGGCGGAGAGCTCGCTGTAGCGGGCCGAGTCGGGGTCCAGGTAGCGCTCCAGGTTGAACACCACGGCGTCGGCGTTCAGCGGCGTCCCGTCGTGGAAGGTGATCCCCTGGCGGAGCTTGATGGTGTACACCTTGCCGTCGTCGGAGACCTGGGGCAGGTCCTCCGCCAGCTCGGGCACCACCTGCAGGTTTTCGTCCAGCTCGTAGAGCTTGTCGAAGATGCTGTTCTGGACGTAACGGTCCACCAGGGCGCTGGACATGGCCGGATCCAGGTTGGGCGGATCGGCGTTGATGCCGATGGTGATGGTCACCGGGCCCGAGGGCCCCGCTCCTCCCGAGGCCCCCGTTCCCCCGGACGAACCGGCCCCGCCGGAGGCGGCGCCGCCCCCTGAGGCGCCGCTACCGCAGCCGGCCAGCACCAGGGCGATCAGCGCCAGCCAGGCCAGCCGCCGGTAGGCCGCGGGTCGCCGCCGGGAACGGCGCCGGGCCGGCCGGCCATGGTCCGCCCCATCGCCCTGGCGGGCGCCGGGCCGGTTCGTCCCAAGGGTTCCGAGCAAGCGGGTCATCGAGGAAACCCCCTTCCGTGGGAAGCGTTCCTGGAAAGTGGCCGCCGGAGCCCCGCCGGCCTGACAGGGGCCGGCGGTGAAGACGCCGGCGGCCGGGTGAAGTCGCCGGGTTCACGGGCTTGTCCGTGGGCTAGGGCCGGCGAGGGCCGCTGTTCGCGGGCAGCTCCCGTTCCGGTGGCTCCGGCTCCGGCTGCTGGCCGGTCCGAGGGCCGGCCGGGTTCGCCCTTCACCGGGTCCGGGGGCCGGTTCCGGGGGCACCCCGTCCGGGGTGCGCCGCCCCGGGATGACCGGGGGCCGGTTTCGGGAGCACCCCGTCCGGGGCATCCCGTCCCGGGATGGCCGGTTCGGTCCCGTCCGGTCAGAGGGACCGGTCCGGCGGCGTTCGGTGCAGGCCGGCGGCCACCCGCCGGGCCGGCGGCGCCGGGGGCCAGGGCGCCGGCCACGGGCCCTGCCACCCCAGAAGGCGGCTCAGCTCCCGGGCGGCCGCCTGGACGGCCGCCACCATGGCGTCGACCGGCCGCTGGGCCAGCCGCTCCCGGGGCCCCACGATGCTGATGGCGCCGGTGACGTGGCCCAGGTTGTCGAAGACCGCGGCCCCGAAGGCCTGGATGTCCACCTCCACCTCCGAGTCGCTCTCCGCGTACCCGCGCCGGCGGATCTCCGCCAGGTTCGCCAGCAGGTGCTCCCGGTCGGTGATGGTCCGTGGCCCCCGCCGGACGAAGTAGGGCGAGCGCAGGTAGGCGTCGATGTCCTCGGCGGGCAGGTAGGCCAGGATCGGCTTGTTGGAAGCCCCCGAGTGCAGGGAGGCGAACCGGCCCACCTCCGCCGCCATCCGCACCGGGTGCGGGCTGTCCACCTTGGCGGCGCAGACGCTCCGCCAGCCCGCCCGCAGCATCAGGACCGACGTCTCGCCGCTGGCGGCCGTCACCCGCTGCAGCAGGGGGACGGCCAGGCGCGCCACGTCGAGCCCCGCCTCGGCGACGCGCCCTGCCACGAGAAAGGCGGGTCCCAGCCGGTAGCGGCGGGTGACGGGGTCCTGAAACAGGTAACCGTGCTCCTGGAAGGTCGCCAGGATCTTGGAGACCGTCCCCTTGGGCAGCCCGGTGGCCGCCGCCAGCTCGCCGACGCTCCACTCGGGGTTGGAGGCGGAGAAGTGCTGGAGCAACCGCAGGGCCCGGCCCAGGGACTGGATGGTGGCGCGCGGCGCGGCCGTCACCCCCTTCAAGCCGCGGCTCGTCGGTTTCCTATTGGGAAACGTCGTTTCTCCCCCCGGGAGATTGGATTCGCGTATTCGCGCCTTGTCCCCCGATTCCTTCTCCCGAGGGCGGTGAAGTGACGAAAAATTCGTGCCGGATTCCGGGAACCGTCGAAGGGGCACCCCGGCGGCAGGCGAAGGCCCTTTCGCGGCTGGCGGGGACCGCGGTGTCGCTGGCGTCCGAGGGTGGGGCCGCCGGACCGGCCGCGTCCGGGGGTGGGGATCGCTGGGCCGCCTGCGTTGGGGAGCGCGGCTGCTGTGCCGCCGGCGTCCGGGGGGTGGGGACTGCCGTGCCGCCGGTCAGGGGGCGGGGCCGGGGGAGCCGCCCAAGGGCCGGCCCGCAGGGCGGGAAGCGGGGCGCGGCGGCCGGCGCCCCATCCCGCCCGCGCCAGTCGACCCCCGAGACCGCATCAGTCGACCCGCAAGACGATCTTGCCGATGTTGAGGTTGCGCTCCATGTAGCGGTGGGCCTCCCGCACCTGATCCCAGGGGAAGACCCGGTCGATGACCGGGCGGATCCGCCCGCTGGCCAGCTTGGGCAGCACCCGCACGGCGAACTCCCGGGTCAGCTGGGCCTTGTAAGCCGGGCTGCGGGAGCGCAGGGTGGTGCCCGTCACCTGCAGCCGCTTCGCCATGATCCGGCGCAGGTCGAACCGGTCCAGGACGCCGCCGCCCATGGTGGCGATCAGCACAAGCCGCCCGTCGACGGCCAGGCAGTCCAGGTTTTGCTCCCAGTAGGGGGCGCCGACGAAGTCCAGGATCAGATCGACCCCCCGCTCCCCGACAGCCTCCCGCACCGCCGGAGCGAAGGGTCCCAGCTTGTAGTTGATCGCCACCTCTGCCCCCAGGGTGCGGCAGGCCTCCAGCTTGGGCTCGGTGCCGGCCGTGACGGCGACCCGGGCGCCGGCGTCCCGGGCCAGCTGGATCGCCGCCGTCCCCACCCCGCTGGCGCCGGCGTGGATCAGGACCCACTCGCCGGCCTCCAGCCGCCCGATCCAGAAGAGGGTCTGGTAGGCGGTGAGGAAGGCTTCGGGGATGGCCGCCGCCTCCTCGAAGGTGAGGTTGGGCGGGATTGGCAGGGCCATGGTGGCCGGCACGGTGACGTACTGGGCGTAGCCGCCGCCGGGCAACAGGGCGAAGACCCGGTCGCCCACCTGCCATCCCTCGCAACCCTCGCCCAGGGCCACCACCTCGCCGGCGGCTTCCAGGCCCAGCAGCGGGCTGGCCCCCGGCGGCGGGGGATAGAGGCCCCGCCGCTGGAGGATGTCGGCCCGGTTGAGGGCCGTGGCCCGAACCCGGACCAGCAGCTCCCCGGGGCCGGGCTCGGGGTCGGGGAATTCGCCCAGCACCAGGTTCTCGGCGCCACCCGGTTGACGAACCAGAACGGCCTTCATCGGCTCCCATCGCCTCCCCTTCCCTGGGGACCTCGCCTCTTGCCCGGGGACCTCGCCTCCCCGTTCCTTGGGGCCCGGCGGCCGGGGCCGGCGTCAGGTCCCGCGGAAGACCCGGCCATGGCCGGCGGCCACCAGCCGCCCGTCGGGGCGGCGGCGGACCTCCAGCCGGTAGAGGCCGGTCCGCCGCCCGCAGTGTTCCTCCCACGCCTCGGCCACCAGCCGGTCCCCGGGCCGGGCCGGGGCGACGTAGTGCAGGGCCACGTGCAGGGCGACGGCGGGCACGCCGTGGCTGTTGGACGCCGCCGCATGGGCTGCGTCGGCCAGGGCGAAGACGGCGCCGCCGTGCCCGGCGCCGTGGAAGTTGGCCATCTCGGGCCGCAGCGTCATGCCCAGGCGGGCGTAGCCGCGGCGCAGCTCCTCCAGCTCGATCCCCAGCAGCCGGCAGAAGGGGTCGGCGGCGATGCGGGCCCGCCACCCCGGGGGCACGGCGTCCGGGCCGGCCGCCCCGGCCTCCGCCGCGCCGGGCGCCGGCGGGCCGTCACCGGCCGGGGCGGGGCCGCCGCCGGGTCCCCTCTCCGCCCTGCTCACCCCGTCACCTGGCGGCGATCGACCACCCGCACCGCCTTGCCCTCACTGCGGGGCACCGAGCCGGGTTCCACCAGCCGGACGGTGACCTGCAGGCCCAGGGCACCGGCCAGCCGGTCGGTGACCGCCTCCTCCAGCTGCCGGGCCGCATCGGAGGCGGGGTCGAAGCCACCCCAGGCGGCGGCCACGGCGGGTGCCGGCTCCACCCACACCTCGATGCGGTCCAGGGAGCGGCCGCGGTCGACCACGATCTGGTAATGGGGCGCCAGCTCGGGGACCTGGAGCAGCTGGTACTCCACCTCCGAGGGGAAGACGTTGACCCCCCTGACGACCAGCATGTCGTCGACCCGGCCCTTGATGCGGCTCATCCGCACCAGGGTGCGGCCGCAGCGGCAGGGCTCGGGGTAGAGGGCCGCGATGTCCCCGGTGCGGTAGCGGATCACCGGGAAGGCCTCCTTGGTCAGCGACGTGAAGACCAGCTCCCCGAACTGGCCGGGCGGCAGCGGCTCGCCCGTCTCGGGGTCGACCACCTCCGGCAGGAAGTGGTCCTCGTTGATGTGCAGGCCGTCCTTGGCCTCCCGGCACTCGTTGGCCACCCCCGGGCCGATCACCTCGCTGAGCCCGTAGATGTCGACGGCGTCGATGCCCAGGCGCTCCTCCAGCTGGTGCCGCAGCGATTCCGACCAGGGCTCGGCCCCCAGGATCCCGTAGCGCAGGCTGGTGGACCGCCCGTCGATGCCGTGTTCCTCCATGTAATCGGCCAGGTTGAGCAGGTAGGAGGGGGTGCAGCAGATGCCGTGGGGTTTGAGGTCCTGGATCAGCAGGACCTGCCGGGCGGTGTTGCCGCCGGAGGCGGGCACCACCGTGGCGCCGGCCCGCTCGGCCCCCGCGTGCAGGCCCAGGCCGCCGGTGAAGAGGCCGTAGCCGTACGCGTTGTGCAGGATGTGGCCCGGTTCCCCGCCGGCCATGCAGAAGCAGCGGGCTACGCACTCGGCCCAGACCTCCAGGTCGTGGCGGGTGTAGCCCACCACCGTGGGCTTGCCCCTGGTGCCCGAGGAGGCGTGGATGCGGGCGACCCGCTCCAGGGGCTCGGCGAACAGGCCGAAGGGGTAGTGGTCCCGCAGGTCCTGCTTGGTCATGAAGGGCAGGCGGGTCAGGTCCTCCAGGTGGCGGATGTGGTCCGGGGTGAGCCCCCGCTCCTCCATCCGCCGGCGGAAGAGGTCGACCCGGTGATAGGCCCGCTCCACCGTGGCCTTCAGCCGCTCCAGCTGCAGGCGCCGCAAGGTCTCCCGGGACGCCATCTCCACATCCCGGTCCCAGATCATGGCGATCCCTCCCGTGGGGCCGCCGCCCCAGGGCGGCCGGCCGTTCCGTGCGCATCCCCCGGGGAGTTCCACGCCCGGGGGGATCGCCCCTGCCCGCCGCGCCGGCGTCCTCCGCCGCCTGCCAGGCCGCCCAGTCGGCCGGGGTGTTGACGTTGACCAGGCAGGCCAGGGTGGGGTCGACCCGGCGGAGGCGGTCCTCCTCGACCCACCGCACCCGGACGCCCGGGGAGTCCAAGAGGGCCCGCAGGGGGCCACCTCCTGCCTCCAGCAGCCGGCCGGCCAGGGGGGCGAGGCGGCGGGCGTAGACGGCCAGCAGCGGTTCCGGGCGCCCTGCCCGCAGGGGGACGACGGCGTCGGCCGGTTCGTCCCCCGGGGCGGCGAGGGCCTCGGTCAGGAGGAAGCGGGCGACGGCGGGGGTGAGACCCGGCATGTCGCAGGCCACGAAGAGGCCGTAGGGGTACGCCATGGCCTCCAGGCCGGCGTGGAGCCCGGCCAGCGGCCCCTGGCCCGGGTGGCGGTCCAGGACCAGGGGCCAGCCCAGGGCGCGGTACCGGCCGGGCGGCCGGTCGACCACCAGGACCTGGGCGCAGGTGGTGGCCAGGGTGCGGGCGATGCGGTGCAGGAGGGGGCCGTCGGGGGTGGGGAGTAGGGCCTTGTCCCGGGCCATGCGGCGGCTCTGCCCGCCGGCCAGGACGATGCCCGCCGCGGGCAGGAGGGTCGAACCGGTGCGGGCGTCCATGGGAGCGCCTCCTTCGGGCCCCCGGGGCGATCCCCGGCGGGACGGGGTGCCGGCCGGGAGCCTGCCGGGAGCCCGCCGGGGGACCTGGCCCGGACGGGCCGCTCGGCCGTCCGGGTCCCCGGCGTCCGGGCCTCCGGGTTGAAGTCCTGGGGACTTTTGGTAGACTTAACGTAAGGCATCGGCGGGCGCGGCACAAGCCGCCCGGCCCGCCGGGCGGCCCCGGCGGAGGATCCGGCCGGGGTCGGGACGGCGGGCGCCAACCCCACGCCGCACCGGGCAAGCAAGGCGGACACGCCGCATAGACCTCTGGGGGAGGGGAAGGCGGTGCAGGCGGTGCGGACCAGCACGGTCCGCCGGCGGGTGCAGCGCTGGGAAGCGGGGCGCTCCCGGTGGACCGACGACGTGCTGGTGACGGAAGAGCCCCTAGAGATCCGCTTGCGGCCGGCCGGTCAGGAGGAACCGGTCCGCGTCGCCGTGACCATGCGGACCCCGGGGCATGACTTCGAGCTGGCAGGCGGGTTCCTCTTCACCGAAGGCCTCCTCGACGATCCCCACCAGATCGCGGCCATCAGCTATTGCACCGACCCCGAGGTGGACGGCGACCAGCAGTACAACATCGTCAACGTGTGGCTGCGGCCGGGGGTGCGGGTCGAGCCCCGCACCGTGGAACGCAACTTCTACACCACCTCCAGCTGCGGCGTCTGCGGCAAGGCGTCCCTGGAGGCGATCCACAGCCGGGGGGCGTGTGCCCTGCCCCAGCCGGCCGGGGCCGTCGTCCGGCCCGGGGTCCTGGCGTCCCTGGGGGAGACCCTGCGCCGGCGCCAGGCCCTGTTCGACCGGACCGGGGGATTGCACGCCGCGGCCCTGTTCGACCTGGAGGGCCGGCTGCTGGAGTTGCGGGAGGACGTGGGGCGGCACAACGCCACCGACAAGCTGATCGGCCATTTCTTCCTGCAAGGCCGGACGCCCCTGGCCGACACCATCCTGATGGTCAGCGGCCGGGCCAGTTTCGAGATCGTGCAGAAGGCGGTGGTGGCCGGGATTCCCGTGGTCGTCGCCGTCTCGGCCCCCTCCAGCCTGGCCTGCGATGCGGCCCGGGAGTTCGGCCTGACCCTGATCGGCTTTGCCCGGGGCGACCGGTTCAACGTCTACACCGGCGCTTCCCGGGTGGGCGACCCGGCGGCGACCCCGGCCTGACCCGGGCCCGCAGCCGGCGCCGGGGCGATCCGGCCGGGCGCTCCCTGCATGGCGGCGGCGCCCGTGGGCCCCATGGCCCCGGCCGCTGGCAAACGGCGATCCGGTGGTGACAGGGCCGTGATCTCCCTCGAAGAAGCCTTCGCCACGCTCCTCGAGGCCGCCGCCCCCCTGGGGACGGAGCGGGTCCCGGTGGTCCGGGCGGCGGGACGCATCGCCGCCGAACCGGTCGTCGCTCCCGGTCCGGTTCCGGTGGCCCCCCGGGTGATGATGGACGGTTACGCCTGCCGGGCGGTGGATCTGGCCGGTGCCCGGGCGGAGCGGCCGGTCCACCTGCGCCTGACGGGCTGGCGCTGGGCCGGAGGCTCGGCAGGGGCCGGGTCCGACGGCCCGGACCCGGGCCCGCGGGCCGCCGGTCCTGACAGCCAAGGGGACGCCGTCGGCGCCGGGGAGGCGTGGCAGGTGGCGACGGGGGCCCTGTTACCCCCGGGAGCCGACGTGGTGGTGCCGGTGGAGGGGGCCCGCCGGCAGGGGGACGGGATCCAGGTGGCGGTGCCCCTGCCGCCGGGGCGCCACGTAGCACCGCCCGGGGAGGACGTTGTGGCGGGCCAGGTCCTGGTCGAAGCCGGCCAGCGCATCGGCCCGCGGATCGCCGGCCTGCTGGCGGCGGCCGGGGTGGGCTGGGTGACCGTATGGCGCCGGCCCCGGGTGCTGCTGGTGGCCACCGGCGACGAGCTGGTGCCCGCCGGGCGGTGGTCGCCGGCCCGCCACCCCGCCGCCGTGCCCAACAGCAACCTGCTGGTCCTGGCCGCGGCCTTGGAGGAACTGGGTCTTCTGGTGGAGGCCGGCGGGATCCTGCCCGATGATCCGGCGGCCCTGGAAGCGGGCCTGAGGCGGGCGGCGGCGTCGGGCGCCGACGTGGTGCTGACCACCGGGGGCGTATCCGTGGGACCCCGGGACCGGGTGGCCCGGACCTGGCTGCGCCTGGGCGCCCGCCGCCTCCTGGGGCGGATCGACGTCAAGCCCGGCGGTCCCTTCTTCGCCGGCCGCCTGGGCCGCCAGTGGCTGGTGGGGCTGCCCGGCAGCCCGGCGGCGTGCCTGGCGGTGTTCGAGGTCCTGGTCCGCCCGTTCCTCTTGCGCCTGGCCGGCCGGCGAGCCATCGCCCGGCCGGTGGTGCCGGCCCGGCTGGCCGCGCCCTGGCCCAAGGGAGGCGGCCGGGCCCGGCTGCTCTGGGCCCACCTCGACCGGCAGGCGGGCACCGTCGAACCGCGGGTCCCCGCGGCCGGGCGGCTGGTAGCCATCGGCCACAGCAACGCCCTGCTCTACGGGCGGCCGGGGGAACCGGTCCCCGCCCCGGGGTCGCTGGTCGGCGTCCTCGATCTGGAGGCGCCCGACGACCGGCCCTGGCTCGCCTGGTTCGACGCCCGATCCCCCACCGGGCCGGCCGGTCCCCGGCGGCCGCCCATCGTCGCCGTCACCGGCCGGTCGGGCAGCGGGAAGACCCAGGCGGCGGCCGGGCTCGTCGCCCTGCTGGCGGCCCGGGGCCACCGGGTCCTGGCGGTAAAGCACACGGCCCACGGCTTCCAGCTGGACCGGCCCGAGTCGGACAGCCAGCGGTTGGGGGAGGCGGGAGCGGCGGCCGTGGGCCTCGTCGGGCCGGGCGAGGTCGCCTTGCGCCACCTGGACCCGGGCACCTCCCCAGGCCACCCGCCCGAGGACGAGGAGGCCGCCGGTCCCGGCTGGACCGCCTGGGTGGAGCGGCTGGCCGACGCCGCCGCGTGCCTCGGCCCGCCGCCGGACCTGGTCCTGGTGGAAGGCGGCGCGGGCAGCGGCTGGCCCGAGATCGTGGTCGGCGAGCCCAAGGCCGCCCCGAGGGGGGAGGTGATCGACCGCCTGCCGCCGGGGTTCGACCGCCGGCGGCTGGCCGTGACGGCAGCCGCCCTGGAGGAGTGGTTGCGACGGGCGAAGACGGGATGCGACGGGAAGGAGGGGTTGGGATGGCGGCCGAGTTGAGGCCGGCAGCGGATCACCAGCCGGCGGCCCCGGCCGATCCGGCCGGGCGGCGGCGCCGGTTCGACCCCCGCCACTGGGCGGGCTGGAAGCCCTACGGCCTGGGCGAACAGCGGCCGAACCACTACATGGAGATCCTCAAGACCATCTGGGAGAACCGGGACCAGCTGGGTTATGCCTGGCGGATCCTGCGGGACGGCTGCTGCGACGGCTGCTCGCTGGGCACCACGGGCATCCGCGACTGGACCATCGACGGCATCCACCTCTGCACCATTCGCCTGAAGATGCTGCGGTTGAACACCATGCCCGCCGTCGACCCGCGGGTGCTGGAGGACCCGGCCTCCCTGCGCCGGATGACGAGCCGCCAGCTGCGGGAGCTGGGCCGCCTGCCCTACCCGATGGTCTGGCGCAAGGGCGAGCCGGGCTACCGGCGGGTGTCCTGGGACGAGGCCTTCGACCTGGTGGCCGGCCGGATCCGGTCCACGGTGGCCAAGGACCCCGACCGGCTCTACTTCTACATGACGTCGCGGGGCATGCCCAACGAGGCCTACTTCGCCTTCCAGAAGGTGGCGCGGTTCCTCGGGACCAACAACATCGACAACGCCGCCCGCATCTGCCACGCGCCCAGCACCTCGGCGCTGGCCAAGACCATCGGCTACGGCGCCACCACGGTCTCCTACAAGGACTGGATCGGCTGCGACCTGATCGTGCTGGTGGGGACGAACCTGGCCAACAACCAGCCCGTCACGACCAAGTACCTCTATGAGGCGAAGAAGGCGGGCACGCGGGTGGCCGTGGTCAACCCCTACAGGGAAGAGGGCCTCGAGCGCTACTGGGTTCCCTCCAGCGTGGAGAGCGCCCTCTTCGGCACCCGCATCATGGACGAGTTCTTCCCGATCAACCAGGGCGGCGACGTGGCCTTCTTCAACGGGGTCCTCAAGCACCTGATCGAGACCGACCGGCTGGATCACGCCTTCATCCGGGAGCACACCGCGGGCTTCGACGAGCTGGCCGCCTTTTTGCGGGAGCTGTCGTGGGAGGAACTGGAGCGGTCGTCGGGCGCCCCGGCGGCGGAGATGCGCCGCTTCGCCGACCTCTACGCCTCCGCCCGCACCTCCATCACCGTCTGGAGCATGGGCGTCACCCAGCACCGCCACGGCACCCACAACGTGCTGGCCATCTCCAACCTGGCCCTGGCCCTGGGGCGGATCGGCAAACCCCATTGCGGCCTGATGCCCATCCGCGGCCACTCGGGCGTCCAGGGCGGGGCGGAGATGGGCGCCGTGCCCAACAGCTACGGCATGGGCCGGCCGGTGGGCGACCCGGCCACCATGGCGGCCATGCGGGCGATCTGGGGCTTCGACGTGCCGGACGAACCCGGCCTGACGGCCACCGCCGCCATCGACGCCATGTACCGCGGCGAGATCGACGTCCTCTACTCGGCGGGCGGCAACTTCCTCGAGACCCTGCCCGACCCGGCCTACGTGCGGGCGGCCCTGGAGCGGGTCCCGGTCCGCGTGTTCCAGGACATCGTGATCAACCCGATGATGCTGCTGGAGCCGGCCGACGTGAACGTCATCCTGCCGGCGGCGACCCGCTACGAGACGCCGGGGGGCGTCACCCAGACCAGCACCGAGCGGCGGGTGATCTTCAGCCCCGAGATCCCGGGCCGGCGCGTCGGCGAGGCCCGCCCGGAGTGGGAGATCCCCGTCCGCATCGCCGAGCGGGTCTTCCCGGAACGGGCCCACCTGATCCGCTACGAGAACACCCGCCAGATCCGGGAGGACATCGCCCGCACCGTGCCCCTCTACGACGGGATCCAGCATCTCGAGAAGAAGGGCGACCAGTTCCAGTGGGGCGGGCCGCTGCTCTGCGCCGGCAACCGGTTCAACACCCCCGACGGCAAGGCCCACTTCATCGTGGCGCCGCTGCCCGAGCAGGACGTCCCCGAGGGCAAGTTCCGGGTGGGGACCCGGCGCGGCAAGCAGTTCAACAGCATGGTCTGGGATGAGGTCGACCCCCTGACGGGCGCCCGGCGGGACCAGGTGTTCATGGCCCGGGAGGACGCAGAGCGCCTGGGCCTGCGGGACGGCGATCCGGTGCTCTTGCGGTCGGAGTACGGCGAGTTCCGGGGCCGGGTGCGCATCAGCCGGATCCGGCCCGGCAACCTGCAGGTCCACTGGCCCGAGGGGAACGGGCTCATCCCGACGGGGGTATGCGACCCCTACTGCGGCGAGCCCGACTACAACGCCATCTGCGAGCTGGTGCCGCTGCGCCAGGGGGAGGACGTGGCGGCGCCGGTGGCGGGGACGCCGGCGGCGTCCTAGCGGCCTGGGAGTGCCGCCGGGCCGGTTCGTCCGGCCCGGCGGTGCCCAAGGGGAGGGGTGTGCCATGGCGAGCACGGCCGGTGCGGAGGAGCGGCTGCCCAACCGGTGGGTCATGGTGGTGGCCGCCATCCTGATGCAGCTCTGCCTGGGCGCCGTCTACGGCTGGAGCGTCTACGTCAAGCCCCTGATGGAGGCCTTCGGGTGGAGCCGGTCCCAGGTCACCCTGGCCTTCACCCTGTCCATCGCCTTCCTGGGCGTGGGGACCATCATCGGGGGCCTCTTGATGGACCGCAGGGGACCCCGGCTGGTGGCGACCCTGGCGGGGCTCGTCTACGGCGCCGGGTACACGCTGACCGGGACCGCCGACAGCCTGGCGGAGCTGTACCTGTGGTACGGCGTGGTGGGCGGCCTGGGCATGGGGATGGGCTACATCGTGCCCGTGGCGACCCTGGTCAAGTGGTTCCCCGACCTGCGCGGGCTGATCACGGGCCTGGCGGTGGCGGGCTACGGCGCCGGGGCCCTGGTGATGAGCCCCTATGCCGCGGCCAGCCTGCAGGCCCGCGGCATCGCCCCCACCTTCTTCAGCCTGGGCATCGTCTACCTGCTGGTGGTGGTGGCGGCCGCCCAGTTCTTCCGCAACCCGCCCGAGGGCTGGGCGCCGCCGGGCTGGCAGCCGTCGGCGCGCCAGCAGGCGGCCCGGGCCCGCCGCGACTTCACCGTCCAGGAGGCCGTGCGCACCTGGCAGTTCTGGGTGCTCTTCGTCACCTTGTTCCTCAACGTGTCTGCGGGCATCATGATCATCTCCCAGGCGTCGCCCATGGGGCAGGAGATCGTCGGCATGAGCGAGACCGAGGCGGCCGCCCTGGTGGTCGGGACGATCTCCATCTTCAACGCCCTGGGCCGGATGTTCTGGGCCGCGCTGTCGGACTACATCGGCCGGCGGGCGGTGTTCCTGACCATGTTCGGGCTGCAGGTGGTGCTCTTCGCCCTGCTGCCCTCCCTGCGGACGCCGCTGCTGTTCGTGGCGGCCACGGCCCTGGTCGCCCTCTGCTACGGCGGCGGGTTCGGCACGATGCCCTCGTGGAGCGCGGACTACTTCGGCCCGCGGTACGCCGGCAGCATCTACGGCCTGATGTTGCTGGCCTGGGGGCTCGGCGCCATCCCCAGCCCGCTGATGATCGCCCGGGTGCGGGAGCTGACCGGGACCTATACCACGGCCCTGTATGTGATCGCCGTCGCCATGCTGGTGGCGCTCCTCCTGCCGCTGGTGGCCCGGCCCCCCGCGGCGCCGCGCCGGGCGGCGGCGGAGACGGCGGCCGCGCCCGGTGGCTGAGGGGCCCACGGGGAAGGCGGTGCGGATCGGGTACCCCGGGGGCCGGCTCCGCCCGCGGCAGGACGCCGCCGGTGGCCGGTCGCCGGGGCGACGCCCCAGGGGCAGGGGGCTTGCGGGAGGGGGCCGCAAGCCCCCTGCCCGTGCCTTGGGCCCGGGGGATCGGGGCCGTCCGGCTTTTACAGAACGTTTACAGCCCCGTGCCCCTTCGGCAACGGCCGTCGCCGCCGTCCGGGTTAAAATGGACACCGGCAGACACCGGAAAGGGAAGGAGCCGACGCCATGAACCTGGAGGACCGCAGCAAAGAACGCCATGGGGATGGCGTCGCCGGCGGCGCCGGGGGCGACGGGACGTGGCTGGTGTTCGAGCCCGAGCCCGCCTCCGCCTCCGGGGCAGGGGCGGGGGTTCGGGGCGCGCCGCCGGCCGGTGCAGCCCTGGCGGCCGCAGGAGCGCCGGGTGAGGGGGGCCCGGGCGACGGCGCCGGTTGGGGCGGCTCCGGCGGGCGGGACGCCGGCGCCCCGGCGACGGGCCCCTTCGAGGGCGGCTCCGGTGACCCGGGCCACGCCGGCGGCGGCCGCGACTTGGGCGGCTACGGCGCCCTGGGCGGCGACGGCCATTGGGGTGGCGCCGGCGGCGGGGCCGGCGCCGCCGCCGGGTTCGACCATCATGGGGGGCGCCACGCCTGGTGGTCGCGGCTGGTGACCGCCCTGGTGGGCGGGCTGCTGGGCGGCGGCCTGGTCCTCTACGCCGTGACGGCCGGTCCGCTGGCTGCCGCCCCAGGGGGCCACCCGGGCGCAGGTGCCGGGGAAGGGCCCGGCGCGGGGCCGGGCAGCCCGGCCGTGGAGACGCCGGCCCCGCCGGTGGCGGGCGGCCCGGTGGTGGACTTCTCCCGGGTGTACGCCCAGGTGGCCCCCTCGGTGGTGCGGGTGGTGCGCACCGCCCGGGGCATCAGCCCGTGGCTTGGCATCGTGCAGGAGGAGAGCTCGGGCTCGGGCGTGGTGATCGACGAGCAGGGGCACGTGGTCACCAACTACCACGTGGTGGAGGGCGCGTCGCGGGTCATGATCGTGCTGGATGACGGCACCCAGGTGGAGGCGCGGCTCGTCGCCCAGGACCCCAGCCACGACCTGGCCTTGCTGCAGGCCGACCTGCCGGCGGACAAGGTGCGGCCCGCCCGCCTGGGTGATTCGGACCGGCTGACCGTCGGGGAGCCCGTCATGGCCGTGGGTTATCCCTTCGGGTTGCCGAAGACGGCGACCACGGGCGTGATCAGCGGCCTGCACCGGAACAACCTGCAGGCGCCCAACGGCCGGATCATCCGCGAGGTGATCCAGACCGACGCGCCGATCAACCCCGGCAATTCGGGCGGCGCCCTGGTCAACGCCCGCGGGGAGGTCATCGGCATCAACACGGCCATCCTCTCCAACGTGGAGTCGCGGCCGGGGTCCATCGGCATCGGCTTCGCCGTGCCCATCAACATCCTCAAGCGGGAGCTGGACCTGTTCCTGGCAGGCGGCACCGTCCAGCACCCCTGGCTGGGGATCGGCGGCGTCGAGGTCGACCCGGCCACCTACCGCGCCCGCGGCCTGGCCGTTGACCACGGGATCCAGGTGGCCGAGGTCGTCCCGGGCAGCCCGGCGGACCGGGCGGGCCTGCAGGCGGCCGAGCCGCGCCGGGTGGGCGGCTCGGTGGTCCCCTTCGGCGGCGACGTGATCCTGGCCGTGGACGGGCAGGCGGTGCGGAGCGTGCCGGACCTGGTCGCCTATCTCGACCAGAAGCGGGTGGGCGACCGGGTCACCCTGCGCATCAACCGGGACGGCCAGGAGCTGCAGGTCCCCGTGGTCCTGGGGGCCTTCCCGGAGGAACTGGGGAACGAGTGAGGAACCAGTGGGTCGACCCCTGACGTGTTGACAGGGGGCCGGCACCTCTTTACAATCCGAGGCAACAGCCCAGCACGCCAAAGGCGATGCGCGGGACGAGTAGGCGTGTACCGGCGGCCAGCGAGCCGGCGGCCCGGGATGCCGGGATGGTGCGAGGCCGGTCCGTCACAGGGCACGCTGAATGGACCCGCAAGCCGCAGGCCGAACGCCGGCGGGATCGGGCCGGGCGGGGACCGAAGGGCCCGGGGGTGGGACCCGCCCCTCGGCAGCCGCCCAGCCGATGGCCGGCCAGTAGGCCCTGCCGGAACCCCCACCGTGACCCGGGGGAGGGTATCGGCCCCGGCCCGTCCCGGGCGTTGGGCCCGTACCCGAACGAGTGAGGCCCACCGGCCTAACTCGGGTGGCACCGCGGAAGCTCCCTTTCGCCCCGAAGGCGAAAGGGTTTTTTGTTTCAGCGGTGGATCCCCCGCCGCCGGTCCCGCCCGCCGGTTCTGCCGGCCCGCCAAGAGGTGCCCCGCCCCCGGATCCGGGGGACCGGAGATCGCCTGCGGGTCCCGGCAGGGAGCGCAAGGTCGCCTTGCGCCGCGCCGGCTGGCCGGGGCGGCGGCCCGGTGGACCTAATTGGGGTGGCACCACGGAGCGGCGCCTTCCGTCCCCGACGGAAGGCGCCCTGTGTTTTTAGGGCGGGTTCGGCGGCCGCCCCCGAGGGGTGGGGTTCACGGGGGACGCCGGACCCGGGCGAGCCGCCCGCCGGCCCCACCGGCGGGCAAAGGGAGAGGAGAGGCCCATGGAGAGCATCCCCGCGGTCCTGGTCTTGGAACTGGCCCTGGACCAGGAGACGCCGGTCACCCTGTTCCGGCGGCTGGCCGGCGACGGCCCCGGTTTCATCCTGGAGAGCCTCGGCGGGGGCGAGCGGTCCGGCCGCTATTCCTACGTCGGTGCGGAACCCGTGCGGGAGCTGGTCTGCACCGGGTCGGCGTCGGTGGTCTACCACCGGGACGAACCCGGCGGCCCCGTCACCGACGTCACCCCCGGTCCCGCCGATCCGTTCGCCGCCCTGCGCCGGTTCGTCCCCCGGCGCCCGGTGCCCGCCGGCTTCCGCTTTGCCGGCGGGGCGGTGGGGTACCTGGGCTATGACGCCGTCCGCCACCTGGAGCGGCTGCCCGGCCGCCCCCCGGCCGATCCCTTGCTGCCGGTGGCGCGGTTCATGGAATGCGCCCTGCTGGCGGTGCTGGACCACCGGACCCACCGGCTCCACCTGATGGCGCCGGTCCTGGCCGGTCCGCGTCAGGGGCCGGAGGACGCCCTCCGGGCGGCCCAGCGGCGCCTGGAGCGGGCGCTGGCGGCGCTGGAGGCGCCCCTGCCGCCGCGGCCCCCGCTGCGGCTGGGTGAGGCCGCTACCGCCGGCGCCGCGGGTGCGGGGGCGCCGGCCGGAGCACCGGGCGCGGGGGATGGCGCCAGCCGGGGACCGGGCGGCCCGGCCGGGATGGGGCCCGGTGCCGGTTCCCAGGACCCCCAGGATCCGGGGGCCGTCCTGGCGGGGGTACGGAGCAACGTGGATCGGGAGGCGTTTTTGGAGGCCGTGGGCCGGGCCCAGGCCTACATCCGGGCGGGCGACGTGTTCCAGGTCGTCCTTTCCCGGCGCCTCGAGTTCCCCTGGCCCAGCGGCGTCCCGGCGCCCGAGCCCGGCGGGGCCGGCGGGGGCCGGCCGGCCGGAGGCCAGAAGCCCCATAAGCCCGGCCCGGTGGACATCGACCTCTACCGCGCCCTGCGGGTGATCTCCCCCTCGCCGTACATGTTCTTCCTGCGCTTCGACGGCGACACCACCCTGCTGGGTGCCTCGCCCGAACTGCTGGTGCGGGTGGAGGGGCGGCGGGCCCTGACCCGGCCCCTGGCGGGCACCCGACCCCGGGGTGCCACGGAGGCCGACGATCAGGCCCTGGAGCGGGAGCTCTTGGCCGACCCCAAGGAGCGGGCCGAGCACACCATGCTGGTCGACCTGGGGCGCAACGACCTGGGCCGGGTCTGCGAGCCCGGCACGGTGCGGGTGGAGCGGCTGATGGCGGTGGAGCGCTACTCCCACGTGATGCACCTGGCCTCCGACGTGGCCGGGCGCCTGGCGGAGGGCCGGGACGCGGTGGACGCCCTGGCCGCCTGCTTCCCCGCGGGGACCCTGACGGGCGCCCCCAAGGTGCGGGCCATGGAGATCATCGACGAGCTGGAGCCCGTGGCCCGTGGGCCCTACGGCGGCGCCGTGGGGTATCTGGGCTACGACGGCGACCTGGACATGTGCATCGCCATCCGGACCCTGGTGCTCCACGGCGGGCGGGGCTTCCTCCAGGTGGGCGCCGGGGTGGTGGCCGGGTCGCGGCCCGAAGCCGAGTGGCGGGAGACGGAGGCCAAGGCCCGCTCGGGGCTGCGCGCCCTGGCGCTGGTGGGTCTCTCGGGTCCCGCGCCGGCCGTGGCTGTGGGCCCGGGCGCGCCGGCCGGTCGAGGAGGGATCCGGGCGTGAGCCTGCGGGTGCTGGTGATCGACAACTACGACTCCTTCACCTACAACCTGGTCCAGCTGCTGGCCGAGCTGGGCGCCCAGGTGGAGGTCTTCCGCAACGACGCCCTGGACGGGGAGGGGGTGGAGGCGCGGGACCCGGACGCCGTCGTCCTCTCGCCGGGCCCGTGCACGCCGGCCGAAGCCGGGTGCTCCATGGAGGTCGTGCGCCGGCTCCACCCCCAGCGACCCCTGCTGGGGGTCTGCCTGGGCCACCAGGCCATCGCCGCCGCCCTGGGCGGCCGGGTGGTGCGGGGGCCGGAGCCCGTCCACGGCATGGCCTGGCCGATCTATCACGACGGCACGGGCCTGCTGGCCGGCCTTCCCTCTCCCTTCGAAGCCGGCCGCTACCACTCCCTGGTGGTCGAACCGGCCTCCCTGCCGCCCGAGCTGGAGGTCTGCGCCTGGACGGAGGATGGGCTGATCATGGGCTTGCGGCACCGCCACCGTCCCGTCTACGGCCTGCAGTTCCACCCCGAGTCGGTGCTGACGCCCCAGGGCCGGGTCATCCTCCAGGAATTCCTCGCCCTGGCCCGGCGGATGCGGGCGGTGCGCCGGGCTTTGGGCGCCCCCGGTGCACCCGGTGCCCCCGGCGCCCCCGCCGCCCCCGGTGCCCCCGGTCCCGCGGGGCCGCCTGCCACCGCCCCGGGACCAGGGCGCATCCCCGTCGAGACGCTGGCCATCGAGGAGGGGTCCTGAGATGGAGGTCAACGCCCTGCAGGCGGCCCTGGCCAAGGTGCTCTCGGGCCGCGACCTGACGGCCGCCGAGGCCGAGGCGGCCATGGACGTCATCATGTCGGGGGCGGCCACCGCCGCCCAGGTGGCCGGCTACCTGGTCGCCCTGCGCATGAAGGGCGAGACGCCGGCGGAGATCGCCGGCTCCGCCCGGGCCATGCGGCGCCACGCCACGCCCGTCCGCACCCGCCGGCAAGGGGTGATGGACACCTGCGGCACCGGCGGCGACGGGCGCCACACCTTCAACATCTCCACCCTGGCGGCGGTGGTGGTGGCGGCGGCGGGGGTGCCCGTGGCCAAGCACGGCAACCGCTCCGTCTCCAGCCGCTGCGGCAGCGCCGACGTGCTGGAGGCCCTGGGCGTCAGCCTGGACCTGGAACCCGAGGCCCTGGGCCGGTGCCTGGACGAGGTGGGCATCGCCTTCCTCTTCGCGCCGCGGCTGCACGGCGCCATGCGCCACGCGGCCGGCCCGCGACGGGAACTGGGGGTGCGGACGATCTTCAACCTGCTCGGTCCCCTGACGAACCCGGCCGGCGCCCGCTACCAGCTGCTGGGCGTCTACGCCGCCGAGCTGGTGGAACCGGTCGCCCAGGTGCTGGTGGAGCTGGGGGTCCAGCGGGCCCTGGTGGTCCACGGGGCCCCGGGGCTGGACGAGATGTCGGTCTGCGGTCCCACCCTGGTCGCCCAGGTGGACGGCGACCGGGTGCAGACCTTCACGGTGGAACCGGCGGACGCGGGCCTGCCGGTGTACCCCCTCGAGGCCATCGCCGGCGGCGATCCCGCCCGCAACGCGGCCATCGCCCGCCAGGTCCTAGAAGGCCGGCCCGGTGCCTACCGGGATGCGGTGCTGCTCAACGCCGCCGGGGCCCTGGTGGCGGCGGGGCGGGCCGCCGACCTGCGGGAAGGGGTGGCGGAGGCAGCCCGGGTCATCGACGGCGGCGCCGCGGCGGCCAAGCTGGAGGAGTGGGTCCGGGTGAGCCACGCCCTGGCCCCCCGGGCGGCCGGGGAGGTGGCGGGATGACGGCCGGCGGCCGGGCCGGAGGGCCGGTTCGTCCGGTGGGGGATGGCCCGGCGGGGATCCCGCCGGTGCCGGCGGGGGCGGCCCCGGGCTCCGGGGCCGGCCGGCTGGCGGCCATCGTTGCCAGCGTCCAGCGGCGGCTGGCGGAGCGCCAGGCCCGGCGGCCGGAGGCGGCCCTGGAACGGGCGGTGGAGCAGGTCCTCCAGCGCGAGCCGCGGCGCAGCCTGGCGGCGGTGCTGGCGGGCGGGCGGCACCGGCCCGTCCCGGCGGTCATCGCCGAGATCAAGCGGGCCTCGCCGGCGGCGGGGCGGCTGGCCGGAGCCGGCGGGGGCGGGTTCGACCCGGTGGAACAGGCCCGGGCCTACCGGGCCGGCGGGGCGGCGGCCCTGAGCGTGGTCACCGAGCCCGACCACTTCCACGGCGATAGGGCGGACCTGGAGCGGGTGCGGCCGCTGGGTTTGCCGGTGCTGCAGAAGGACTTCGTGGTCAGCCGCTACCAGCTCCTCGAATCGGTGCTGGCGGGGGCCGACGCGGTGCTGCTGATCGCCCGCATCGTACCGCCCCGGGAGCTGGCCCGCCTGGTGCGGGCGGCCGAGGAGCTGGGGCTGGAGCCCTTCGTGGAGGTCAACGACCGCCGGGATGTGGAGGCGGCGGTGGCGGCGGGGGCGCGGCTCATCGGGGTCAACCACCGGGACCTGGACACCTTCGCCATCGACCCGGAGCGGTTCGCGGCCCTGGTCCCCCTCCTGCCGGACGAGGCGGTCCGGGTGGCGGCCAGCGGCATCGTCACCCCGGACCGGGCCCGGGAGCTCCACGCCCTGGGCGCCGATGGGGTGCTGGTGGGGGAGGCCCTGATGCGCAGCGGCGACCCCGCCGGGTGGCTGCGGGTGCTGGTGGCCGGGCCGGGGGGTGGTGGACGGTGAGCGCCCTGTGGATCAAGATCTGCGGGCTGCGGGAGGCCGAGGCCGCCCAGGCGGCGGTGGAGGCGGGCGCCGACGCCATCGGCTTCGTCTTCGCCCCGAGCCCCCGCCGGGTCGACCCCGATAGGGCCGCCCGCATCGCGGCGGCCCTGCGGCGGACCGGGCCGGCCAGCGGGGGGCCCGTGGGGGACGCCGGCGCCCCGGCGGCGGGCGGCGGCGGGGCAGGGGAACGGCCCCTGGCGGTGGTCGGCGTCTTCGTCGACGCGCCCGTGGCGGAGATGGTGGCGGTCGCCCGCCACGCCGGGCTCACCCACGTCCAGCTCCACGGGGATGAACCGGAAGCGGTGGTGGCGGCCCTCCAGGCGCAGGGGCTGGCGGTGATCCGGGCCGTCCGCCTGGCTGCCGGCCCCCGGCGCGGCGCCGGGCGGCAGGGCGGCCTTCCGGGCGAGAGCCCTCTGGGGGAGGTCCACCCCGGTGGGGCCGGGGAGGCCGGCACGGCCGGGGCGACCACCCGGGCGTTGGAGACCGGGGCCGACCTGGTCCTGGTCGATGCGGCGGTGCCGGGGCGGCACGGGGGGACGGGTCAGGTGGCGGACTGGGCGGTGGCGGCCCGCCTGGCCCGGCGGCGGCCCCTGATCCTGGCCGGGGGGTTGCGGCCGGACAACGTGGCCGAGGCCATCGGGGTCGTCCGCCCCTGGGGAGTCGACGTCTCCAGCGGCGTCGAGCGGGCCCCCGGCGTCAAGGACCCCCTCTTGATCGCCCGCTTCGTCGCGGCGGCGCGGGCGGCTGCGGCCGCGGCCGGCGGCGCGGCGGCCCTGGCCCCGGTGGAGCCGGGCCGGCGGGCCTGACGGCGAACCGAACAGAAAGGGGAGTGACCATGGACAACGGACCGGTGAAGGCCGCCGCGGTGGCGGGGGACGGGGCGGCACCGGCCGGGGCAGGCGCCCTGCCCGACGGCCGGGGCTACTTCGGCCCCTTCGGCGGCCGGTTCGTCCCCGAGACAGTGATCCCGGCTTTGGCGGAACTGGAGCAGGCCTACGAGGAGGCCATGGCCGACCCGGCCTTCCGGGCGGAGCTGGAGGGCTACCTGGCCGAGTTCTGCGGCCGGCCCACCCCCCTCTACCGGGCGGACCGGCTGGCGGCGGCCTGCGGCAACCCGGGGGTCCGGGTCTACCTCAAGCGGGAGGACCTGAACCACACCGGGGCCCACAAGATCAACAACGCCCTGGGCCAGGCCCTGCTGGCGCGGCGCATGGGCAAGCGGCGGGTGATCGCCGAGACCGGGGCGGGGCAGCACGGCGTGGCCACGGCCACGGCGGCCGCGGTGTTGGGCCTGGAGTGCGAGGTCTTCATGGGCGCCGAGGACATGCGCCGCCAGCAGCTCAACGTCTTCCGCATGGAGCTTTTGGGCGCCCGGGTGCGGCCGGTGGCCTCGGGGACCGCCACCTTGAAGGACGCCACCAACGAGGCGATCCGCCACTGGGTCACCCACGTGCGGGACACCCACTACATCATCGGGTCCGTGGTGGGACCCCACCCCTATCCCCGCATGGTCCGCGACTTCCAGTCGGTGATCGGCCGGGAGGCCCGGGCCCAGGTCCTGGAGAAGGAGGGGCGGCTGCCCGACGTGCTGGTGGCCTGCGTGGGGGGCGGCAGCAATGCCATGGGCCTGTTCCACCCCTTCGTGACGGACCCGGGGGTGGCCATGATCGGCGTGGAGGCCGCGGGCGAGGGGCTCGCCACCGGGCGCCATGCCGCCTCCTTGACCGCCGGGCGGCCGGGGATCCTGCACGGTGCCCTGAGCTACCTGCTGCAGGACGAGGACGGCCAGGTGCAGCCGGCCCACTCGGTCTCGGCCGGTCTCGACTACCCCGGGGTGGGGCCCGAGCACGCCTACCTCAAGGCGACCGGCCGGGCCCGGTACGAGGCGGTGACGGACCAGGAGGCGCTGGAGGCCTTCGAGCTCTTGTGCCGGACCGAGGGGATCGTCCCGGCCCTGGAGAGCGCCCACGCCATCGCCTACCTGCGGCGGCTTCTGCCCGAGCTGCCGGCGGGCCGCGTGGTGGTGGTGTGCCTCTCGGGGCGGGGCGACAAGGACGTGGCCGAGGTGGCCCGGCTCCGCGGGGGCCTGGCGGGGAAGGAGGGCGGCCGATGACGGTGCCGGAGCCCTCCAACCGCCTGGACGGCGCCCTGGCCCGGGCCCGGGCCGGCGGCCGGGCCGCCCTGATCGTGTACGTCACCGCGGGGCATCCGGACCTGGAGGCCACCCGCCGCCTGGTCCCCGCCCTCTTCGCGGCCGGGGCCGACGTGGTCGAGCTGGGGATGCCCTTCTCGGACCCGCTGGCCGACGGGCCGACCATCCAGCGGTCGACCCAGCACGCCCTGGCGCGGGGGGTGCGGCTGGCGGACGTGCTGGACCTGGTGCGGGATCTGCGGGCCGGGGGCGTGGACGGGGCGCTGGTGCTGCTGACCTACGCCAACCCCCTGCTGGCCCGTGGCTTGCTGGACGAACCGGCCCCCCTGGCCGCCGCCGGCCTGGACGGGGTGATCGTCCCCGACCTGCCGCTGGTGGAGCGGGGAGCGGTGGAGGGGGCCTTCCGGGCCGCCGGCCTGCACCTGATCCCCATGGTGGCGCCCACCAGCTCGCCCGAGCACGTGCGCCAGGCCACCGCCGGCTGGGGCGGGTTCGTCTACTGCGTGTCGGTGACGGGGGTGACGGGGGCGAGGCAGAACCTGCCCGAGGAGCTGCCCGCGTGGCTGGACCGGGTCCGGGCGGCGGGCCCGCGGCCGGTGGCCATCGGCTTCGGCGTCTCGGGGCCGGAGCAGGCCCGGGCCCTGGCGGCCCATGCCGACGGCATCATCGTGGGCTCGGCCCTGGTGGAGCGCATCGAAGGGGCGGCCCAGGCGGGTTCGCCCGACGGGGGGGCGGCCCCGGCCGGTTCGTCCGCCGGCGACGCGGCGCGGGTTGGTGCCGTGGTGGAGGCGGCCACCGCCTTCGTCACGGCCCTGCGCCAGGCGCTGGCGCCCTAGCCCTGGCTCCCACCCTCGGGTTCGATGATCGCCGTCTCCCAGGCTTCCGGATCCTCGATCAGCGACTGGGCCACGCGGTGCAGGACGTGGCCCAGTTCCGTCCAGCGGTCGGCGGCGTTCTTGCCCAGGGGAAAGACCGACGCGTTGCCCTCGCGGTCCCAGCTCACCAGCACCGATGCCGTCTCCCCCGAGGGAAGGGACGGGAGGGCGTATCCCGCGCTGCGCAGCAAGGAGAGGACGATGCCGAACCACAGGGTTGCGCTGACGGGCCGCAGGGTCCCCTGGGTCGGAGTGCGGGATGCGCCGGGGATGTAGCCGTAGTGCCAGGTCGTGCTGCCCGGGTCGAACATCAGCACGTGCACGGGACGAACCCTCCCCGGCGCCCGCCGCCCTCCACCGGCCCGCCGCCGGATCCCACCGGCCACCGCGACGGAGCCCGGCTGGAGGCGCGGGCGGGCGCCGGTTCCAAGGTGCCCGCCGGATGGCAGAAGTATGCACGGGCCGCGGGGGCGGCTAGGCGCCGGGGGCCTCCTCCAGCCGGCGGAGCCAGGCGTCGGCTTCCTCCACCGTGAGCTCGCCGCGGGCCAGGGCTTCCAGCACGTCCCGGGCGTGGCGGTAGGGGGACGGGGAGGAACCGGGCTGCGCCCCCGGCCCGACCGCCGGCAGGGCCGGCCCGGGCGATCCCTCCGGCACCGCCGGGGTAAAGGCGGCCGCTCCCTCCGGCGCGGGCTGCACGGACGCAGGCGGTCCTTCCGGTGCCGCCGGAGGGGGCGGGGGCGCATCCGGTGTGGAGGGCGCCGCCGGCCCGGATGGCGGCACCGCCGCCGGCGCCGCCGGCGGGGAGGGGGGCGCCGCCGGTTCGGCGGCACGTCCCCACGGCTGGGGCCCGTAACCCACCACCCGGATGTTGCCCGCCCCGGTGGTGATGTCCACCACGCCGTCGCCGGGGCCCAGGACGTCGACCACCCGCTGGCCGATGCCGCCCCGCCGGCCGACGTGGATCCCCCCGGCCAGGTCGATGGACCCGGCGCCCGTCTGCAGTTCCATCCGCCCGCCCCGGACCCCGGCCAGGTCGAGGACCACGCTGCCGAAGCCGGACCGGGCCCGGACCACGGCGTTCCCGCGGTGCCGGGGCCGCAGGTCGATGGACCCGGCCCCGGTGGTCACCTCCGCCTCGATGCCGACCTCCGCCTCGAAGAACACGTCGCCCGCGCCCGAGCGGATGCGGGCGCGGTCGAGCCGCCCGTCCCGAATGGTCACCTCACCGGCGCCCGTCTGTACGTCCAGCTCGCCCCGGTGGCCGGTCAGGGTGACGTCGCCGGCGCCGCTGCGGATCCGCCAGCGCCCGCGCCCGTCGGCCGCCACCAGGTCCCCCGCCCGCACGTGGACGTCGGCCTCCAGCGCAAGGCGCAGGAGCTCCACGTCCCCCGTGGTGCGGAGGGTCAGGGCCGTGACGGTGGGGGGCAGGGTGAGGACCATCTCCTCCACCGGCCCCAGCCATGCCAGGGCGGCCCCCGCCCATCCCCGGTCCCGGGGGCGGGGGCTGTGCAGGTGGAGGGTGTCCCCCTCCTGGCGGGCCTCCACCTCCGGCGGAGCCTCCCAGGCCAGCCGGTCGCCCGGACGAACCCGCACCGCCAGCCTGCCGCCCCGCACCTCCACCCGCCGAATCCCTTCGGCCGGCCAGGTCCGGCTCGTCATCGCCGCCATGTCACCGTTCCTCCTCGCCGCGGGCGGACGGGCCCGCTTCGTCCTTCAGACCGGTTCGTCCGGATCCGTTCCCGTGGCCGGGATCGGCCGCTCCATCGCCGGCCCCATGGCCGCCGGCGAGGCCTGCTCCCCGGCGCGGTTCCAGAAGGGCCAGGGCCTCGTCGACGGCCAGCTCGCCCCGCCGCACCTGCTCCAGGATGGCCAGGCGCCGCCGTGACGGGGGCCCGCCCCTCAGGGCCGGCCGCCCGCCCGCGGGCGGCCCGTCGCCGCCATCCCCGGCAGGCCCGGCCGGTTCCGCGACCGGCCCCTCGCCTCCCCCGGCGGGGGCGGCCGGGGTGCCGGTGGCCGCGGCCGCTGGCCCGCCCAGGGCCTCGATGATCTCGTCCAGCTTCTTCCGCACGGTGGGATAGGAGACGCCCAGCAACCGCTCCATCTCCCGCAGGTTCCCCGCCGCCCGCAGGAAGAGCAGGGCAAACCGGCGCTGCTCGGGGTCCAGCCGGTCGAAGGGGCTGAGGGCGAAACGGCCGCGCACCTGGGTGGCGCAGGCTGGGCAGCTCACCTCCCGCACCTCCACGGCCGAACCGCAGGTGGGACAGCGGGCGGGGACCTCGTACACCGGTTGACTCACGGGTTCACCTCCCGGCCCGGTGGGGCGGGGGCGGGGGACGGGGCAGGCCCTCCGCCGGCCGGAAGGCCGTCTCCGCCGGTGCCCGGTCCGGTCCCCGGGGCAGCCACCGCCGCCGGCGCCGGCAGGCGGTCGAGGAACGACCGCAGGCTCGGCGCCCGCCACCACGCGACCACCAGGCTCGTGACGACCAGCAGGCTGGAGATGGCGAAGACCCAGGCCACGGGCATCCGGTCGGCCAGGATGCCGCCGGTCATCTGCCCCAGGGGCTGGAGGATCATCGCCACGGTGAACAGCAGCCCGAAGACCCGGCCCCTTAGCCCGGGCTCGACGCTTTCCTGCAGCAGGGTGGACACCGCCACGTTCACCAGGGCGTTCAGCAGGCCGAAGGTCCAGGCCACCGCCAGGCTGAGCAGGAGCCAGCGGCTGGAGCCCAGGGCCGCTCCCAGGAGCGCCTGGACCGACAGCATCCGGAACCAGGCCGTCGCCCGGCGGGGGATGCGGCCCGAGCCGGCCCAGAGGCCGCCGGCGATGGCCCCCAGCGCAAAGGCCGCCTGGACCCAGCCCAGGGTTTGGGGGCCGCCCTGCAACACCTCTTCGACCACCACCGGGATCAGCACGAAGGCCATGCTGAAGGCCAGGTTGAGGGCCGAGACCAGGAGGAAGAAGGGCCCCAGGTCCGGACGGCCCACGACCGCCGCCATCCCCTGGCGGAACTGGACGGCAAAGCCCGCCCGGCGCCCGGCCGCCGGTTTTGGCGCCTCTCCTGCCGCCTCTGCTGCCGTCCCGGCCGGAGCGGTGCCCGGGCCCCCGGACTCCGCCTGGATCCCGGCCCGCGGGGTCCGGCCCGCTGCGCCGGCGGGCGAACCGGGGGCCGCCCAGCCCAGGGCCCCGGCGGCCACCAGGGCCAGGGCCGAGACGGCGTAGCTGACGGCATCGGTGAGGGCCGCCCAGCCGGGGTGCCGCGTGGCCAGCAAGCCGCCCACGGCCGGCCCGACGATCCGCCCCACGCTCTCCCCGGTGGCGACGAGCCCGTTGGCCGCCGCCAGCTGGTGGGCCGGCACCAGCTCCGGCCAGATGGCGCTGTTGAGGGGCATGAAGAGGGCCAGCCCGGCGGCGTCCAGGGCCAGGAGCGCCATGACCGCGGGCAGGGTGGCGTGGCCGCCCAGCAGCAAGGCCGCCAGGGCGGCCATCACGGCACCGCGACCCAGCTCCAGCGCCAGGAAGAACCGGCCCCGGTGGACCCGGTCGACCAGGACCCCCGCGGGCAGGCCGACCAGGGCCATCACCAGGGTGACCGCGGCGTTGGTGGTGGCCATCCACTGGGCGGAGCCCGTGGCCTGCAGCACCCACCACTGGACGGCCACCATGCTGGCCATGCCGCCCGCCACCGAGACGATGCGGGCCAGCCAGAGGACGACGAAAGGGCGATGCCGCCAGAGGGAGCGGGCGACGGGACCACCCGGGGCCCGTCGAGCCGGAGGAACCCGGCCGGAATCGCCGGAGCGGGCAGGGGACACGCGGAGCCGCCTCCTTGGCCTGCACCCCGCCGTCGCCGGGACCGGCGGGATGGATCCGGGCCGGCCCGGTGGGGCGGAGGCGGGCAAACCTTGCACGATCAGGATGGCACGGCCAGTTCAAAGATGTCAACTATCAACTTAAAAAATTTGATTTGGCCGGACGCGTGGTCCGGTTCCCCGGACCGGGGTTCGCCGGACGCCCGGGCCGGCCCGGCCGCCCGGATGGCCCTGGGTCCCGCGGGCCGTCGTCCGCGGGCGGCGAGCGGCCGGCGGCGGGCGGCCGGCGGTGGGCGGCCGGCGCCCTGCCGGCAGGACTCCTCCTGCCGGGCATGGAAATTCAAGCCAACCGGATCCAACCGGAGGTGGATGCGGTGCGGGTGGTCATCAGCGGCGGCACGGGGCTCATCGGGTCGGCCCTGGCGGCGCGGCTCCGCAGCTTGGGGCACGAGGTGGTAGTGCTGACCCGCTCGGCCCCAACGGCGGGCAGCCGGGGCGGCGGGGCGGGGGACGCGCCGGCGCGGGCCAGCGGGCCAGGGGATGCGCCGGCGGAGGACCGCGGGGACGGGGCCGCGGGCGATCCGGCTCGCGGGGTGGGCGGCGGCGAGGCCGCCTTGCGGCTGCAGCGTTGGACCGCCGCCCCGGTGGAGCCGGGCGCCGGCCCACCCGGCTGGTGGCAGGCCCTGGACGGTGCGGGGGCCGTGGTGAACCTGGCGGGGGAGTCCATCGCCGCCGGCCGCTGGACGCCGCGGCAGAAGGAGCGGATCCTCCAGAGCCGCATCCGGGCGACCCGGGCGCTGGTCCAGGGCATCGCGGCCGTGGCCAACAAGCCGGCCGTGCTGGTCAGCGGCTCGGCCGTGGGCTATTACGGCCCCCGGGGCGATGAGGAGCTGGACGAAGGGGCCCCGCCCGGCGACGACTTCCTGGCCCGGGTCTGCGTGGCCTGGGAGGGCGAGGCCCGGCGGGCGGCGGAGGCGGGGGTGCGGGTCGCCCTGGTGCGGACGGGCCTGGTCCTGGCCGCCCGCGGCGGTGCGCTGCCCCGGCTGGTTCTTCCCTTCCGGCTGGGCGCCGGCGGTCCCCTGGGCAGCGGCCGGCAGTGGATGCCCTGGATCCACCTGGACGACCTGGTCGAGCTTTTCGTCTTCCTGATCCAGGGGGAGGGGCTGGAGGGGCCCTTCAACGGCACCGCACCTCAACCGGTGACGAACCGGCAATTCGCCCGCACCCTGGGGCGGGTCCTGGGGCGGCCGTCCTGGCTGCCGGCGCCCGCTGCGGCCCTGCGCCTGGCTCTGGGCGAGATGGCCGACGCCTTGCTGCTCAGCGGGCAGCGGGCGGTGCCGCGGCGGGCCCTGGAGGCGGGATTCCGGTTCCGCTTCCCGGAGCTGGAGCCGGCCCTGCGGGACCTGCTGGCGCGGGCCCCGGCGTGAGCCGGCCCGGCCCGAGCCGGCTCGCTCACCAGACCTCGAGGATGAAGCACTTCAGATAGTCGCTCTCGCCGGCTCCCAGCAGCACCGGGTGGTCGGGGGCTGCACCCCGCCGTTCCAGGATGCGGACCCGGCGCCCCGTGTCGCGGGCGGCGTCCAGCAGCATGGCCTCGAAGAGGTCCCGGGTCATGTGGTAGGAGCAGGAGCAGGTGACCAGGATCCCGCCGGGTGGCAGCATCTTCATCGCCCGCAGGTTGATCTCCTTGTAGCCGCGGTAGGCGCCCTCGAGGGCCTGGCGGTTCTTGGCGAAGGCCGGCGGGTCGAGGACGATCACGTCATACCGCTCGCCCTCCGCCGCCTGCTGGCGCAGGAAGTCGAAGGCGTTGGCCTGGTGGAAGGTCACCGGCACCCCGGCCTTCCCCAGCGCCTGCCCCACCCGCTCCACGTTCGCCCGGGCCATGGCCAGGGCGTCGTCCTGGATGTCGACGGCCACCACCTGGCGGGCCCCATAGGCCAGGGCGTGGCAGGTGAAGGCGCCGGTGTGGCAGAAGGCGTCCAGCACCCGGGCTCCCGCCACGTAACGCCGCAGGGCGGCCCGGTTGTCCCGCTGGTCCAGGAAGTGGCCGGTCTTCTGGCCCCGCGCCACGTCGACCAGGAGGGGCAGGCCGTTCTCCCGGATCGTCACCCGCGGGTCGAACTCGCCCCGCAGGACCCCGGTCCGCTGGGGCAGCCCCTCCAGCTCCCGTACGGGCACGTCGTTGCGCTCGTAGATCCCTACCGGTTCGACCAGTTCCTCCAGCAGCTCCACGATCAACGGCTGCCAGCGGTCGATCCCCAGGGCCAGGGTCTGCACGACCAGGACGCCGGCGAAGCGGTCGACGATCAGGGCGGGCAGCAGGTCCGCCTCGGCGAAGACCAGCCGGAAGCTGTCGGTGTCGGGGTGGGCTGCCGCCAGCCGCCGCCGCAGGGCCAGCGCCCGCTCCAGGCGGCGCCGGAAGAAGGCCCGGTCGATGGCCTCGCCGGGGTCGGTGGTCAGGAGCCGGACGAAGATCATCGAACGGGGGTTGATGTAACCCTTGCCGACGAACCGGCCCCGGGCGTCGACCACCTGGACGATGTCGCCCGGATCGTAAGCGTCGTCGGAGACGGTGTAGACGTCGGTGCGGTAGACCCAGAGCCGCCCCTGGCGCAAGGCGGCGTCGCGCCCGGGCTTGAGCTGGACCCGGGTCGGCCGCTCCCGGGGCAGGGCGGCGGGGTCCGTCTCGGCGGTGGAGTGGAACGAAGGCGTCAAAGGGACGACCTCCAGCGACAAGATGGGCGCCCCCCGGCCTGGGCCGGCGGTGGACACCCCCGCCGGCCCCGGTTCATGCCGGGCGGGCGCGCCCGCGAGCCGGTGGGCGGGCCTCCCCTTCCGGCGGGCGCCGGACCAGGACGTAGCTGCCCTGGGCCGTGGCCACGTGGCGCCCATCCGCATCGCGGACGTCGGCCTGGGCGAAGGCGATGCGCCCGCCGAGCCGCAGCACCCGCCCCTCGGCCACCAGGGTGCCGGCGGCGGGCTCGAGGAAGCGGATGGAGAGCTCGATGGTCCCGCCGATGCGATCGCCGGCGGGCAGCCGGGAGAGGATGGCGTTGCTCATGGCGCCATCCACCAGGGTGGCCAGCGCCCCGCCGTGGACATACCCGAAGCGGTTGCCGACCTCGGGGCGGGCGGGGAGCTCCAGCAACGCCCGCCCGCCGCCGGTCTGAAGCACCCGGATGCCCACGTGGCGCCGGAAGGGGATGGCGTCGTCGGGGTGGCCCGGACCGCCGCCGGCGCCGGCTCCGGCCGGCGCGCCCGCCGGGGCCGGGGCGCCTGGGGCGCCCGTCCCCGCGCCCGGGGCACCCATCCCCGTGGCCGGGGCGCCGGAGGCCGGTTCGTCCGTAGCGGAGTCCTGGATGCCGGCATGGGCGGCCGGGCCGGCCGAACCGGCCGCGGCCGGCGGCCGCTCCCGCCCGCCGCCGGGGGCCGGCTTCCCGTCGCCGCCCGGGCCGGGGCCCGGCCCCCCGGCGGCCGGTGGCGCGGGGGAGACCCGGTCCGGTTCTGGCGTCCCCCCATCCTGGCGCCTCATGGGGCCGCCGGTGCCTCCCCGGCTTCCCGCCAGCGGGCGGTGTGGCGGTCGATGGCCTCGGCCAGCTCGAAGTCCGGGGCGGTAAGTCCCCCGGCGCTGTGGGTCGTCAAGGTCAGGGTGACCTGGCGGTAACGGATGTCCACGTCCGGGTGGTGGTTCATCGCCTCGGCGAGACCGGCCACCGCGTTGACGAAGAACACCGCGTCGCGGAAGGTGGCCAGGCGATAGGTCCGCCGGATCGCCTCGCCCTGGCGCTCCCAGCCCTTGAGGGCCGCCAGGCGCTGCTGAATGGCCGGTTCGTCCAGACGCTGGGTCATGTCCGTGCCTCCCGGAAGCCGGCAAGGCGGTGCGATGGCCACCGCCGCTTTTCATGGTACAACATGGCGCCCGGGGATGGGGCGCCGCCCCGCCCCGCGCCCGGGGCCCCGGGGGTTCAGTCGCCTCCCAGGGCGGCGGCGGGCGTGGCGGCCGGGGACTGGGGGGCGGGGGTGCCGGCGATCAGGGCGGCCAGCTCCGCCGAGCGGGCGGCCGCCCGGCTCACGGCCCGGCGGACGGCCGCCGGCACGGCCATCTCCTCCAGCACCGCCAGGGCGGCCGCCGTGGTGCCGTTGGGCGAGGTCACCTGCCGGCGCAACTCCTCCGGCGGCAGGCCCGTCTCCCGCAGCATGCTGCCCGCGCCCACCACCGTCCCGACGGCCAGCTCCCGGGCCACCTCGGCGGGCAAGCCCAGGTCCTGGGCGGCCGCCAGCATGGCCTCGACCAGCAGGTAGACGTAGGCCGGTCCGCTGCCGCTCAGGGCGGTCACGGCGTCGAAGGCCTCTTCGCCCACCTCCACCGTGGCTCCCACCCGCTGGAAGAGGTCGCGCACCCGGTCGAAGGCCCGGCGGCTGCAGGCAGGCCCGGCACACAGGGCCGTCACCGACTGGCGGAGGCGGCTGGCGGTGTTGGGCATCGCCCGCACCAGGTCGGGGTGGCCCGGCAACCTTTGCGCCAGGTCCTGGAGCCGGATGCCTGCCGCCACCGAGACGACGGCGGCTCCCGCTTCCAGGTGGGGGGCCACCTGCTCCAGGGCGGTGGCCATGTCGGCGGGCTTGACGGCCATCACCACCACTTGCGCGCCGGCCAGCACGGCGGCCTTGTCCCGGTGGGTCCGGATCCCGTAGCGGCCGGCCAGTTCCGCCAGCCGCTGGTCGTTGCGCCGGTTCGTCACCGCCAGCGATTGGGGGTCCTGGCCGGCGGCGATCCAGCCGGCGATCAGGCATTCGGCCATCTTGCCGGCGCCGATCAGGGCCACCGGGGTGTCGCGTCCGGTCACGGGCGACCACCTCCTCGTCAGGATGAACGGGCTGCCGAAACGAAAACCCCCGCCCTGCAAGGGCGGGGGCACCGCGGTACCACCTTGCTTCACCGGACCGGCCCGCCCTGGCGGGCGGCAGAGCCGGTTCGGCCTCGGGGGTGGAGGATCCATCCACCCCTTGACCCGCGTAACGGGCGGGCGCCGGTGCGGTTCGGGTCCTCCGGGCGGCCATGGTCGGGGCGCCGCCATGGCACGCGCCGGGCCGGCCGGGACCGTTGCCGCACGGCTCGGGGGCGGGTCGGGGCGCGGGGCCGGGCCGGCCCTTCCAGCCGCCGGGGCCGGCTCTCTGTCCCAGCCGGGATCGCACCCCTTGATCCCGTCATCGCCGCATCGGGTGTGAGCTTTCACATATTTATACACGCCGGCCGCGTCCGATTCAAGGGATGCCGGGCCGACCCCTTTCAACATCCAGGGGCAGGGTTTGACCGGTTTCTGGCGAAACCAACAACCTGTTGCCGATTCCCGGCGCAAACGGGCCGCCGGCCCCGGCCGGCCCGTCGGTTTCCTCACCACACCACACCGTACCATTCTCCTGGGGGTGGTCTTTTTGTCGTTACGGCGTCTTCGGCTGGCCGCGGCCGCCCTGCTGGCCACGGTCGCCCTGGTCGCGTCGGCCTGTTCCAGCGGGGGGTCCCAGCCGGCGGGTTCGTCCGGCGGTGGAGGCGGCGACAGCGCCGGCGCCGGCGGGCAGGGCGGCCAGAGCCGGCTGCAGGTGGTGCTGGAACGCGGCAAGCTGATCTGCGGCGTCAACGGGCAGCTGCCGGGCTTCAGCTACCTCGATCCCAACGGGCAGATGACCGGCTTCGACGCCGACTTCTGCCGCGCCATCGCGGCGGCCCTGTTCGACGACCCCAACGCCGTGGAGTTCCGCCCGTTGAGCGCCCAGGAGCGGTTCACCGCCGTCCAGTCCGGGGAGGTCGACGTGCTGATCCGCAACACCACCTGGACCCTGGGGCGCGACACGGTCAACGGCATGGAGTTCTTGCCGACCACCTTCTACGACGGCGGCGGCGTCATGGTCCGCAAGGACCGCAACGTCCAGAGCCTGAAGGACCTGGACGGCGCCACCATCTGCGTCCTCAGCGGCACGACCAACGAGATGGTCCTGACCGACCGCATGCGGGCGCTGGGCGCCAGCTTCACGCCGAAGACCTTCGAGGACGCCGACCAGCTCTACGCCACCTATGAGTCCGGCGGCTGCGACGCCGTGACCAGCGACAAGTCCCAGCTGGCGGGCCGGCGTGCGGTCCTCTCCGACCCCGACAACCACGTGATCCTGGAGGAGATGCTGTCCAAGGAGCCCCTGGGGCCGGCGGTCAAGAACAACGACTCCACCTGGTTCGACGTGGTGAAGTGGATCATCTTCGCCACCATCCAGGCCGAGGAGTTCGGCATCACCTCCCAGAACGTCGACCAGTTCCTCAACAGCGACAACCCCGACATCCGGCGCTTCCTGGGCGTCGAGGGCGAGCTGGGCAAGGGCCTGGGCATCAGCAACGACTTCGCCTACCGGGTGATCAAGCACGTGGGCAACTACGGCGAGATCTACGACCGGAACCTGGGGCCCAATACGCCCTTCAAGCTGGAGCGGGGCCTGAACGAGCTCTGGACCAACGGCGGGCTGCTCTACTCGCCGCCCTTCCGTTGATCGGCGGGCGCGCCAGCGACGGGCGCGGGACGAACCGGCCCCCAGGGGCCGGCACGCCTGGGGCCCGCGGCGGGGACCGGCGGGGCCGCCGGTGCTCCGCCGCGGGCCTTCCAGGGATGTTGAAGGAGGGGGGTCTATGACGGCACGGCCCACCCGACCGGTGCGGGCCGGGGTGGGCGACATCCGCCTGCGGCGGCTGCTTCTCCAGCTGGCCGTGGTGGTCGTCGCCGTGGCGGTGGGAGTCTACCTGTTCGGCAACGTGCAGCGGAACCTGCAGCAACTGGGCATCACGCCGGGCTTTGACTTTCTGCGCCATCCCGCCTCTTTCGCCATCGGGGAGACCTCGATCCCGTACAAGGCGACGGACCCGTACGGCCGCGCCTTCCTGGCCGGCCTGGTCAACACCCTGCGGGTCGCGGTGCTCGGGGTGATCCTGGCCACCGTCCTGGGGGTGGTGGCGGGCCTGGCCCGGCTCTCGGCCAATGGGCTGGTGCGGCTGCTGGCGTCGCTGTACGTCGAGGTGGTCCGCAACACGCCGCTGCTGCTCCAGCTCTTCTTCTGGTACGGCGCCATCGTCTACACGATGCCGCCGGCCAGCCGGGCCCTGGCCCTGCCGGGGTCCGTGTTCCTGATGAACCGGGGGCTGGTGATGCCGGCACCCCGGCCGGGACCCGGGTTTCCCCTGGCGGCGGCCCTGGTTGGGCTGGCTCTGGTCGCGGCACTGGTGGCGTACCGGGTGCTGCTGCGGCGCCGGCTGGAGGAAGGCCGGGAGACGCGGCCGGGCCTGGTGGCCCTGGGCCTCGTCGTGGTGGGCGCCGCCCTGGCCGCCGCCGTCGCGCCGGGCCCGGTCCTGGTCCTGGACCGGCCCCAGCTGGCCCGGTTCAACTTCCAGGGAGGCCTTACCCTGTCGGCCGAGTTCACCGCCCTGCTGCTGGCCCTGGTCATCTACACCGGCGCCTTCATCGCCGAGGTGGTGCGGGGCGGCGTGCTGGCGGTGCCCCGGGGCCAGTGGGAGGCGGCCCGGGCCCTGGGGTTGTCCCCCGTCCTGGTCCAGCGGCTGGTGATCTTCCCCCAGGCGCTGCGGATCATCATCCCGCCGCTGACCAGCCAGTACCTCAACCTGATCAAGAACTCCAGCCTGGCCATGGCGGTGGCCTTCCCCGACCTGCTCAACGTCAGCAGCACCATCGTCAACCAGACGGGCCGCACCCTGGAGGTGCTGCTGCTGGTCGGGGGCACCTACCTGGCCTTCAGCCTGATCACGTCGCTGCTGATGAACCTCTACAACCGGTCCTTGCGGCGGGGGGTGGCGTGAATGGACGAACCGGTCACCGGCCCTGCCCTGCCCGGCCCCCAGCGGCCGTGGAGCGGTGGCGGGACCGGGGGGGCCGAGCCGGCGCCGGGACGGCCGGCGCCCGGCTCCTGGACGGATGCCCCGGTGCCCGCCCTTCCGCCCCAGGCCCCCTGGCCCCAGCGGCTGGCGGCGTGGCTGCGCCAGAACCTCCTCGCCACCTGGTACCACGGCTTGCTGACCCTGCTGGCCCTGGCCGTGGTGGTCCTGGCGGGGCGGGCCCTGGCGGAGTGGGCCTTCGGCCGGGCCCAGTGGGCCGTGGTCACCGACAACCTGCTGCTCTTGCTGGTGGGGGCCTATCCCCGGGATCAACTGTGGCGGGTGGTGGCCGCCGTGGCCTTGCTGGCCGTGCTGGTCCTGGCCAGCGGCCTGGCCTGGGTGGGGCCGGCCCGCTGGCGCCGGGCCCAGATGCCGGTGGTGGCGGCCTGGGTGGTCCTGGTGCCCGCGGCCATGGTCATGGTCCTCTCGGTGCCGCGCCAGGGCGGCACCGGCACCGGATACGGCCTGGTGCTGACCCTGGTCCTGGCGGTGGCGGGGATCACCCTGTCCTTCCCCCTGGGCGTGGCCCTGGCCCTGGGCCGGGTCAGCTCGCTGCCCGTCGTCCGGGCCCTGTCCATCGCCTACATCGAGCTGGTGCGGGGCACGCCGCTGATGGTCGTGCTGTTCTTCTCCATGACCGCCCTGCCCCTGTTCCTGCCGCCGGCGGTGCGGCCCGACCTGGTCACCCGGGCTGCCGCGGGCCTGGTCCTGTTCACCGCCGCCTACGTGGCGGAGGCCGTGCGGGGCGGGCTGCAGGGCGTGCCGCGGGGCCAGTGGGAGGCGGCCCAGGCCCTGGGCCTGACGGGCCGCCAGGCGGTGTTCCTGATCATCCTGCCCCAGGCCCTGCGGGCCGTGATCCCCGCCCTGGTGGGCCAGTTCATCAGCCTGTTCAAGGACACGTCCCTGGTGGCCGTCTGGGGCCTCTTGGAGTTCGTCGGCGTGGCCCAGAGCGTTCTGTCGAACCCGGCCTACCTGGGGCGGCACGTGGAGATCTACGCCTTCGTGGCGGCGGTGTACTGGGTCTTCTGTTACGGCATGTCCCTGGCCAGCCGGCGCCTGGAGCGCCGCCTCGGCGTCGGCGAGCGCTGAGGGAACTGCACCGATCCCCGGTGCCCCAGCGGGGACGCGCCCCGGGACGGCGGGGAGGGGAGCCGGCAGGCCGCGGGAAGGGAACGGGGCCTCCGGCCCGCCCTTACCGGGCCGTCCCACCGGCTGGCGAGGTGGCGAAGGGGCCGTGGCCGGCGCCCGGGCGCTGGTGCGGGCCTTCGTGGACCACGCAGCCCGGTCCGGCGCGGCCGTCCCACCGGGCCGGCCAGGCCGGCCCGGTGGTCCGGCAAGGCGGGCCCGCCCCGCAGCGGCCGGGCCGGGAGACCACGGGCCCACGCAGGGAATTTCCAAAGGAGGCGAGAGCCTTGACATCCCCCGTCACCCCGGGCGGCGAAGCCCCCGGCGCCGGCCTTCCCGCCGCGCCGGGCGGGCCGCGGCCGGCGGCGGCCGCGGCGCGGGCCGGTTCGTCCGACGCGGCGGCGGGTGCCGCCCAGCCCATGGTGATCTGCGAGGACGTGCACAAGTGGTTCGGGGCCGTCCACGTGCTCAAGGGCATCAGCCTGGCGGTGCAGCCGGGCGAGGTGGTGGTGATCATGGGGCCCTCGGGATCGGGCAAGTCGACCCTGATCCGCACCATCAACGCCCTGGAGCCCATCCAGCGCGGCCGCATCGTGGTCGACGGCATCGAGCTGGGGCCCGACCTGCACCGCATCGAGGCGGTGCGCCGGGAGGTGGGCATGGTCTTTCAGCAGTTCAACCTGTTCCCCCACCTGACGGCCCTGCAGAACGTGACCCTGGGGCCGGTGTGGGTGCGCAAGTGGCCCCGCCGCCGGGCGGAGGAACTGGCCCGGGAGCTGCTGGCCCGGGTCGGCCTGGCCGAGCACGCCCACAAGTACCCGGCCCAGCTCTCGGGGGGCCAGCAGCAGCGGGTCGCCATCGCCCGGGCCCTGGCCATGCAGCCCAAGGTCATGCTCTTCGACGAGCCCACCTCCGCCCTGGATCCGGAGATGATCAAGGAGGTCCTGGACGTCATGCGGGAGCTGGCGGCCTCGGGGATGACCATGCTGGTCGTCACCCACGAGGTGGGCTTCGCCCGGGAGGTGGCCGACCGCATCGTCTTCATTGACCAGGGGATGCTTCTGGAGGAAGCCCCGCCGGACCGGTTCTTCCGCGAGCCGGCCCACGAGCGGGCGCGGCGCTTCTTGTCCCAGATCCTGCACCCCTGAGGTCGCTTGGTGGCGGACGGGCGATTGGTTGCGCTGCCCACCGCAGACCAACATAATGGATGTGGTCTGCAAACCGGCGCGCCGGGTGAGGGAGCGCGGGACGAACCGGCCGGGCCGCCGGCCGGGCCTGCGGGGCCCGGGCGGCCGCCCCTTGGGGGCCGCCCCTGGCCGGCGCCGGGGGCGGCGAGGAGGAGCGTCGATGGCCGACTCGAAGCGTTACGTCATCGTTGGCAACGGCGTCGCCGGGACGACGGCGGCCGAAACCCTGAAGAAGCTGGAGCCCCAGAGCCAGGTCACCCTCCTGGCGGCCGAGCCCTACCCCCTCTACAACCGGGTCTCTTTGCCCCACTACCTCAAGGGCACGGTGTCCGAGGACAAGGTCTTCATGCGGTCCGTCGAGCAACACGCCCAGCGGGGCATCGACCTGCGGCTGGAGACCCGGGTGGTCGCCGTCCACCCCGACGAGCGGGTCGTGGTTACCGAGGCCGGCGAGACCTTCCCCTACGACCGGCTGCTGATCGCCACGGGCGGCCGGCCCCGGCCCCTGCCGGCGCCAGGCGCCGACACCCCCGGCGTCTACTACTTCCAGACCCTGGATGACACCCGGCAGATGGTGGAGCGGTTCGCCACCGCCCGGCGGGCCGTGGTGGTGGGGGGAAGCTTCATCGCCTACGAGCTTGCCGAGGGGTTCCGCCGGCGGGGCCTGGAGGTGGTGTGGCTGATCCGCGGGCCCCGCTGGCTGCGGCGCATCCTGGACGAGGACGGCGGCCGCCTGGTCGACCTGTTGGCCAGGGACCACGGCATCGAGATCCTCTACGGGGAGGAGGTCGCCGAGGTCCATGCCGCCCAGGGCACCGTGCGGGCCGTCACCACCACCGGTGGCCACCGCATCGAGGCGGACATGGTCGGGTGCGGCCTGGGCCTGGACTTCTACACCGAGCTCCTGGAGGGGACGGGGGTGGAGGTCCAGGGCGGCGTGGTGACCGACGAGTTCCTCCAGACCAACGTTCCCGGGATCTACGCCGCCGGTGACGTGGCGCGGTTCTTCGACGTGTTCATCGGCCGCCACAACCAGATGGGCACCTGGAACAACGCCATGACCCACGGCCGGGTGGTGGGCGCCAACATGGCCGGCGCCAACCGGCCCTACCGGGAGGTCCCCGTGTACTCCAGCGGCCTCTTCGACTCGAAGATCACCGCCATCGGCGCGACCCCCGAGAACCACCCCGGGGTGGAGGCCGTCTCCCACGTGGACTGGGACAACCGCCAGTACCAGCGCCTGTTCTTCCTGGACGGCCGGCTGGTGGGCGCGGTGCTGATCGGCGACCTGCGGGCCCGCAAGAAGATCGTCGACATGATCACCCAGCGGGAGACGGTGGAGGATCCGAACCGCCTGATCCTGTCGCTGACCTGAGCCCCGCGGACCCGAGCCCCGGCACCCACGCCAAAACCTTCGCGGCCCCCGGCCGATGGCCGGGGGCCGCTACGTTTCTACCCCGGACCCAAGGCGGCGCGCCGGGCCGGCTGCAAGGATCCAGGGGCGGTCCTTGCGCCGGGCGCGCCGTCCTGCAAGCCCAAGGCGTTCATCTTGCACTCTGCCCGCATCCTGCCGGGCCGCCGGGCGCCCCGGCCGCCCCAGTTGATGGAACAAAATGGTTCTTCCGGATGGAGGCTCGATCCGCCAGCGGCACGTTCGCGCCGGTGAACGGTCGCCGGCCGGGGGTGAAATGCATGGCAGCGGCAGGATCCCTTAGAATCGTCGCCAACTGGTGGTATGATGAGGGTAGGCAAAGGGGTGAGGGCTGTGGCCAAGGAGTTGCACGATCCTGCAACGGGGGCTCCCAGGACCTTGACCGGGGAGTTCAACTGGAAGGTGGGCGGCCAGCAGGGCGAGGGGATCGACAGCACCGGTGAGATCGTCTCCCAGACCCTGAACCGCCTGGGGTATTACGTCTACCAGTACCGCCACTTCATGTCCTTGATCAAGGGCGGTCACACCAACTACAAGGTGCGGGCCGCCGACCACCTGATCCGGCACCATGGCGACGAGCTGCACATCCTGATCGCCTTCGACCAGAAGACCATCGACCACAACCTCCACGAGCTGGTGCGGGACGGCGTCGTCGTCCACGACGACACCTTCAAGGCCCGCATTCCCGAAGGCCGGCAGGTGCGGGTCTACGGGGTGCCCCTCAGCCGGATCGCCCGGGAACTGGGCAACCCGATCATGAAGAACATGGTCGCCGTGGGCGTCACCGCCGCCCTGGTGGGCCTTCCCGTCGAGGACTTCCGGCCGACCATCGAGGCCCGCTTCGGCGACAAGGGCGACCAGGTGGTCGAGCTCAACATGGAGGCCCTGCGCCGGGGCTTCGAGTACGGGGCCCGGGAGATCGGCCAGGTGGCCACCCTGCCGCGGCGGCCTGAGGTCCGGCGCCGCCTGTTCATCTCGGGCAACGAGGCCATCGCCTTCGGCGCCCTGGCGGCGGGGTGCCGCTTCCTGGCGGCCTACCCCATCACGCCGGCCACCGAGATCATGTACTGGTTCCTCAAGAACTTCCCCAAGTACGGCGGCGTGGTCGTCCAGGCGGAGGACGAGATCGCCGCGGTCAACATGGCCATCGGCGCCAACTACGCCGGCGTGCGGGCGATGACCTCCACCTCCGGGCCCGGCATCTCCCTGATGCAGGAGGCCGTGGGCCTGGCCGGGATGTCGGAGACGCCCCTGGTCATCGTCGACGTCATGCGGGGCGGCCCGTCCACGGGCCTGCCGACCAAGACGGAGCAGAGTGACCTGAACGAGCTGATCTTCGGCACCCACGGCGAGATCCCGCGCATCGTCCTGACCCCGGCCACGGTGGAGGACTGCTTCTACCAGGCCATCGAGGCCTTCAACCTGGCCGAGCGCTACCAGTGCCCGGTGTACCTGGTGAGCGACCTGTCCCTGGGCATGTCCCGCCAGTCCATCGACGGGCTCGATTACAGCCGGGTGCAGATCGACCGCGGGGCCTTGATCACCCAGGAGGAGCTCGACGCCATGGAGCGCGGTGCCTACAAGCGCTACCTGGTGACCGAGTCGGGCATCTCCCCCCGCAGCCTGCCCGGCATGCGCAACGGCCGCTACGTGGCCCTGGGCAACGAGCACGACGAGGCGGGCACGGAGGAGATCGAGGACACCGCCACCCGCGAGATCCAGATGAAGAAGCGCATGCGCAAGCTGGACGACCTGGATCTGAGCGCGTACGTCGACTACTACGGGGACGAACCGGCGGGGCAGGTCGACCTGCTGCTGGTCGGCTGGGGCTCGACCATCGGCCGCATCCAGGAGGCCGCCCAGCGGCTGGAGGCCGACGGCTACAAGGTGGGCCACCTGCACCTGCGGGCCCTCTACCCGTTCCCCAGGGCGAAGGTGCGCCCCTACCTGGAGGCGGCGCCGCGGGTGCTGGTGGTGGAGAACAACTACACCGGCCAGCTGGCCGGATTCCTCGCCCGGGAAGTGGGCTTCCACGAGAAGCTCCAGAGCTGCACCAAGTACGACGGCGATCCCTTCCTGGCCAGCGAGATCTACTCCCGGGCGCGCGAGGTGTTGCTCCATGGCTAAGGTGGCGGACTTCCGGGCGGCCCGGCCCACGTGGTGCCCGGGCTGCGGCGACTTCGGCGTGCTCAACGCCCTGACCCGGGCGGTGACGGACCTGGGGCTAGAGCCGGAAGACGTGGTGGTCGTCTCGGGCATTGGCTGCTCGGGCAAGATCTCCCAGTACTTTGGCGGCTACGGCTTCCACGGCATCCACGGCCGCTCGCTGCCCATCGCCCAGGGCGTCAAGCTGGCCAACCGCGACCTGACGGTGATCGCCGCCGGCGGCGACGGTGACGGCTACGGCATTGGCCTCAGCCACGTGATCCACGCCATCCGGCGGAACGTGGACCTGACCTACATCGTCATGGACAACCACATCTACGGGCTGACCACCGGCCAGCTGGCGCCCACCAGCGACAAGGGCATGAAGACGAAGACCTCGCCCTACGGCTCGGTGGAGGAGCCGGTGCGGCCCCTGGAGCTGGCCCTGGCCCAGGGCTGCGGCTTCGTCGCCCAGGCCTTCTCGGGCGAGATCAACCACATGGCCGAGGTCTTCAAGAAGGCGATCCAGCACAAGGGCTTCTCGCTGGTCAACGTCTTCAGCCCCTGCGTGACCTTCAACAAGCTGAACACCTACGACTACTTCAAGGCGCGGCTGATCAACCTGGACGAGGACCCGGACTATGACCGGCACGACCGGGCGGCCGCCATGCGCAAGGTCATGGAGACCGGCGGCATGGTGATCGGCGTCGTCTACGAGACCGACAAGCCGACCTATGAGGAGCAGCTGCCCGGCTTCCCGGAGGAGGGCCTGGCCCACCAGCCCCTGGCCCTGGACCCGGCGGAGCTGGAGGCGCTGGAGGCCCAGTTCGCCTGAGCCCGTGTACGGGACGAACGCGGCACCGGGGCAGGGGCGCCCGCGGCGCGGGCGCCCCTGCCCCGTCACCTTGGTGGCGCGCCGGGCCGTGCCGGCGGCCGGATCCCGGCCCCCGCGGCCGCGGCCGGCGGGCCGCGCCCGGCGGGCCGCGCCTATCCAGTGGCCTCAAACCGGCGCCGGGTCCGGCCCAGCCGCCTTGTGCTATGTTGGAGAAGGAGCCGGCAGGAGGTGAGACGATGATCACCTTGACACCGGAGGCGGTGGCCAAGGTCAAGGAGCTCTTGGCCGAGCGCCAGCGGGACGACCTGGCGCTGCGGGTCTTCGTCCAGCCGGGCGGCTGCAGCGGCTTCAACTACGGGTTGGCCCTGGACTCCAGCCTGAACGACGACGACAGCGTGATCGAGCAGGACGGGGTGCGCGTGGTGCTCGACGCCATGAGCGCCCGGTTCCTCAAGGGCGCCCGCATCGACTACGTGGAATCCCTCTCGGGCTCGGGCTTCGCCATCCACAACCCCAACGCCATCCACACCTGCGGCTGCGGCCAGTCCTTCCGCACCCGGGAGGACGCCGGCCAGCCGGCCTCCTGCGACGAGGCGGGCGCCACCCTCTGAGGCGGCGCCCGCCATCGTGTTTGGACATTTGGACAGGGGCATCGCTGACAGACCCTCGCCGGTCCGGCGCGGCCCGCTGCCGCTAGCGGCCGCCGGCCGTCCCGGTGGCGGGCCGGGCGGCACCGGGGCCGCCCACGGCGGCCGGACCGGGGTGCGGCCGCGGGCCGGCCGGGGCCGGTTCGTCCCGTCCCGGGCGGGTGCTAGAGCCCAGGCCCAGCAGGTGGTAGCGCAGGCCGTCGACCAGCGCCTGGCAGGAGGCGTCCAGGATGTTCGTCGAGACGCCCACCGTGCCCCAGCGCCCCAAGCCGTCGGTGCACTCCACCAGCACCCTCACCCGGGCTCCCGTCCCGGCATCGCCCTCCAGCACCCGGACCTTGTAGTCCACCAGGCGCACCCGGGCCAGGCCGGGGAAGACCTCCACCAGCGCCTTGCGCAGGGCCGCATCCAGGGCGTTGACCGGCCCGTTGCCCTCCGCCGCCGTGTGGACCACCCGGCGGCCCACCCGCACCTTGACCGTGGCCTCGACCCGCGAGCCGGCGGCGGGGTCGTGGATGGCCGTCACCCGGTAGGCTTCGAGGACGAAGGGCGCTGCCGTGGTGGAATCCCCGCCGCCCTTTGCCCCGTCGCCCGGTCGCTCGCCGTCGCCGCGGCCCCGGCCGTCGCCGTCACCGGGACGCTCGCCAGGGTCGCCGTCGCCGCGGCCCCGGTCACCGCCGTCACCGGTGTCCTGGCCATCGCCGCCGCCCCCGCCGTGGCCCGCGGCCCGGCGCGCCTCCCAGGCCAGGAGGGCCAGGGTGCCCTCGGCGCCTTCGAACTGGTAGCCCTGGTGCTCCAGCTCCTTGATGCGCTCCAGCAGGCGGGCGAGGGCCGGTTCGTCCAGGTCGGGGCCCAGGGCGTAGCGCAGGTTGGCCCGGCCGCTGAGCTCGGAGACCAGCACCCGGCGCTGGTTGCCCACCCGGGCGGGGTCCACGTGCTCGTACAGGGCCGGCTCCTTGAGCAGGGCCGAGACGTGGATGCCCGCCTTGTGGGCGAAGGCGTTGGCACCCACGTAGGGCGCCTCCTCCCGGTGGGGCAGGTTGGCCAGCTCGCTGGTGGACCGGCTCAGGGCGGTGAGCCCGGCCAGGGCGCCGGGGGGCAGGCACCGCCGCCCCAGCTTCAGCTCCAGGTTGGCGGCGATGGTGAGCAGGTTCGCGTTGCCGCAGCGCTCCCCGTAACCGTTGACCGTCCCCTGCACCATGCGGCAGCCGGCGGTGACGGCGGCCAGGGAGTTGGCGACGCCCAGGCCGGCGTCGTCGTGGCAGTGGATGCCCAGCGGCACCTCCACGGCCGCGGCGGCGGCCCTCACGGCGGCCGCCACCGCCTCGGGCAGGGAGCCGCCGTTGGTGTCGCAGAGGACGATCCAGCGGGCGCCGCCTTCGGCCGCGGCGGCCAGGACGGCCAGGGCGTAGTCGGGGTTGGCGGCGTAGCCGTCGAAGAAGTGCTCGGCGTCGAAGATCACCTCGCGGCCGTGGGCGGCCAGGTACGCCACCGTCTCCCGGACCATGGCCAGGTTCTCGGCCAGGGTCGTCCCCAGGGCGACGGTGACGTGGCGGTCCCAGGCCTTCCCCACCACGCACACGGCCGGCGTCCCGGCCGCCAGGGCCGCCGCCAGGGCAGGGTCGCGCCGGACGGAAAGCCCCGGCCGGCGGGTGCTGGTGAAGGCGACCAGCCGCGCCCGCTCCAGGGGCTCGGCGGCCAGCGCCTGGAAGAAGGCGGCGTCCTTGGGATTCGACCCGGGCCAGCCGCCCTCGATGTAGGGGATGCCGAAGGCGTCCAGGCGGCGGGCCAGCCGCACCTTGTCGGCCAGGGTCAGGTGGATGCCCGCCCGCTGGGTCCCGTCGCGGAGGGTGGTGTCGTAGAGCACCACGTCAAGGGATTCGGTCCCGGACCCCGGCCGGCCAGGATCGTCTGCGGGGCCGCCCGAGGGCCGGGGGGATCGGCCTCCGTCCAGGGCGGATGCGCCGGTAACGGGCGAGCGGGGGAAGACGGCATCGTCGCCCATGGGGATCACCTCCTGGGGGGTCTGGATGCAAAGAGCCCCCGTCCCGAGGGACGGGGGCTCGTCGTGGTTGCCTTCCGCGGTACCACCCTCCTTGGCCGGCGCCTGCGGCTCCCGCGCCCGGGCTGGGGGTCGCGGGGCGCAGCGAAAGCGCCGGCCCACTCGGCCGGGCACGGCCCGACGGCGTGGCGGCGGGCGGCGCGTGCTGGAACGCGGCGGCCCGAGGGGCCGCCGAACGGGGGTGGCGAGAGGGACGAACGGGCGCCGGCCGGCCGGGGCGGCGGCCGGGCGCCGGGAACGGAGCCGGCGCGCCACGCAGGGGGCGATGCCCTGTCCCGTTAACGGGAGAACCCGGCCGCGTCTACTGGGGTGGAACCGGCCCGGCAGCCTGTGGCCGGGCGGTTCCGCCCGTTCGGGCGGCGGCGGGCCGGCCTCGCCCCGCGTCGGGGCGGGCCGGCCGGGGAGGGGATCTTCCCGCGGGGCCGCCGGACGGGACTCGCAGCCCATGGTCGCCCATGGTCCCGCTCTCTGGCCGGCGGGCCGCCGGGTACTCGTCCTCCCGGCGCCGTTCGACGATATGGCCGGCCCAAAGGGCCCTTTTCAGGGGGCTGCCACGGTTTGCCGATTACTATGCCCGCCGCCGTGCCACCTGTCAAGGGGTTCGGGGTGGTGCCGGATCAGGCGGCCGGGTGGGAGCCGGGGCGCCGGATCCAGCCCCGCTGCAGCAGCTGGTAGTAGATCGTGCAGCCCAGGCAGAAGCCGCGGGAGGCGATGAAGGCCACCGTGCCGACGGCCAGCAGGGCGCCCCAGCCGATCACGGCGCCCCACAGGGGCGACACAGGCGCCAGGAGGTACAGGCCGGCGGCACCGATGGCGAAGAACAGGGCGGCCAGGGTCTGGTTGAACCGCTGGACGTGGGCATCCTCCCGCTCCGCGCCGGGCAGCCAGCGGGCCACAAGGGGCCGGGCCAGGTGGAACACCAGGTGGCCCCGGGGCCCGAAGAGCAGCGGCAACAGCAGCACGGCCAGCCCGATCAGGGCGCCCGGCCGGAACTGGAAGGCGAAGCTGAGGACGGCGGTCAGGATGATGAAGGTCTGGTTGGCCCGCACCAGGGGCACGGGAATCCCGTCGCGCAAGGTGGGTCCCTCCTCGGGGTGGCGGCTCGAGGCCCGTCGGGTCTAGCCGGCCCGGCGGCGGCGGGCTCCGCGGCGCCGTCAGGGCCGGCGTGTTCCCAAAACCCTATCGGACTACTCGATATTCGCCTTACCCCGATTATGGGAGGGGCCGGCGTCGCCGTCAATCCCGGGCCGGTGTCCCGGGCACCGGCGGGGCGGCGGCCCGGGCAGCGGTGGGGTGCCGACGGGGTGCCGGCCCTGGCACCGTCGGGGCGCCGATGGGGTGCCGACGGGGTGCCGGCCCTGGCACCGCCGGGGCGCCGATGGGGTGCCGGCCCGGGCAGCGGCGGGGCACCTGCGGGGTACCGCCCCGGACACCGGCGGGGCGCCTGCGGGGCGCCGCCCCGGGCAGCGGCGGGGCGCCCATGGGGCACCGGCCCGGGCAGCGGCGGGCCGCCGGCCTGGTGCGTGGGTCCTGCCACGCTTCCGGCCCGCCGCGCCGGTCCGGCCGGTGCACCCGGTGGCCGGTCCCGAACCCTCCCGGGCGCCGCAACCGCCGGCGGCCCCCTGAGCCCCCCGGGCCGCGCCCCGCTCCCCGCTCCCCTGGCCCCCGGGTCGGCGTGCCCCCGCGGCTGGCCCTGGGCCTCAGGCCTGGCGCAGGACCTCGTAGATCACCAGCTCGCTGCGGGCGCCGGCCGACGCGCCGCTGTGGCGGTGGGCATGCTGGAAGTGGGCGCTCTGGCGCCAGGCTTCGAAGGCCTCGCGGGAGGCCCAGCGGGTCACGACCAGGTACTCGGCGCGGCCGGCCTCCCCGGCCCTACCGGTGGCGCGCCAGAACTCGAAGCCCAGGCAGCCGGGGACGTCCTTCATCCCCGGTGTGCGGGAGAAGGCCTCCTCCAAGCGGGCTTCGCCTCCCGGTTCGGGCCAGATGCGGTTGATGACGACGAGCATGCAGGCGCCTCCTCTCGCTGGGTGAGGGTCCGGGCCCCCAGGGTGGCCTTCCCCGGAGGGGGCCGGCACCCAGACCCAGGGTTCCCCGCAGGCAGCCGGCGGTCCTCCCTGGCTGAGGTGGCCGGGGTCCCGGAGGATCCGGTGCGAAAAGGGTCCCTGGGCGGCCGGGGAGGGGCCGGTGCCGGGGTTGCGGGCCGGCAGGGGCGGGCAGGGTTCTCCCGCCCCACCCGGGGCGGCCCCGTGGGGGGTGGGACGGGGCGGGACGACCGAAGCTGGAGGGGCCGAGACGCGGAGGCCGAGACGCGGCTGGAGGGCCCGAGACGCGGCCCGACAGGTTCGGGCCGAGGAGCGATGCCGCAGGGGACGGGAGGACGCCGAAACGGGTGCGACGCCACGGCACCTCAACGGGTGGGAACCCGGCGGGGACCCCCGCGGCCTAGGCGGAGCAGCCGAAATCCGAATGTTTAATCCGGAACATCGGGATTGACATTCGGAAATTAACCCAATGAAATCGAAGTGGAACCGATAATATGTCGGATGGTTTCCGAACGTTTCCCCCCTTCCCGGGACCGCGGCCCGCCGCCCGGGGGCTGCCGCCCTGGAGCCCGCTGGGCGCGCCGGCCGCCCGCCGGACCTTTGGACCAAGGGAAAGACCCGAGGAGGTGGCACCCGTGAGCGCAACCGCCAGCCCCGCCGCGGCGCCCACCGTCAATGCAGCGTCGCCGGCGACCCCCGATCCGTCGGCCCCCAGGGTCGGCATCCTCATGGGCAGCGATTCGGACCTTCCCACCCTGCGCCAGGCCTTCGCCGTCCTTCAGGAGCTCCAGATCCCCTTTGAGGCCACCGTCGCCTCCGCCCACCGCACCCCCGAACGGGTGGCCCACTACGCCACCACCGCCGCCCAGCGGGGGCTGAAGGTGCTGATCGCCGCCGCGGGCAGCGCCGCCCACCTGGCCGGCGTGGTGGCCGCCCACACCCTGCTGCCCGTCATCGGCGTGCCCCTCAAGGGCGGTGCGGCGGGGGGCCTGGACGCCCTGCTGGCGACGGCCCAGATGCCGCGGGGCGTGCCGGTGGCCACCGTCGCCCTGGACGGGGCCGCCAACGCCGCCCTGCTGGCGGCCCGCATCCTGGCCCTGCAGGACCCCGGCCTGGGACAGCGCCTGGAAGCCTACCGCCAGCGCCTGCAGGCCCGGGTCGACGAGGCGGACCGCCGGCTGCAGGACGAACTGGCTGGGACCCGGCCCGCGGCGGCTGCCGCCGGGTCGATGGCCGCCGGGCCGGAGGCCGCCGGGGCGGAGGCCGGTTCCACCGGCGAGGGAAGCGGGCAGGCGGTGGCCCCATGATCGAGCGCTACACGCGCCCCGCCATGGGTCGCCTCTGGACCCTGGAGCACAAGTACGCCACCTGGCTCGAGGTGGAGCTCCTGGTGGTGGAGGCGTGGGAGGCGCGGGGCGTGGTGCCCCCGGGCACGGCGGCCCGCATCCGCCGCCGGGCCCGGATCGACGTGGGGCGCATCCTGTCCATCGAGCGCCAGGTCCACCACGACGTGATCGCCTTCACCACCGCCCTGGCGGAGCAGGTGGGCGAGGACGCCCGCTGGATCCACTACGGGCTGACCTCCTCCGACGTGGTCGACACGGCCCTGGCCGTCAACCTGACCCAGGCCGTCGACCTGCTGCTGGAGGAGGTGGCGGCGCTCCGGGAGGCGGTGGCCGAGCAGGCCCGGCGCCACAAGGACACCGTGATGATCGGCCGCACCCACGGGGTCCACGCCGAGCCGCTGACCTTCGGCCTGAAGCTGGCCCTGTGGTACGCCGAGCTGGGCCGGAACCTGGAGCGGCTGCGGCGGGCCCGGCAGGCGGTGGCGGTGGGCAAGATCTCGGGCGCCGTGGGCACCTTCGCCCACGTGGACCCGGAGGTGGAGGCCTACGTCTGCCGCCGCCTGGGCCTGGAGCTGGAGACGGTCTCCAGCCAGATCGTCTCCCGCGACCGCCACGCCGAGCTCCTGGCGGCCCTGGCGATCCTGGCGGGCACCTACGACAAGATGGCCGTGGAGATCCGCCACCTCCAGCGCACCGAGGTGCGGGAGGTGGAAGAGCCCTTCCGGCGGGGCCAGAAGGGCTCCTCCGCCATGCCCCACAAGCGCAACCCCGAGAAGTGCGAGCGGATCTCGGGCCTGGCCCGGGTGATCCGCGGCCATCTGGTCAGCGCCCTGGAGAACCAGGCCCTCTGGCACGAGCGGGACATCTCCCACTCGTCGGTGGAGCGGATCATCCTGCCCGACGCCTTGATCCTGGCCGATTACATGACGGCCCTGCTGACCGAGATCGTCCGCGACCTGCACGTCTACCCCGAGGCCATGGCGGCCAACCTGGAGCGGACCGGCGGCCTGATCTACTCCCAGCGGGTGCTCCTGGCCCTGGTGGAACGCGGCCTGAGCCGGGAGGACGCCTACGCCATCGTCCAGGAGCTGGCCATGCGGGGCTGGCAGGGCCAAAAGCCCTTCCGCCAGCTGGTGGCCGAGGACCCCCGGGTGCGGGAGGTCCTGACACCGGAGGAACTGGCCGCCCTGTTCGACCCGAAGGCCTACCTGCGCCACGTGGACACCATCTTCCGCCGGGCGGGCCTGCTGTCCGGCGGGAGCGATGGGGAAGAGGGCGACTGAAGGCGTCCGGGCGCGTCGGGGGCGCGTCCGGATCGGCCCCGTGGGATGCCAGCGACAGCCGGTGCGGCCGGTGGGCCGGGCCGGCGATCAGGGAGGGGAGCCAGCATGGCACCGGAGGCGGCGACCATCCCCCCGCGGGGGGAGCGGCTGTACGAGGGGAAGGCCAAGATCGTCTACGCCACCCCGGACCCGGGGCTGGTCCGCATCTACTTCAAGGACGACGCCACCGCCTTCGATGGCCGCAAGCGCGGCACCATCGGCGACAAGGGCCGGCTCAACGCCCAGATCAGCGCCCACCTGTTCCGGGTCGTGGAGGCGGCCGGCGTGCCGACCCACCTGGTGGCGGTGGCCGGGGAGCGGGAGCTGCTGGCCCGGAGGGTGGACATCGTGCCCATCGAGGTGGTGGTCCGCAACGTGGTGGCGGGCAGCCTGGCCCGCCGCCTGGGGCTGGAGGCCGGCCGGGTCTTGGACGAGCCGGTCGTCGAGCTCTACTACAAGCGGGACGACCTGGGCGATCCCCTGATCAACCGGGCCCATGTGGGGCTGCTGGGCCTGGCCACGCCGGAGGAACTGGACCGCATGGAAGCCATGGCCCTCGGCGTCAACCGGACCCTGCGGGCCTACCTGGCAGAGCGGGACCTGATCCTGGTCGACTTCAAGCTGGAGTTCGGCCGCGCCGCCGGCCAGCTCCTGCTGGCCGACGAGATCTCGCCCGACACCTGCCGCCTCTGGGACCGGGCGACGGGCGAGCCCCTCGACAAGGATCGCTTCCGCCGGGACCTGGGCGACGTGGCGGGTGCCTACGCCGAGGTCTGGCGGCGGCTGGGGGCGACGGCATGAGCGACGCCCGGAAGGCGGGTGGCGGGGCGGCCCGCCGGTTCTTCCGCGTGGTGGTGGAGGTGGACCTGCGTCCCGGCGCCCTCGATGCCCAGGGCGAGGCGGTGCGGGCGGCCCTGCAGGGGCTGGGGTACCGCCGGGTCGCCGCCGTGCGGGTCGGGAAGCGCGTCGAGATCGACCTTGAGGCTTCCAGCGCCGCCGAGGCGGAGGAACAGGCCAGGTCCATGGCCGAGCAGCTGCTGGCAAACCCGGTGCTGGAGGTCTTCCGGGTACGGGTGGAGGGGGAGGCGCCGGCTGCGTCACCGTCCGCGGCGGCCGCCGTCGTGCCAGCAGAGCCGGCCCCGCGAGAGGGCGGGGGATCGCCGTGCGCCTGGCCGTGATCCGGTTCCCCGGCTCCAACTGCGACCACGACGTGGCGGCGGTGCTGGCCCGCGACCTCGGGCAGCGGGTCGAGGTGGTCGACCACCGGCGCAGCGACCTGCGGTCCTTCGCGGGAGTCGTGCTGCCGGGCGGCTTCGCCTTCGGCGACTACCTGCGGGCCGGGGCCCTGGCGGCCCGCACGCCGGTGATGGAGGCGGTGCGGTCCTTCGCCGCCGCCGGCGGCCCCGTGCTGGGCATCTGCAACGGCTTTCAGATCTTGTGCGAGGCGGGGTTGTTGCCCGGCGCCCTGCGGCCCAACCGGCAGGGCCGGTTCCAGTGCCGGCCGGTGTGGGTTCGGGTCGAAGGGCCCTCGGCCCTGACCGGCGGGCTGGCACCGGGCCGGGTCATCCGCCTGGAGATCGCCCACGGGGAGGGGGCCTACGTGGGCGACGGGCCCGGGGGCGCCCTCAGCCCCCGGACGGGGGCGCGGGTGATCCTGCGCTACACCGACGCGGAGGGCCGGGCCGTCCCGGGCTCCAACCCCAACGGTTCCGTCGACAACGTGGCGGGGATCTGCAACGCCGGGGGGAACGTGGTCGGCCTGATGCCCCATCCCGAGCGGCGCCCGGCGGAGGGGCCGGGCGGCGGGACCGCCGGCGGCGACGGCTGGGACGGCCTGGACCTGCTGGCCCGGTGGGTCGGCTCTGCGGAACGCTGGTGGTCGAGCCGCCGGCGGGCGGCGGCAGGAGGCGGGGTGGGTGATGGTGCGCGCCAGGCCGGTTGAGGCGCCGGTGGAGGCGGTGAGGAAGGCCGGGGTGGAGGCGGCGGTGGAGCCTGGGCCGGAGGCCCCGGCAGGGCCGGCGGCGAGGCCGAGCCCGTCGGAGGGCGGTGGCCGCCTGGATCCGCCGGCCCCACCGGCGGGAGGCGACGTCGCCGCCGGTCCGGCGCCGGCCCCACCGGCGGGAGGCGAGGCCGCCGCCGGTCCAGCGCCGGCCCCGTGGGACGCCGTGGGCCTGACCGGCGCCGAGTACCGCCGGGCCTGCCGCCTTTTGGGGCGGGAGCCGAACGCGGTGGAATTGGGGCTCATCGGCGTCCTCTGGTCCGAGCACTGCGCCTACAAGCACTCCCGCCCCCTCCTGCGCCGGTTGCCCACCGGCGGCCCGCAGGTGCTGCTGGGGCCCGGCGAGAACGCCGGCGCCGTCGATCTGGGGGACGGGACGGCGGTGGTCTTTCGGGTCGAGTCCCACAATCACCCCTCCTTCGTCGAGCCCTTCCAGGGCGCCGCCACGGGCGTCGGCGGGATCCTGCGCGACGTGCTGGCAGCCGGGGCCCGGCCCGTGGCCTTGATGGACTTCCTCTGCTTCGCGGACCCCACCGGCGAGGCCGGCCGGCGGCTGGTCCGCGGCGTGGTGGCGGGCATCGCCGCCTACGGCAACTGCACCGGGGTGCCGGTGGTGGGCGGGCGGGTGCTGTTCGAGCCGGGATACCGGACGAACCCGCTGGTCAATGTCCTCTGCGTCGGCCTCACCCCCGCCCGCCGGCTGCTGCGGGGTGTGGCGGCCGGGACCGGCGCCCGCCTGGTGCTGATCGGGCCGCCCACGGGCCGCGACGGGGTCCATGGCGCCACCTTCGCCTCGGCCAGCCTGGACGGCGACGCCCTGGCCCGGCGACCGGCGGTCCAGGTGGGCGACCCCCTGGCAGGCAAGGTGCTGATCGAGGCTTGCCAGGAGCTGGTCGCCGCGGGGCTGGTGGCCGCCCTGCAGGACCTGGGCGCGGGCGGGCTGGGCGCGGCGGCGGCCGAACTGGCGGCCCGGGCGGGGACAGGGGCCCGCCTGGACCTGGACCGGGTTCCCCTCCGGGAGCCGGACCTGGAGCCCGAGGTCATCCTGCTGGCGGAATCCCAGGAGCGCATGCTGGCGGTGGTCGAACCGGCCCGCCTGGCGGCCGTCCGGCGGGTTGCCCGCCGCTGGGGGCTGCCCGCCCGGGTGGTGGGGCGGCTGGTGGACCACGGCCGCCTGGAGGTCCGGCACCGGGGGCGGACGGTGGCGGATCTGCCCCTGCCGCTGCTGACCCGCCAGGCGCCGGTCTACGAGGTGGAAGGGATCGCCCGGCGGGCCGGCGCCGGCGGCCCCGGCCCGGAGCCCGGCCCGGGGCAGCAGGGCGGTGCCGGCGACCCCAGCGGTCCTGGCCGGGGAGGCGGGGCCCCGGCGAAAGCCGCGGTCGCTGCCGCCGCTGGCGCCACTGCTGCTGCTGGGACGGGGCTTCCGGATGTGGACGGGCCGGAAGGGGTGGCCGCCGCCCTGCGCCGGCTGCTGGGCTCGCCCGCCCTGGCCTCCAAGGCCTGGATCTACGGCCAGTTCGACCACCTGGTGGGGGGGCGCACCCGGCTGCGGCCGGGGGCCGGGGCGGCGGCGGTGCTGGAGGTGCCGGGCAGCCAGCGGCGGCTGGCGGTGGCCATGGCGGGGACGGGCCGCCTGGCCCGGCTAGACCCGCGGCGGGGGGCGGCCCTGGCGGTGGCGGAAGCCGCCCTGCGCGTGGCCTGCACCGGAGCGCGGCCCCTGGGCTTGACCAACGGCCTCAACCTGGGCGACCCGGGCCGGCCGGCGGTGGCCGCGCAGCTGGTGGGGCTGGTGGACGGGCTGGCGGAGGCCTGCCGCGCCCTGGAGCTGCCGGTGACGGGCGGCAACGTCAGCCTCTACAACGAGACCGCCGGCCGCGCCATCGACCCCACGGTGGCGGTCGGCGTGGTCGGGGTCATCCCGCCGCCGGGCCGCTGGGCGGCCGGGTTCTTCCCCGGGCCGGGGCTCGGCATCGCCCTCCTGGGCCCCCTGGCCGGCCAGCTGGGGGGCAGCGAGTACCTCAAGCGCTGCCACGGCCGGGTGGACGGCCCGGTGCCCGCCGTGGACTGGGAAGCCCACCGCCGCCTGCTGGCGCTGCTCCAGGAGGCCGTGGCGGCCGGCTGGGTCCTGGCGGCCCGGCCGGTGGGCGGTGGGGGTCTCCTGGTCACCCTGGCGGAGATGGCGTTCCGCGGCGGGCCGGCGGCGCCGGGGGCGGAACCCGCCGGCCAGGCCCTGGGCCTGGAGGTGACCCTGCCCGCCTCCGAGGCCGACGGCGGCGGCGCCTTAGGGACCCGGCGGGACGCGGTGTTCTTCGGCGAGGGGCCCAGCCGGGTGCTGGTGGCCGTGGCGCCCGGGGGCTGGGAGGAACTGGCCGCCCGGGCGGCGGAGCGGGGGGTTCCCTGCCGGGCCCTGGGCCGGGTGACCGGCCCGGGGGAGCGGCTGCGGGTCTGGTGGGACGGGCGGCTCTGGCTGGACGAACCGGCCGGCGCCCTCTGGGCCTTGTGGGAGGAGGCGCTGCCATGCCTGCTGGATCCACCGGCGCCGGACGGGCCGGACCGCTGAGCCCTGGCCCGCGGGAGGCGTGCGGCGTCTTCGGCCTGTGGGGGCATCCCCAGGCGGTGACCTGCGCCGTCCGGGCTCTGTATGCCCTCCAGCACCGGGGCCAGGAGAGCGCCGGGGTGGCGGCCCTGGATGGCGCCGGGCGGCTGGTGGTCCACAAGGGCGCGGGGCTGGTGAGCCGGGTCTTCCCCGACCCGGTCCAGGTGCCCGGGTTGCCGGCGGGCGCCCAGGCCGCCATCGGCCACGTCCGGTACGCCACGGCGGGCGACCCCGGCCCGGGCAACGCCCAGCCCCTGCTCTTCCCCGGCGGCCCGGGGCTGGGCCCCTTCGCCCTGGCCCACAACGGCCAGCTGGTGGGCGGCATGCGGTGGCGCCGCCTTCTGGCGCGCCGGGGGGTCGAACTGGCCACCACCGCCGACACGGAGGTAATCGGGCGGGTGGCGGAGCGGCTGGCGCGGCTGGAGCGGTCCGATGAACCCTGGGCGGCCCGGCACCGGGGACCAGAGGGGTCGGGGCCGCCGCGGCCGCCGGGGCCGCCCCGGCCGCTGCTCCGGGCCCTGGCTGCCGTAAGGGGCGCCTATGCGGTGGTCGTGCTAACGCCCTGGGGCTTGCTGGCCGCCCGGGATCCCTGGGGGATCCGGCCCCTGGTGCTGGGCCGGATCGACGGCGCCTGGGCGGTGGCCTCGGAGACCTGCGCCCTGGAGACGGCCGGCGGGCGGGCGGAGGCCGAGGTCCCGCCCGGCCACTGGGTGTGGCTGGCGGAGGCGGCGCTCCCCGCCGTGGGCCGGATCGCCGCCGGTGGCGGGTGGGCCGGTTCCTCCGCCCGGGACGGGGGCGGGGCGGGGAGCGGTGCGGAGGGTAGTGCGGGGAGCGGTGCGGAGGCCTTCTGCGTCTTCGAGTACATCTACTTCGCCCGGCCCGACAGCTGCTTCGGCGGCCGCAGCGTCTACGCCGTGCGCAAGGAGCTGGGCCGGCGGCTGGCCCGCCGGCACCCCGCGGCCGCCGACGTGGTCGTGGGCGTGCCCGATTCCAGCCTGCCGGCGGCGGCGGGCTACGCGGAGGAGGCCGGCCTGCCCCACGAGCTGGGGCTGGTGAAGAACCGGTACGTCGGGCGCACCTTCATCCGGCCCGGGCAGGGCGCCCGGGACGAGGCGGTTCGCCTCAAGCTCCATCCCGTGCCGGGGGTGCTGGCCGGCCGCCGGGTCGTGGTGGTGGACGACTCCCTGGTCCGCGGCACCACCGCCCGCTGGCTGGTGGCCGCCTTGCGCCAGGCCGGCGCCCGGGAGGTCCACCTGCGGATCACGGCGCCCCCCTATCGCCATCCCTGCCCCTTCGGCATCGATACCGGCCGGCGCGACGAGCTGCCCGCGGCCGGCCGTTCCCCCGAGGAGCTGGGCCGGGCCCTGGGGGCCGACTCCCTGGCCTTCCTCCCCCTGGAGGAGGTGGTGGCGGCCACGGGGCGGCCGGCGGCGTCCCTGTGCCTGGGCTGCTTCACCGGCCGCTACCCCCTGGATCCTGAGGGCAAGGAGCGGCGGCCCGGAGCGCCGGCGGCGGGCCCTGTTGCGGCGGAGCCGCGGGGGAGGGAGAGACCATGACGAACCGGCCCGAGGCCGCCGGGCGGCCGGAGCCCACCAGCCTGCCGCCCCTGACCTACCGGGACGCCGGCGTCGATCTGGAGGCGGCGGAGCGGGTGGTCGACTGGATCGCCCGGGAGGCGGCCCCGGCCCGCCGGCCCGAGGTGGTGGGGGGGCTCGGCGCCTTCGCCGGGTTCTTCCGCTGGGGAGCGGACGGGGACCGGTTGCTGGCGGCCACCTGCGACGGCGTGGGGACCAAGCTGGCGGTGGCCCTGGAATGGGAGGCCTGGGGCCTGGGCGGGGACGCCCTGGAGGGCATCGGCCGCGACCTGGTGGCCATGAACGTCAACGACCTCTGGGTCCACGGCGCCGAACCCCTCTTCTTCCTGGACTACGTGGCCACGGCCCGCCTGGATCCCGACCGGGTGGCGCGGCTGGTGCGGGGTATGGCCGCCGCCTGCCGGGAGGCGGGCTGCGCCCTGCTGGGGGGCGAGACGGCGGAGGTGCCCGGGCTGTTGCCCCCGGGCGGCCTGGAGCTGGCGGGCTTCGCCGTGGGCCAGGTGGCCGCGGACCGGCTGGTCGACGGGCGGAGGGTGGAACCCGGCGACGCGATCCTGGGGCTCCCCTCCTCCGGGCCCCACAGCAACGGCTTCAGCCTGATCCGCCGGGTGGTGGCCCGGGCCGGGGCCCATTGGGACGACCCCCTGCCCGGTGGCGGCCGCACCCTGGGCGAGGCCGCCCTGGTGCCCACCCGCCTCTACGGGAAGGCCGTGCGCCGGCTGCTGGCGGAGTTTGACGTGCGCGCCATGGCCCATGTCACGGGGGGCGGCCTGCCCGGCAACCTGCCCCGCACCTTGCCGGAGGGGTGCGGCGCGGTGCTGGTGCCCGGCCGCTGGCCGGTGCCCCCCTTCTTCCGGTGGATCCAGCAGGCCGGGCCGGTTGCCTGGGACGAGATGGCGCGGGTCTTCAACCTGGGCATCGGCTTCACCGTGGTCGTGCCGGCGCCCCAGGCCCCGGCCGCGGCCCGGGCGGCGGCCGAGGCGCTGGGGGAGGAGGTCTACATCATCGGCCGGGTGGTGGCCGGCCCCCGGTCCGTCCGGTTCGACCCGCCGCTGGGGACGAACCGGCCCCAGGGGGGCTGCCCGTGACGGCCCCGGGCCCCACCGCCGGCGGAGGCCCCTGGCCACCCGGGGACGGGGCCCCAGGGGCCGGGGCCGGGACCAGGGACGACGCCGGCCCCGGCCTCCGGTCCGCTTGGGCGGCCGGGGCCGCCCCCGGTCCGCGACCGGCCGGAGCGGGGGAGCCTCTTCCGGCTCTGCACCCGGAACCGGGCCCGGCCGGTCCCCCCGCCCCCGGAGAGGGGGGCGGCTGCCGGATCGTCGTCCTGGCCTCGGGGGAGGGGACGAACCTGCAGGCCCTCTTGGACGCGGAACAGCAAGGGTGGCTGGGCGGCCGCATCGTGGCCGTCCTGTCCGACCGGCCCGGCGCCGGCGCCCTCCGGCGGGCGCAGCGGGCCGGCAAGCCGGCCGTGGTGGTGCGGCCGGAGCCGGCGGCGGCCGGTTCGTCCCCGGATGGGACGGCGGACGGCCCCGGCGAAGGCGGGGCGGCGCCGGAGGGCGACCCCAGGGCGGCGGCCGGCCCTCCCCTCTCCGCCCCCATCAGGCCAGCGCCCCGCGCCGCGGGGGACCGGGCCGCCTGGGACCGGGCGATCCTGGCGGAGCTCGGGCGCTGGCGGCCCGATCTGGTGGTGCTGGCGGGGTTCATGCGCATCCTGGGACCGGCGGTGGTGGCGGCCTACCGGAACCGGATCCTGAACGTCCACCCCTCCCTGCTGCCCGCCTTCCCGGGCAAGGACGCGCCCCGCCAGGCCCTGGAACACGGCGTCAAGGTGACCGGCTGCACCGTCCACTTCGTCGACGAGGGCGTCGACACGGGGCCGATCCTCCTGCAGGCACCCGTGCCCGTGCGGGAGGACGACGATCCGGCCCGCCTCCACGGGCGCATCCAGGCCGCCGAGCACCGGCTCTATCCCCTGGCGGTGCGCCTGGTGGCGACGGGGCGGGTGCGGGTGGAAGGCCGCCGGGTCCGGATCCTCGCAGGCGCGGAGCCGGGAACCGGCGGGACTGGGGGACGGGCGGGCTGAGGGGCGGCGTCTCGCGGGAGGTCACCCGGGCCAGGGAGGTCCCGGGAGCAAGGGAGGTCCCCGTGGAGGTGGACGCGACGTGACGGAACCTGCGGCATTTGCCCGTGCTGGCGCCGGTGGCGGCGCCCGGCGGCGGGCCCTCTTGAGCGTGGCCGACAAGGCGGGCATCGTGGAGCTCGGCCGGTCCCTGCACCGGCTGGGGTGGGAGCTGGTATCCACCGGCGGGACGGCCCGCCTCCTGGCCGAGGCCGGCCTGCCCGTCACCCCCGTCAGCCGCGTGACGGGCTTCCCCGAGCTGCTGGAGGGGAGGGTCAAGACCCTCCATCCGGCGATCCACGGCGGCATCCTGGCCCGCCGCGACCGGCCGGACGACCTGGCCTCCCTCCAGGCCCACGGCATCGCCCCCATCGACCTGGTCGCGGTCAACCTGTATCCCTTCGCCCAGGCAGCGGCCGCGGGGGTGAGGGGACCGGCCCTGCTGGAGGAGATCGACATCGGCGGGCCCGCCCTGATCCGGGCGGCGGCGAAGAACTGGCCCTTCGTGATCGTGCTGGTCGACCCGGCCGACTACGGCCCGGTGGTGGCGCGGTTGGAGGCCGAGGGGCAACTGCCCGCCGCCCTGCGGCGGCAGCTGGCCGTCAAAGCCTTTGGCCACACCAGCGCCTATGACGCCGTCATCGCCCGGGTCCTGGCCGCCGAGGAGGGGGACGGGGCCGGGGCGGAGGGTCCTGCGGAGACCGCCGCGGAGGGGCCCGCCGGGACCGCGGGGGAGGAACCCGGCGCCGGGCCGTGGCCCGCCGTCCTGCACCTCACCCTGCGGCGGGAGGCGGTCCTCCGCTACGGCGAGAACCCCCACCAGCCGGCCGCCCTCTACCGCCTGGCCGCCGGTGGGGCCTCCCTGGGCCAACGGCCGGCGGGCGGGTTCGTCCAGCACGGCGGCAAGCCCATGTCCTACAACAACTGGCTCGACGCCCTGGCCGCCTGGCGGGCGGTCCAGGAGTTCACGACCCCGGCGGCGGTGGCGGTCAAGCACGCCACCCCTTGCGGCATCGGCGCCGCCGCCACGCCGGCCGCCGCCTTCCAGCTGGCCCGGGATGCCGACCCCGAGTCCATCTTCGGCGGCATCGTCGCCTTCAACCGGCCGGTGGACGGGGAGGCCGCCGGCCTGCTGGCGGAGATCTTCCTCGAGGTGGTGGTGGCGCCCGCCTTCACCGGTGAGGCGCTGCAGGCCCTGACCCGCCGGAAGAACCTGCGCATTCTGGAGCCGGTCCCGGGGGCGCCCGAACCCCCGGGCCCGACGGGCGCTGCCAACGACGCCGGCGGCGGTCGGTGGAACGGGGCGGAGGACGAGGACGGCCGCCATTGGGAGGTCCGCGGCCTGGGCGAGCTGTGGCTGATCCAGCGGTTCGACCCGCCCGTGCCCGCCGGGGCTCGCCAGGACTGGCGGGTGGTGACCCGGGCGGTGCCCACCGAAGACCAGTGGGCGGCGCTGGACTTCGCCTGGCGGGCGGTGAAGGCCTGCCGCTCCAACGCCATCGTGGTGGCGGCGCCCCAGCCCGGCGGCGGCTGGCGGACCCTGGGCATCGGCGCCGGCCAGACCAGCCGCGTCCGGGCGGTGGAACAGGCCCTGGCCCTGGCGGGCGCCGGGGCCCGGGGCGCCGTGCTGGCCTCGGACGGGTTCTTCCCCTTCCCCGACTCGGTGGAGCGGGCGGCCGCCGCCGGTATCGCCGCCATCATCCAGCCCGGCGGCTCGGTCCGGGACGGCGAGGTGATCGCCGCGGCCGACGAGGCCGGGATCGCCATGGTCGTCACGGGCCGGCGTCACTTCCGCCACTGATGGCCCGGCCGCCAGCGGTGCCGCCCCGTTACCAACGGGCCGTTCTGGATCGAACCGGGAGGAGGAGCCGGTATGCGCGTGGCCGTGATCGGGGGCGGCGGGCGCGAGCACGCCCTGGCCCGGGCCCTGGCGGCCAGCCCGCGGGTGGAGCGGGTCCTGGCCTTGCCCGGCAACGACGGCATGGCCGCCATGGGCGTGGAGTGCCTGGGCGGCGACCCCTTGGATCTGGATGGTACGGTGCGCCGGCTGGTGGACCGGAGGGTGGACCTGGCGGTGGTCGGGCCGGAGGCCCCCCTGGTGGCCGGACTGGCCGACCGGCTGGAGGCGGCGGGCATCGCCGTCTTCGGTCCCCGCCAGGCCGCCGCCCGCATCGAGGGCAGCAAGGCCTTCGCCAAGGCCTTCATGGCCCGCCACGGCATCCCCACCGCCCCCGGCGCCATCTTCGACGATCCCGCCGCCGCGGAGGACTTCCTGCGCCGTCACCCGGGCCCGTGGGTCGTCAAGGCCGACGGCCTGGCGGCGGGCAAGGGCGTGTTCGTCTGCGACGATACCGCCGCCGCCCTGGCGGCGGTCGGCCGCCTGATGCGCCGGGGCGACCTGGGGGCCGCCGGCCGGCGGGTGGTCATCGAGCAGCGGCTGGAGGGCCGGGAGCTCTCGGTCCTGGCCTTGACCGACGGGGAACGGGTCCAGGTGCTGGCCGCGGCCCGGGACTACAAGCGCCTGGAGGACGGCGACCGGGGCCCCAACACCGGCGGCATGGGGGCCTTCTCCCCGGTGCCGGAGGTGACGCCGGCCCTGCTGGATGCCGTGCGCCGGTCGATCCTGGAGCCGGCCGTGGCCGGGCTGGCGGCGGAGGGCCATCCCTACCGCGGGGTCCTCTACGCCGGTCTGATGCTGACGGCGGAGGGGCCCCGGGTTCTGGAGTTCAACTGCCGCTGGGGAGACCCCGAGGCCCAGGTCCTCGTCCCGCGCCTGGCGACGGACCTGGCCGGCCTCTGCTGGGCGGTGGCCACGGGGCGGCTGCCGGCAACCGAGCCCGCCTGGCGGCCGGAAGCGGCCGTCTGCGTCGTGCTGGCGGCGCCCCGCTACCCCGACGAAGCGGCCCACGGCCTGCCCGTCACGGGCCTGGAGGAGGCCGCCGCCCGGCCGGGCGTGTTCGTCGACCACGCGGGCACCCGCCGCCAGCCGGGAGGTTGGGTGACCGCCGGCGGGCGGGTGGTGGGCGTCACGGCCCTGGGGCCCACCCTGGCCGAGGCCCGGCGCCGGGCTTACGAGGCGGCCGCCCTCATCCGCTTCCCGGGCTGCCGGTTCCGGCGGGACATCGCCGGGGACGGGGCCGGGGCGGTGGATGACGGATGGGGGCGCCAGTGAGGCGGCGTGCGGCTGGTTGACGAGCCGATGACCCACGGGCTGAGACGCGCCGGCAGGAACCCCGCCGCCCTTGGCGAAGTCAATGGGCGAGATCAATTTGTGAAAGGCATCACAAACCCCATACGCAGCCGTGTCTCCTTCGGGGCAGGGTGAGGCCACGGGGCCGGCCCAAAGCCGGCGCCCGGGGGCCAATTCCCGACCGGCGGTGATGCGTGGCCGCTGGGGCCACGACGAGCCCGCGAGCCGACCGGTGCCCGCTGTGGTCGGGCGCCGGAAGGCAGGAGCCGGTGAGATCCCGGCGCCGACGGTACAGTCCGGATGGGAGAAGGGGGCAGGGTGGCGGGCCGTGCCGTGCTCGGCCGGCCCCAACTCCTGTCGCGTCCCGCCCCGGTCTTGCACCGGGGCCTTTTTGGTGACGCGCCATGACCGCCTGTTCCGCGACCGGCTCGGCGGCAGCTCCTCCATCCGCCGGCAAGCCGGTGGCCCCTCCCCACTTGTGTCTCCCGGTGGCGGCGCCGATCCCTCGGGTTTGCCCGGTTGACCCCCGTGCGCACGGTTGCGGCAGCATGCGATGGGGCCTAGGGGGTGGCAGGGATGGCCGAATGCGGTGCGGGGTTCCTCGGCCAAGGGTTGAGGCCCGGGGGCGAACCTGGAGGCGGAGACGCCGCCGGCCGGGCCAGCTGGTCCAGGGCGGACCGGTTCTTCATGCGCCGTGCGCTGGAGCTGGCGGCACGGGCCCGCGGACGGACCCACCCCAACCCCATGGTCGGCGCCGTCGTGGTGCAAGACGGACAGATCGTGGGCGAGGGCTACCACCGGCGGGCGGGGGAGCCCCATGCCGAGGTCGAGGCCCTGCAGCGGGCCGGCCCCCGTGCCCAGGGGGCCACCCTCTACGTGACCCTGGAGCCCTGCTGCCATCACGGCCGGACCCCGCCCTGCACCCAGGCGATCCTGGCGGCGGGGGTGCGCCGGGTGGTGGCGGCCATGGAAGATCCCGACCCGCGGGTGGCCGGCCGTGGCCTCCGCGCCCTGGCCGGGGCGGGACTTCAGGTCGCCTGGGGGCTGGAAGAAGACCGGGCCCGGCGGCTCAATGAGGCCTACCTCGTCCACCGGCTGCTGGGGCGGCCCATGGTCACCCTCAAGTACGCCATGACCCTGGACGGGCGGATCGCCACCGCCCGCGGGGACAGCCGTTGGATTACCGGGCCACGAGCCCGGCGCTGGGTCCACCGGTTGCGGGACCGCGTCGACGCGATCCTGGTGGGGGTTGGGACGGTTCTCGCGGACGACCCGGCCCTGACGGTGCGACTGCATCCGGGCGGCCGGGATCCGCTCCGCATCGTGCTGGACAGCCAGGCCCGGACGCCTCCGGCGGCCCGGGTGGTGCAGGTCGCCCGCCAGTCTTCGGCGCCGACCTGGGTAGCCGTCACCCCGTGGGCCCCTCGCGAGCGGGTGGCCCGCCTGGAGCGGGCGGGAGTCCGGGTGCTCCGGCTTCCGGCGGGCCCGGACGGGCGCGTCTCCCTTCCCCACCTTCTGGACGAACTGGCCCGGAGCGGCGTCCTCCACCTGCTGGTCGAGGGCGGGGCGACGGTGCACGCCGCGTTCTTCACCGCCCGCCTGGCCGACCGGGTGATCGCCTGGGTCGCCCCGAAGCTGATCGGCGGGGAACGGGCGCCGGGCCCCATCGGCGGTGCCGGGTTCGAGCGAATGGCAGAGGCCCCGGTCCTCCAGCGGGTGAGGTGGCGGCAGGTGGACGGCGATCTGGTGGTCGATGGCTACCTCCGCGATCCGGTCGCCCTGGGCCGCCGGGGCCCTTCTTCCAGCGAGGGGGCCCGCGACGCCGATCCGCCGCGGCCTCCCTGACCCCTTCCCGGGGCTCGGTCCAACGGCAATCACCGGTCTTCTAGCTGGAAGGAGGTTCCCGCGATGTTCACGGGCATCGTCCAAGGGGTGGGCCGCTGCACCGACCGGCGGACCCGGGGCGGCGGCCTGGAGCTCTGGATTGAGGCGCCCTTCCTTCACGGCGTGCGGCCGGGCGATAGCGTCGCCGTCAACGGGGTGTGCCTGACCGTCACCGCCGTCCAGGCCGGCCGGCTCGCCTTCACCGCCGTGCCGGAGACCCTGCGGGTGACCACCCTGGCCGATCTCCAGCCGGGTGACGAGGTGAACGTGGAGCCGGCGTTGCGCTGGGGGGATCCCGTAGGGGGCCATGTGGTCTTGGGGCACGTGGACGGAACGGGGCGGGTCGTCGCCGTGGTGCCGCAAGACGGCGCACTGTCGGTCGAGATCGAGGCCCCGGACCATCTGATTCCCTTCCTCGCACCCAAGGGGTCCATCGCCGTGGACGGCGTGAGCCTGACGGTGGTGGCGGTCAACGGGAAGCGGTTCAGCGTGGCGCTGGTGCCCCACACCCTGGAGCGCACGGCCCTGGGCCGGCGGCGACCGGGAGACCGGGTCAACCTGGAGGCCGACTGGCTTGCACGCTATGGGGCGGGGTGGCTGGCGCCGGGACCGGGCCGCAGCCTGGCGGCTGCTCCCGCGGCGGCCAAGGGCCGGCCCGGCCGAGCCGGTGAAGCCCAGCCCCGCGACGCCGGCCTCCTTGACCCCGTCCGGCGGGTGGAAGCGGCGCTCGACGCCTTGCGCCAGGGTGAGATGGTGGTCATCCTCGACGACGAGGACCGGGAAGGGGAAGGGGACCTGGTGGTGGCGGCCCAGCACGCCACGCCGGCCCATGTCAACTTCATGCTCTCCTTCGGGCGGGGGCTGATCTGTGCCGCCATGGCGGAGTCCCGCTGCCGGGCCCTTGGGCTCCCCCTGATGGTGGACCCGCCGGCCGATCCCATGGGAACCCCCTTCACCATCAGCGTCGACGCCCGGGAGGGTGTGACGACGGGAATCTCGGCGGCCGATCGTGCCCGCACCCTGCGGACCTTGGCCGACCCGGCCAGCAGGCCGGGGGATCTGGTCCGGCCGGGCCACGTGTTCCCCCTGCGGGCCCGGCCGTGGGGGGTCCTACAGCGCAGGGGGCATACCGAAGCGGCCGTCGACCTGATGCGCCTGGCGGGCCTGGAACCCGTGGCCGCCATCTGCGAGATCCTCACGCCCGACGGCCGTTCGGCCCGCCCGCCTGCCATCGTCGCGTGGGCGACGCAAACCGGGCTCCCCTGGGTGCGGGTCTCAGACATCGTCACCTACCGCCTGCGACGGGAGGACCTGGTGCGGCCTGTGGCCTCCACCCGGCTGCCGACGCGATATGGCGAGTTCCGCCTGACAGCCTTCGAATACCAGCCCACCGGCACCGTCCACCTGGCCCTGGTCTACGGCGCGGGAACGGCCGGGGCCGGTGGTGGCGCCAGCGGCCGGGTTGGGGGCGACGGCGTCCTGGCAGGAACCAGCCCCCGCCCGGCCGGCGAAACCAAGCACCCCCCTGCGCCCGGGGATGCGCCGTTGCTGGTCCGGGTCCACAGTCAGTGTTTGACTGGCGATGCCTTCGGGTCGTTGCGCTGCGACTGCGGGGACCAGCTGCAGGCGGCCTTGCGCGCCATCGCGGGGGAGGGCCGGGGTGCCCTGATCTACCTGCAGCAGGAGGGACGCGGGATCGGGCTGGCCGGCAAGATCCGTGCCTATGCCCTGCAGGACCAGGGGCTCGACACCGTGGACGCCAACCTGGCCCTGGGTTTGCCGGTGGACAGCCGGGACTACGGGGTCGCAGCCCAGATGCTGCGGGCCCTGGGGGCCCACCGGATCCGGCTCATGACGAACAACCCGGACAAGGTGGCCCAGCTGCAGCGTTACGGCATCCAGGTGACGGATCGCCTTCCCCTGGAGCCCGCCCACCACCCCGAGAACCGCCGGTACCTGCTGGCCAAGCGACGGCGTCTGGGCCACTGGCTGACCCTGGCGGGGACCGACGCCGGCGTGGACGATCCGTCACCCCAACCAACGGCCCCGGCGGCTCCGCCCGCCCCAACGGGACCGGGCGGGCGACTGCCGGCAAAGGATACGGACCACCAGGAGGCGGAATGACATGCCGGTCTACGAGGGACGGTTCGATCCCGAAGGACTCCGGTTGGCCATCGTGGTCGCCCGGTACAACCGCCCGATCACGCAGGCATTGTTGGCGGGGGCCCAGGAGGCCCTGCGGCGCCATGGCATGCCCGATGACGCCGTCGATGTGGTGTGGGTTCCCGGTTCCTTTGAATTGCCGGTGACGGCCCGCCGCCTGGCGGAATCGGGACGCTATCAGGCGGTCATCGCCCTGGGTGCGGTGCTGAGAGGGGCGACGGCCCACTTCGAGTACGTGGCTGCGGCCGCGACCCAGGGGCTGCTGCAAGCGAGCCTCCAAACCGGTGTTCCGGTGGTGTGCGGGGTGCTCACCTGTGAGACGCTGGAACAGGCCTTCGACCGGACGGGGCTGCGGGCAGGCGATCGGGGTGCAGAGGCGGCCCTTGCTGCGCTGGAGATGGCCGATCTGTTTCGGCGCCTGCCGGCCTGAGCGGACTCATCGGCTCCGGCACCCTCCGGCGGCCGGGAATGGCACCGCTGCCACCGGTGCATGCTGTTGGCGTGCCGGGGCCCGAGCCGGACCGGGGCGGGCCCCCGGCCACACCCTGGGCTGCGGCCGGGGGCCGGGTGCGTCGCCGTGGGGTGGAACCGGCTCCCGCCGGGCCCCCCGGTGGCGGTGACCCGTGGCGGAGCAGCGGCAGAAGGCCCAGGTGGTCCATCAGGTCAAGCAGCTGGTGCGCCTCTCGTCGGCCCTGTCCGAGCGGCTGGGCGACCTGGTGCAGGAGCTGTCGTCGTCCAACCGGGCCGGTTTCACCGGCGAGTTCACGGGCACGGTGACCGTGGACCTGGAGCGACTGCGGGCCGCCCTGCACCATACGGCCGACCTCAACGCCCGCTTCTTCCGGCACCGGGGGCGGTTGCTGGCCGTGCTGGTCTTCCTGGAGCCCCTGGTGGACACCCAGCGGCTCAAGGGCCTGGTCGAAGACCTGGACAAGTTCCTGCGCCAGGGGCCACCCAAGGCCGCCCCGAACCCGGCCTGGTGGCGGTTCGGCGACGAGGTGGAGGCGGTCCCCAAGGTCGACGAGGCGGTGACCCGCCTGCTCACGGGCCACGCCGTCCTCTGCCTGGAGGGTCAGCGGCAGGTCTGGGCGTTCGAGGTCCGCAGCTTCCGCCAGCGGGCGGTTCAGGAGCCCGAGGCGGAGCGCCTGGTGCGCGGGCCCCGGGACGGGTTCGTCGAGAACGTCGAGGTCAACGTGGCCCTGGTGCGCCAGCGGCTGGTGACGCCGCGGCTGGTGGTGCGGGTCTACCGCCTGGGCGACGTGGCCCGCACCCGGGTCGTCCTGCTCTTCATCGAGGGGCTGACGCCCCCCCACCTGGTGACGGAGGTCGAGCGGCGCCTGGCCCGGGTGCGGTCGGACTCCCTCCTCGACTCCGGCCAGCTGGAGCAGTGGCTGGAGGACCGGCCCCACTCGCCCTTCCCCCAGCTGATGGAGACCGAGCGGCCGGACCGGGTGGTGGCGAACCTGCTGGCGGGCCGCATCGCCCTCTTCGTCGACGGCAGCCCCTTCGCCATCATCGCCCCGGCCCTGTTCAGCCAGTTCTACCAGTCGCCGGAGGACTACTACCAGCGCTGGGTCATCGCCAGCCTGATCCGCCTGATCCGGGTACTGTCCATGGCGCTGGCGCTCTTGATGCCCGCCCTGTACATCGCCTTCGTCTCCTTCCACCCGGAGATGATCCCCACGCCGCTGGCGGTGCTGCTGGCCGCCATGCGGGGCGGCGTGCCCTTTCCCGCCATCGGCGAGGCGCTGCTGCTGGAGACGGCGGTGGAGATCCTGCGGGAGGCCAGCATCCGGCTGCCCGGTCCCATCGGCCCGGCCATCAGCATCGTCGGCGGCCTGATCATCGGCGAGATGACGGTCTCGGCGGGGCTGGTCAGCCCGGCCATGGTCATCGTGGTGGCCGTCACCACCATCGGATCCTTCGCTTCGCCCACCTACAGCGCCGCCATCGCCCTGCGCATCCTGCGCTACCCGCTGATGCTGGCGGCGTCGGTCTTCGGCCTCTACGGGGTCGTCATCGGGCTGATCCTGATCGTGGTCCACCTGGCGGATCTGGAGTCCTTCGGGGTGCCGTACCTGTACCCGTACACGCCGCCGCGGTCCATCAAGGAGCTGCGGGATACGCTGGTGCGGGCGCCGCTGCCGGCGGTGCAACGGGGCGAGGGGGCGACGCGGCTCTAAGGCCCTGGGAAGCCCTGGGCGCCACCGCAGGGTGCCCGGGTGCCTCGCCGCGGGCGGCCCGGCAAGCGCGGGGAGCGCCCGGCGTCACGGGACCCGGCCGGGCCGCCGCGGGGCGCGGGCGGCCGCCCCATGGGGCGGTGCGGGTGCGACGGGGTGCGGCCGGGGCGCTGCGGGGAGGGGCGGGTGTCGAGGGGCGGGGCCGGGCCGGTTCGTCCAGGACAGGAGGTGAGGGCCATGTCGAGCAGCCAGGCGGTCACCGTGCGGGGTGCGTTGACCGTCATCGTCAACGTGATGATCGGCATCGGCATCCTCACCCTGCCGCGGGAGGTGGCCGCTCAATCGGGGCCCGACAGCGTGGTCGCCACCTTGCTGGGCGCGGTGCCCGTCGCCGTCGTCCTGGCGGCGCTCAACAGGGTGGCGCCGTGGATGCACCGGCGCCGGCTCGAGCACGGCCTGGAGACCCTGTTGGGCCGCTGGCCGGCCCGGGCGCTGCTTCTCGCCTATTTCCTCTACTTCGGCACCCTGGCCGCCGTCATCGCCCGCGGCTTCGCCGAGGTGGTCAACGCCAACGTCCTGCGCAACACGCCGGTGGAGGCCATCATGATGCCCATGCTGTTCGCCGCCGTGTACCTGGTCCACCACCGCACGGTGACGATGATGCGGGCCATCGAGCTGACCTTCCCCGTGCTGCTGGTGACCCTGGTCGCCCTGGCCCTGGCCACCATGGGGCGGGCCAACCTGGTGTACGTGCGGCCCCAGTGGGCGCTGGGCCTCGAGCCGCTGATCCGCGGGGCGGCCGCCTCCCTGTTCGCTTACTCCGGCTTTGGAGCCTATCTCTTCCTCCTTCCTGAGCTGGAGGACCGGCCACGTCGCCACATGCCCTGGCTGGTGGCGGGGCTGGTCGGCCTGATCTACAGCATGGTCGTCTTCTCCGCCGTGGGCACCTTCGGCGTCATCGAGGTCCAGCGCATCACCTGGCCGACCATCGAGCTGGTGAAGGTGACCCAGATCCCCGGGCGGGTCTTTGAACGGCTGGAATCGGCGTTCCTCGCCGTGTGGGTGACGGCGGTGTTCACCACCGTGGGGCCGGCCCTGTTCGTCGCCGCCAAGGCGCTGCAGGCGGTGCTGGGCCTTCAGGAGCACCGCATCCTGGCCCCCATGTTCCTCCCGCTGCTCTACGTGGTCGCCCTGCTGCCGACCAACTTCGCCGCCGTCAGCCAGCTCCTCGCCGTCCTCGGCTGGATCAGTCTGGGGCTGGAGGTCCTGGTGCCCCTGCTGCTGTGGGCCATCGCCGGCTGGAAGAACCGGCGGACCCGGCGGCATGCGGCCCCCCGCAGTGCCGCCGGGCCCGCCACTCCCGGTGCCGGGGCCGGGGGGTGAGGCCGTGGGTCCCCGTCCCCTGCGCCGCGGCCGGACCCGCCGGCTGGTTGCCCTGGTGGTCATCCTGGCCGCTGCCGTCCTGGGTGGCTGCTGGGACGCCCGCGACCTGGAGGACCGGGCCATCGTGGTGGGCGTGGGCCTGGACCGAGCCCAGGGCGGCGGCATCCAGGTGAGCTTGGAGGTCACCATCCCGGGCGGCACCACCACGCGGCCGGGCATCAGCGGCAACCAGCCCGGCCAGCGGGGCGCGGGGCCAGGAGGCACCAAGGTCGTGCTGTCGGGGACCGGCGCCACCGTCCACGAGGCGCTGGCGGCCATGCGGGATGGGACCCGCTTCGACCTCTTCCTGGGCCACGTGCGGATCGTGCTGATCGGCGAGGAGCTGGCCCGCCAGGGCGTCCTGCAGCACCTGGAGATGCTGGTCCAGAACCCCGAGATCCGGCGGCTGATCCCCATGGCGGTGGTCCGGGGCCGGGCCCGCGATTATCTGATGATGACGGTGGCCCAGGACAACACAGCGGCCCTGTACCTCAGCCAGATGCTGGACGATCTGATCCGCACCGGCCGGGCGCCCAACGTGGACCTGTCCCGCTTCCTGACCGACGTCTCCGAACCCGGCGTCGACCCCGTGGTCTCCATCCTGGGGCGGGGTCCGGGCACCGAGGCGGGGGTCCAGTGGGTGGGGCTCGGCGTCTTCCGGGACGACCGCCTGCGGGCGGTGGTCCGTCCGCCCCAGGCGTGGTATCTGATGTGGGCCATGGGCAGCCCACGGCGGACCACCCTGTTCGTCCCGGTGCGGGAGCCCGTGTCGGGCGGGGTGATCCTGGACATCTTCCACGTGGACTCTCGCCTCACGGTGCAGGGGCCGCCGGACGGGCGGCAGGCGGTGGTGCGGCTGTTGATCGAGGGGCGGGTGGCGGAGCACAGGGCCGGCGGCATCGACCTGACCAAGACCGCCACCATGCGGCGCATCCAGGACCAGACCCAGCGGGACCTGCAGGGACGCGTTCAGCGCCTGGTCGACCAGGTCCGCCGCCAGGGGGCCGACCCCTTCGGCATCGGCCGCGCCCTGCGCACGGTGGAACCCCGCCTGTGGCGGGAGCCGCCCGGGGTGACCCGTGCGGCCGCCCAGCGGTGCCAGGCCCGGGTCGAGGTGGTGGTCCGGCTGCGCCGCACGGGGCTGACCATCCGGTAGCCGGCCGGGGGTTGAAGGGGGAGCGGCCTTGGCGCAGATCATGGCGGTCATAGGTCTTGTGGCCGAGGCGGCCGAACCGGTGACGGCGGCGGTGTTCCTGGCCTGCGGCCTGTTCCTCCTGCTGGTGGAGGGGCGGGATGCCGACCTGGATGTCGTCTCCCGCCGCCTGGCCCGCGGCGTCGGGTGGGTCTACCTGGCGCTGGCGGTGCTGATCGCGGTGCTTCTGGCGGTGGGCGTCGTTCCCTGGGGCCTGGCGCCGGTGGGCTAGACTCGGTTCGGAGTCCTGGCGAGCGGAAGCTGGCGGCCCGCCCCGACGGGGCAAGGGCAGCGGCCCGCCCGAAGGGAGAAGGGAGGCGGCCCGGTGGAAGCCGCCAGGCGCCGCCGTCCAAGCCGGCGGGTTTACCGCGCCGGCGGCGTGGCCGCGCCGGGCGGGAGGGGCCAGGGGGTCCCCAGCCCCCGCAGGCAGAAGCCCACCAGCGGTTCGACGGCTTGGCCCAGGTCCGCCGGGACGCCCGCCTGCAGCCAGCTGATGACCACCTCATACAGGGCACCGATCAGGGCCCGGGCGGCGATGTCTGCCGGCTGGGGAGGCAACAGGCCCTCCGCCATGGCCTCGGTGATGTCCTCGGCCACCAGGTCCCAGAACTGCCGGTGGATGCGGGCCAGCAGCTCGTCGAAAAGGGGGTGGGCCCCCGGCGCCCGCACCAGGGCGATGTGGGCCAGGTTGCGGTGGGCGCCGAAGACCTCCAGGGCGGCCCGGATGGAGGCGGCCAGCTTCTCCAGCTTGGTCGCCTTGCCGGCCCGCGCTGCCACCACCTCGGCCAGGACGCGGCCGTAGAGGCGTTCGATCAGGGCGATGCACGACTGCTCCTTGTTGGCGAAGTAGAGGTAGAAGGTGCCGGTGGCCACCCCCGCCCGGTCGACGATGTCCTTGATCGTCGTCTGGTGATAGCCCCGGGTGGCGAACTCCACGGCGGCCGCTTCCAGCAACTGTTCGTACCGTTCCTGCAGGCGGGGGTCACTGCGCCCCGCCAGGGGCGGTTGCTTGGCCATGATCCGGCTCCTCGTTCCGGCTCCTGCTTGACGGAAGCCTCAGGTGGCGCCGCGGCGCGACTGGTTCATTGTAGCATGGCGCGGTCGCCCCATGGCACGCTAGCATGGTGCTCCCCCGCCCGGCATAGGCATGAACGGGCCCGGAGCCTGAAACCGGCGGCCTGGCCGCCGGGCGTCCCGTTCCCGCCGCCGGTTCCGGGGGCAGGCCCCGCGCCCGGCAGGACGGGTGCCCCGGATCGGGCGCGACCCAAAAGCCCTGGAGCGGAGGGACCACCGTGGCGGGGGAGGAACGCCGCTGGTTCGTCACCGGCCTTCTGGCCGGCCTGTTCGTCCTGGTCCTGGTGCTGCGGGTGGCGGCGCCCACCCCGGCCGACGACATGGTCTCGCCGGCCGGCCCGGCCCCGGTGGTGCCGCGCTTCGCCGTGGCGGACCCGCCTGCGCCGGCCAAGAAGAAACTGCCCATCTACAGCGTCGAGACCGACGCCAAGCGCATCGCCATCTCCTTCGACGCCACCTGGGGGGCCGACAAGACGCCCAGGCTCCTGGAGATCCTGCGCCAGCACAACGTCAAGACCACCTTCTTCCTGGTCAGCATGTGGATCCGCAAGTATCCCGAGGAGACCCGGATGATCGCCCGGGAGGGCCACGAGATCGGGCTGCACTCGGCGACCCACCCGGACTTCCGCACCCTCTCCGACGCCGAGATCCGGCGCGAGCTGGAGGACAACCTGAGGGCCGTCCGGGAGACCACGGGCTTCGAGGCCCGGCTGTTCCGCCCGCCCTTCGGCGCCTACGACGACCGCGTGATCACCGTGGTCGAGAGCATGGGCATCATCCCAGTGCAGTGGGACGTGGACTCCCTGGACTGGATGAAGGTGACCCCGGAGCAAATCGTCTATAGGGTGACCCGGCTGGTTCGCCCCGGTTCCATCGTGCTCTTCCACAACAACGCCGAGTCGACGCCCACCGCCCTGCCGGAGATCTTGCGCCGGCTCCAGGCCGAGGGGTACGAGATCGTGCCCGTCTCGCAGCTACTGCACAAGGGTCCCTACTACATCGACCACACCGGCCGGCAGATCCCCACGGGCCCGCCGCGCCTGGCTCCTCGCCCCAGGCGATAGGGCTCCCCGCCCTCGGCCCTGGGGGGTGCCCCGACGGCCGCTCCCGGTGGTCATCTCCCGTTCCGTTACCGCCACAGCGGACCGTCCCGTGCCCTTCGCGTCCCGGACCCCACGGGGCTGCGGTCGGCCGCGGGGGCCGGGAGGTCCCCATGCGGCAAGGCAAGACGTTCCGCCCCCAAGTATCGGGGTGTCGACTTAACCGGGGCAAGTCCAAGATCCTCGCGGCGGCAGGCGAGTGACCGGCGCAGCACGTCCCTTCGGTAAGATTTTTCTGTGAGCAATCCGGGACCCCTTCGGTTACATTTTGGCTGAGTGATTGCGCACTATTGATACCGGTTGTATGAGAACGTATAATGTAAAAAATACCGAAATGTGGTCCTTTCCGTGATGACTTCGCAGCACACCTCTCGCATCGTCCGACGCTCCTGACCGTCGGTGGCATCTGGCCTTGGATTACCACTTTACTGGCGAATGGCCGCTTCACGAATTGATCTTGCTTCCGTATCGACCGTCTTGAGTCCGAAGCAGCTTCGTCGAGACGACCCTTGGAGAGCCGAACCCGTTTAGCGGCCAGGGTTCCGGTATTCGAGGAAAGGGGGTGAATCGGGTGAGCCTGTTCGCGCGTCTCGGCTCCCTACTGGTGGGGGACGCTGTAGTGCCCAACTACCCCATCTGTAGCAGCGTCGTACTCTGTGACCGTTGGTGTGACTCCTTAACACAGTATGGCTGCGTCCGGTACTGCGACAGCCGTACTGGCGAGGTCTGCTGCGAGAAATGTGGTTATGGTTGTCCGTCGCGCTGCTAACCTCCTCGGAACAAACGGAAAGCGGAGGTGGGGTTGATGGTCGTTTCCCGCTCTTGGCCTTTACACCCTCCGCCGCACATTGGTCCTCCTGAAGGGGTGCGGGCATGGTCAGGAGACTTTGGTCCGGCCGACGTGACCGCCTCGCCTTGTCCCTGATCGGTGCATTAGTCTTGGGCATGGGACTGTCTGTCGTTGCAATATTGTCGGAATCAGTTACCGGTACCGTCGTTCGCGTCTACTCCCGGTCCTGGCGGACGCCCTACGATATCCTTGTGCATAAGCAGACTGAGCAACCACTCCCGGGGTTAGTAGAGCCAAATGTGCTGACCAGTTTGCCGCCCGGCATCACGCGCCGCCAGTTGGAGGATATACGCCGTATCGATGGTGTTGACGTGGCCGCCCCGCTGTCTGTGCTAGGCTACGTCAACGCGACCCTTGGCCTGTATTTCGGAGTAACGGATCCGGAAGGCAAGCCTCTTCAACCGGGTGTATACCGTGTCAGGGAAACGGTTCACAGTTCCCGGTCCGGGCTTGGAGAACGCTTCACGGGTGAATTGGTGTTTGGCGTCGGGGATGCGGCGGGTCGCTTACCGGATTGGGCACCGGAAGGCCTTTTCGTGGCCAATAAGAACCGGCAAACGCCGGTCAGGATCCGTGCATCCGCCAATGTCCCAGCGCTCCTCGTGGGGGTTGATCCCGCCCAGGAGGCTGCGCTGGTCGGCCTCGACGGCGCAGTGTGCGAGGGGCGCTATCTTCGTAGTACTGACGTCGCGGATCATCCCTTCGGTCCCGACATCGTGGGCCTCCCCGTGCTGGTCAACATTCGTGGCTTTGAGGGTGTGCATCTGGAAACGGTTGCGGAAAGGCTCGGGCCGGGCATGGAACCTACAGAAACCGCCTTTCATGCCCGCTTCGAGGGCCTGGACATCGTCCGTGCCATGGAACGGTATGATCCGGGCCATGAGGGGAGTTACGGGTCGTCATGGGTTCAGTTTCGACAGCTACTGGGTCAGTCAGGTTTGCTTCAGTACGAACCAATGACGAGCCCTTTCCCTGAACGTTGGCGCCATGCCGTCCGGTTGCAGGTCGAGAAGGACCAGGAACGGGCTCTTCCCCGGTTCTTCAGCGAAACCGCGGACAGCGAGCCGTACGGACCCGGCCAAGGCCGGGTGCTGGCGTCGCGAGAGGCGGATCTGGGGCGGGTGTTCAGGTCCTTCGCTCCATCCCGGAGATTCGCCGGAGTACTGAGTTTGTTCGTGGTGGGCTATTATGATCCCCAGCTTCTGGACGTCAGCGAAGGGGACGGTCGCTTGCCGTTGGACACCTACCGTCCCGCCGAGGCCGAGTTGGTGTTGGACCCCCAGGGCCGGCCGGTCAATCCTCCGCGCAAGGTGTATGGCGGCTTGACGCCCACAGACTTCCTCTCTTCGCCGCCGGTGTTTCTGACCACCCTGGACGCCGCCCTGGCCACGGCGGGCGAGGATGCCATAAACGCCGTCCGGGTCAAGATCGAGGATGACGATCTGACCACCCCCGAGACCATCGCCCGTGCCAAGCGGATCGCCCGGGAGATCGAGCAGCGTACTGGCCTCGTGGCCCGGGTCACGATGGGCTCTTCGCCCGTCGACGTGCTGATCTACGTACCCGAATCCAACGGCCATCCCACCCTGGGCTGGGTGGAGGAGCAGTGGATCCACCTGGACGCGGCGGTGACGGCCGTGGAGCAGACGGAGTTCGGCTACAGTGCCTTCGTCGCCGTGGCTCTGGTGGTGGGGCTGTTGTACGCCGTCACCACGGCCCTGGCGGGGGTCACCGCCCGGCGGCGGGAGCTCGGGGTGGCGTTGGCGGTGGGCTGGCCGGGGCGGGCTTTGGCGCGGCTTGCCGTGGGGGAGCAGGCCCTGCTCGGCGGCGCGGTCGGGCTCATGGCGGCGCTGGCTGCTGCGGTGGGCGGCTCGCCGGCCTCGGCGGTGGGGCTCGCGCTGGCGGCAGGGCCGCTGTTGTACCTTCCGGCCATGGCGGCGGCGGGCCGGGCGGTACGGGGCGTTTCGCCTGATCAGGCGCTCCGGTGGGGGGACGTGGCTCCCGGACGGCGGGTGCTGCCGGGGAGCGGAGTGCTGCCCCTGGCCGCAGCCAGCCTGTTCGGCCGGCCGGGCCGGACGCTATTGACGGTGGTGGCCATCGCCCTGCCCACGGCGCTGATCCTGCTTCTTAGCTACATCGCCCTGCACCTGCGGGGGGTGCTCTATACCTCCATCACAGGTGAGTACGCGGCGCTGAAAGTGGGGCCGATCCAGTACGCCATCGGCTTGGTTGCGCTGGCGGTGGCGGGGGTGACGGCCTTCGACCTTGTGCGGCAGAACGCCATCGACCACCGGCAGGAGCGGGCACTGCTGCACGCCCTGGGCTGGCCGCGGGGGCGGATCGGGCTGCTGATGGTAGCCGAGGGGGCGGTACTGGGGCTTTTGGCCGGGGTGCTCGGCGACCTGCTGGGGGTCGGCGTGGTCGGGCTGCTGTACGGGGCGGGAGTCACGGCGGCCTGGCGAACAGCGGCATGGGTGTGGTTGGTCCCGCTGGGGCTGGGGGCGCTGACGGGGCTGCTGAGCGCCATGGTGGAGCTGCGATCCTGGGGCTGGCAGGCGCTGGCGGGGGTCGAGGCCCGGCAGGTGCTGCGGGGCGGGCGGGCCCTCCGCTGGACCTCCCTGGCCGTGGCCCTCGCGGCGCTCGGGACCGTGCTGGTGCTGACCCTACCGAGAGCTTTTCAAGAGTGGAGACACCGCGCCGCCGCGGGCACAGTCACCGCGGATACCTCTCAACCTGACGCTAAGGTCGCGCAGGACATCATCGCCCGGCTGGAGGCGCAGGCGGAAGCCGCATCGGAAGGAGATCTCGGAGGTTTTCTGGATACCGTCGATCCCGATACGCCGACGTACCGAATGGTCAAACGACACTGGTTCGAGGACCTGCAAGTCTGGAAGCAGGCGCACCCGCAGAGCCGGGTGAGCATGGAGCCGGAGGACGTGACGCTGCTGGGGGAGCGCTCTGCTCTTGTCCCGGTGCGGGTCGAGGTGGTGGACCCCGAGGACCCGGGGGCCTCACAGGTTTATTTGGTCGGCACGGTCTGGGTGAAGCGGCAGGACCGCTGGTATGAGCACGGGCTCGACCTGAAGGCCCTTGAGCACGATGGAGTGATGGTCTGGCACGACGAGCGGATCACGGAGGAAGCTGCCCAAGAGGCCGCGAGGGCCGCGGGGCGGGTCGCGGCAAGGCTGAAACGGGAACTACAGCTGACCCCATCTCCTCCGCTGGTTCTGGAATGGCACGCGACACCGGACCACCTGCACAGGTTGCTAGGCCCTAACCTGGGCACCAAACGCGGCATCCCACCGTGGGTGGAGTATGGCGAGCCGTTGCGGGTCGCGGGAAACCACATTCCTTCACAGGAACTTCTGGCCTACCTCCTGGCCCAGAAGGCTGCGATGGACATGAGCCACAACCATGCCTCCGAGTGGTTGCGGGAGGGGGTAGGGCGGTACGTGGCGGACCGGCTCGCCGGGCGGGCTCTGGCCGCCGCTGTGACGAGCGTGCGGGACGCCGGTGGGCTACTTCGCCTGCCGGAGTTGCCCCGCTACCAGAACGGCCTGGAGCTACCGCCCACGCAATGGAACCGAGCCGCTGATACGGCGGCTTTGTTATCCGCCTACCTGGAACAAGAGCACGGGCAGGGGACGCTGGCGAGTGTCCTTCAGAAACTGGCGCGGAAGCCGGCGGACCCCCGCATGACCGGCCCGGCCACCTTCGAGGCCCGTAGCCAGGCCACCATCGAGGCTATCGAAGAGGTGACGGGGAAGTCTTGGGCGGAACTTGACCAAGCGTTCCACAGTTGGTTCTACCGTGACAGAGGCTACTAGGCATCATGCGTGTAGTCTGTCGTTTCTTGTCGAACAGTTCTTTTCATTTGCGGCAGGATTTCCCGTATTCGTGGCGAAGCACATTTCTGCCAAAGCTGAGGGTGCTATGCAGACGTGGTTATCGTTAGCTCCGCCGGGGGCGTTTGCAGGAGTTTTGAGGTGCCGTGTTGACGGATTCCCACCCGGTTGTATTACGTACCAGGTTTCGCAGCTCGTCGTCATGCCCAGCGCATCCGCCGAACGGGTGGTGACGGGAGGTCGTAGAGTGTCATCCAGCCTGCGAATTGCCAGTACGGGGCACATTACTCAGTTCACTCATACCATCATCTTCGCCTACCGTCTGGCATGGGATGCCGCCCCCCTCGCACTGGTGATTCATGTCACCGCACAGGTGCTACAAGCAGTCCTACCCGCGCTTTCTGTGAAGGTCACCTCGCTGTTGGTCGATGCCGTTCGAGTATCCGCCATGTCGGGTCTGGGGCTGGCGGTGCGATTCCTCGTGCTCCAAGCACTCCTAGTGCTGGCGCAACACGCGGTAGAGACCGCTGTCAGTTTAGCCTCACAACTAGGCCAGCAGAAAACGGCCACCCACGTCCTGGACATATTAATCGGCCGTGTCCAGCAGGCGCCGTTCGATATACGCCAAACCACGCGCTTTAACGAAGAAGTAGCGTTTCTCCGTTTCAACGCGCCATTCCGAGCCTACCAGGTGGTGAATGCCGTTAATGCTCTCGTGGCGGCGGCTGTAACGGCTGCGGGTGTGGTTGCCGCCATTGGCACCACCCGGTGGCATCTGGGGATGGTCGTGTTAGTGGCAACGGTGCCCACATTGTTCGCCGCTCGCCGCGCCGTGCGGGTTCAGTTCAACGCATCCCTCCAGCAAGCCGGCGACACTTACCGAGCCCACAGCTTTTACGAGTTACTGCTCAATCGCAAGCATGCGGCCGAAATCACTCTCCACCGGGCCGGTGACTTTCTCCGGCGGGTGTGGCGGTTTCACGCTGAACGGGCGTTGGATCGGGCGTGGAGGGCTTTCCGGACTCAGACCGCGGTGGAGGTCCCCGTCCAGGTGCTCAACGTGGTTTCCCTGGCGGGTACCACATTGGCATTTGCCCGGTACGTAGCAGAGGGTTCCCTCTCTGTAGGCGGATTCGTGGCCGGGGTGCAGGGTATCACCTTCGTGCAGAACGCGGCCACCTCGTTCTACACATCCCTGTCATCACTCTGGCAAGTCTTACTGTACATGGAGAGGCTACGAGAGTTCTTTGGGCATGGACAAGGGCACCCAACAGGCGGTGTGGACCCGAATTCCCATGAGCCCCTAGGCCGGGTGGAAAGGTCAGCCACCCAGCTCGTTCCTACAGGGACGTTCGTGAAATATGACCACCCCGAACACTTGCTCGAGCTTGAAAAGGTATCGTTTGCTTACCCCGGGTCATCCGAACTCGCGCTACGTGACATCACTCTTGTGGTGTCAGCCGGTCAGGTGCTGGCCCTCGTCGGTCCCAACGGTGCCGGGAAGACGACGCTACTCCAGATCACGGCGGGGTTAAGCTCGCCCACGTCCGGGGTGGTCCGTACTGGCACCCTTCTGCGTTCTCCCCAAGGTGATGACCTGAAGGACATTGCGCTGGTTGCGCAGGAGTTTCTCGGACTCCACCTAACCCTGTTTGAGAATGTAGCTCTGACCAGTGACGAGCCGAACCCGGATACTGAACGGCGCGTCCTTGCGGCGCTAACACTAGCAGGCGCCGGCGGTCTTGTCGACCGGGTTGGCCTGTACGCCCCACTTGGACCGGAAATCAATGACGGTCGCGGGCTTTCCCGAGGCGAGTGGCAGCGGATCGCGCTGGCCAGGGCCCTTTACCGCAATGCGAAGCTGCTCCTACTGGACGAACCCACCGCGAGTGCGGATGGCGACCAGCGCCGCCATCTATCGGCATTACTGAAGGACCTTAGCCAGCAGTGCACTGCGGTAGTGGTAGCCACGCATGACCCCGTGATCGCCGCCGTCGCCGACCGGGTGGTGCTGCTCCAACAGGGGCACGTCGTGGCAGAAGGCGAGCATAAGGACCTATTGCGTACAGTGCCGACATACCGCCGCCTAATGCGGCGGGCGTGGCTGGAGTCAGGCACGCCAATGGGGGCGGAGGTGAGCCTGTCATGAGCTTGACGTCAGCCTGTCTGTTAGCCCTGGGGATGTTCCTGTTCACCTCGGTATGGCCAAAGGTGCGCAATCCCCGCCTTTTCGTGGGAGCTCTAGAGGGCTATGGCTTTCCGCGGCATTGGGCGGGTGTCCTGGCACCGATTCTGGTCACCACGGAAGCAGCTATCGCGGTGGCGTGCTTGCTCCGATTCAAGCCCGCTTTGACTGCCGCTGCTGTCTTATTCTTGCTATGCATCTATTCGGGTGTGGTGGCTTTTGCACTGATGTCGGGGCGGAAGGGCATCGGATGCGGTTGTTTCGCCTTTGGAAGCGACCGCACGGTGAGCTGGACCCTCTTGCTGCGTAACGGGGCTGCGGCCGTATTGGCTCTGCCTCCTCTCTGTCTGTCCACGCCGGCAGCTGGCGGCTCCTCGTTACTGACGCTGTCCGCTTCAGTGGTGTTCCTGTTCATCGTGGGCTTGACGGATGAGTTGGGCTACGTCGCAGACCTCGTTCACGGCAAGTGAACGACGAAAGGTAAGTGAGTGCAATGGATGCGTTGACCGTATCCGTGATCGCCCTCTGGGTTGTGGTTGCCGTTCTTGTTGTTTGCTTCTATTCCGTGGTGCGGCTAGTACGGGAGGTGCTGGTCGAGGTTCGGCAACGGGGTGCCTGGGTCGGCCAGGGCCTTCCGCTGGGTACTCCCGCACCGGATTTCAGTGAACGCAGCGCGAGTGGTGAGGTAGTCACGCTAAAGTCGCTGGCAGGCAGGCATATTGCACTGTTGTTTACCTCCATAACCTGCAAGGCGTGTGAGCGTTTGTTGGACGAAGTCAACGAGAAACGGGCGGAGTTTGCCGAGTTCGCGGCCTCTCTCGTAATTGTCAACAGCAGCCCGCGCCAACCCGAAGCGAGCTGGCCGGGGTGGACGCTTCAGGACACGTTCAAGGTGCTGCCTCGTAGTGACCTGTTTCGAGCGTATCGAATATGGTCGGTGCCAACCGTAATGACCATTGGTCCTGCTGGTACCGTGGAACGGCAACGCCCGGTTTCGACTTGGCATGAGTTGCTGGCAGAACTAAAGGCGTTTTCCGATGCGTCAGACGTCGTTGGATAGGTTGAACCTCACAGCGCTTTGTTAACAATTGCGAGGATCGCTTCGGGGATGGAGCTAGCGCCCAGCCCACGAATCCCTTGGGAAGATCCTCGCGAGGTCCGCCTGTGGTGGCTTGGCTACTGGTTGCCACAGCGTGTCTTTCGATAAAGGAGGTGAACTTCGGTGAGCCTGTTTACAAGGCTCGGTGCGCTGCTCGTCGGTGGAGATGTTCGGCCGAACTACCCGATCTGCAGCGAGGTTCGTGCGTGCGGTTGCTGCTCCGATGGCAGGCTGAGGGTCTGTGACGTAAGCTACGGCGACGATTGCGGGTGCGTAAACATCCGGTGCTAGGGCGCCGCGTTGGCAAGGTAGGGGTTGGGCGCGCCCCCACCTTTGCCATTGATTGGTTTTGGTGATCGGGGGTTGAATGATGGCCTGGCGATTCTGGAGCGGGCGGCGGGACCGGCTGGCGCTGGCGATGATCGGGGCGCTGGTGTTGGGGGTGGGCCTCTCGGTCATCGCCCTGTTGTCGGGTTCCGTGATGGGGACCGTGGTCGAGGTCTACTCCGAGTCGGCCCGCGCCTCTTATGACATCCTGGTGTACGCGCCCCGAGCGAACGGCGAATCGCTGCCGGACCGCCTGCCCCCCAATGAACTCTTGAACCTCACACCGGGCATCGGTCCCGAACAGGTCGAAGCGATCCGGCACATTCCGGGCGTCGCGCTGGCGGCGCCCCTGGCGGTGGTCGGGTTCATCGAGGTGGGGCCGGGCAAGTTCTTCCCCCGGTATGATCCCGAGGGGCCGGTCTCGCCGCCACGCCGATGGCCGCCGGGAGTCTACCGGGTGACGGAAACGGTCCGTTCCGACCGGGCGGGATTGAATGAGTCCTTTTCCCGGACGACGTGGGTGGCGGCTAGCGACAACGGGGTGCTTCCGGCGTGGGCTCCAGACGGGATCAGCGACTACTACGCCCCTGGGATTCCGCCGGATTGGGATTGGCTCCAGCCAGCGGACGCCGTGGCGCCGGCACCGGTCTTGCTGGTAGGGGTCGATCCCGAGGCGGAAGCCGCGTTGCTCGGCATGGACCAGGCGATCACGGAAGGTCGCTATTTTGCTCCTTCGGATGCGGTCCGCAGCGAAGACCGCTTGGCCATCCCGATCGAGGACGTGAAGAAGGCGAACCTGCGACTCGACGATCCGAATCTCCTCCAAAAGCTGGCTCGGTTGCGCAAGGTGCGGGTCGGTCAAGATTTCTACATCCCGGTTCTTGTCAATACCCGGGCCTTGGATGGCGTCCGCGCCGAATTCGTGGTCGAACGGATGGGCCCCGAGGGGCGACCGGTCGACGTCGCATTTCGGGTGGTCCATGAGGGGCTCGACATCATCCGGGCGAGTCTGGGGGCGGGTTGGCAGGACGACGACATGACCTACTGGCGGGAAGGGTATGTTCCGTGGCGTGGGTTGCTTGGCCGGGCCGGCTCGTTGCAATACGAAGGGGCCGCAAGCCCATTCCCATCCCGCTGGCCGCGGGCGGTCCGTCTACGGAGCCTGGACGCCACGCCATTGCGCGATGCGTGGGATTCCTCAAGGATTGTCAGGGCCTACTATGAACCAAACTATTTTTCCCTGCGGCAAGCCCGATTCCTTGAGGTCGATCCCCGCATCACGGACACCCGCAAAGCCTCCTTCGGTCGCGTCTACCGCTCCTTTCAACTCCCGCACCGGTCGGGCGCGGCGATCACCCCAGAGATCGTTGGCTACTTCGACCCCCAGCGGCTGGCGGTCAGCAAGGATGAAGCGGGCCAGCCGCTGGAGACCTACCGCCCGGCCGAGGCGACCCGGGTGCTCGACCCCCAGGGGCGGCCGGTCAATCCCCCACAGACGGTCCGGGGCGGGCTCACCCCCACCGACTTTCTGACCTCACCGCCGGTGTTTGTCACTACCTTGGACGCGGCCTTGAAGATCGAGGGCGAGGACGCCATCAACGCCGTGCGGGTCAAGATCGAGGGCAGCGAGCAGATCACCCCCGAGACCATCGCCCGGGCCCGGGACATCGCCCGGACGATCGAGGAGCAGACGGGCCTGGTGGCCCGGGTCACCATGGGGGCGGCGCCGGCCCGGGTGCTGATCGAGGTGCCGGAGTCCAACGGCCACCCGGCCCTGGGTTGGGTGGAAGACGTGTGGATCGACCTGTCGGGCGCGGTGACGGCGGTGGAGCAGGCGCAGTTTGGCCACGGGGCCTTCGTGGTGGTGGCCCTGGGGGTGGGGTTGCTGTACGCGGTGGCCACGGCCCTGACGGGTGTCACCGCCCGGCGGCGGGAGCTGGGCGTGGCGGCGGCGGTGGGCTGGCCGGGGCGGGCGTTGGGGCGGCTGGCGGTGGGGGAGCAGGCGGTGCTCGGTGGCGCGGTGGGGCTGATGGCGGCGCTGGCGGCAGCGGTGGGGGGGCTGCCGGCGGGTGCCGTGGGCTTGATGCTGCTGGCGGGGCCGGTGCTGTACCTGCCGGCCATGGTGGCGGCGGGGTGGGCGGTGCGGGGTGTGGCGCCCGGGGAGGCGCTGCAGTGGGGGGACGTGGCGCCGGGGCGGCGGGTGCTGCCCGGTAGTGGGGTCGCGCCGCTGGCGGTGGCGAGCCTGTTCGGGCGGCCGGGGCGGACGCTGCTGACGGCGCTGGCCGTGGCCCTGCCGACGGGGCTGATCCTGCTTTTGAGCCACATCGCCCTGCACCTGCGGGGGGTACTGTACACGACCATCACCGGGGAGTACGCGGCGCTGAAGGTGGGGCCGATCCAGTACGCCATCGGGGTGGTGGCGCTGGCGGTGGCGGGGGTGACGGCCTTTGATCTGATCCGCCAGAACGCCATCGACCACCGGCAGGAGCGGGCACTGCTGCATGCCCTGGGCTGGCCGCGGGCGCAGATCGGGCGGCTGATGGTCGCCGAGGGAGCGCTGCTGGGGCTTATCGCGGGCGTGGCAGGGGACCTGCTGGGGATGGTCGCGATCGGGCTATTGTATGGGACCGGCGGCCTGCAGGCCTGGCGGACGGCGCTGTGGGTGTGGCTGGTGCCGGTGGGGCTGGGGGCGCTGACGGGGTGGCTGAGCGCCCTGGTGGAACTGCGGTCGTGGGGCTGGCAGGCGCTGGCGGGAGTGGAGGCCGGGCAGGTGGTGCGGGGCGGGCGGGGCCTTCGCCGGGCGTTCCTGGCCGTGGTCCTGGCGACGCTCGGCATCGTACTGGTGCTGACCGTGCCCCGGGCCATCGAGGAGTGGCGCAGTCGGCCGCTCCGGGCGGATACCGCCGGACCCGAGGCGACGGTGACCCAGGCGATCACCGCCGCCCTCGACCAGCAGGCGCGGGCCGCGGAGGAAGGGAACCCGCAGAAGTTCTTGGAGACGGTGGATCCCGAGGCTCCCGCGTACCGGCAGATCAAGCGGCACTGGCTGGAGGACCTGCAGGTCTGGATGCAGGTGCATCCGGACGGCCGCGTGACCCTCCAGCCGGTCACCGTCCGGCTGCTGGGGGAGGCGACGGCCCACGTCCCGGTTCGCGTGACGGTGGAGGCCCCCGGCGGACCCTCACAGGCCTACGTCATCGAGACGGTGTGGGTGAAGCGGGGCGAACGCTGGTATGAGCATGGGCTGAACCTCGCGGCCCGCGACATGGACGGCGTGACGGTGTGGTACGAGCCGGAATTACCTGAGGAGCGGGTCGAGGCGACGGCCATGCGCCTGGCGGCGCTGGCGGAGCGGTTGGAAGGAGAAGTGGGGATCGGGCTTGCCGAACCGCTGATCGTGGAATGGCACGCCGACCCGAACGCTCTGCGGACCCTCTTGGGGCCCAACCTGGCCACCAAGCAAGGGATTCCGCCGTGGGTGGAATATGGCGAGCCGGTGCGGATCGCAGGAGCGAACGAGCCGTCCGAGGGCCTGCTCGCCTACCTGCTGGGCCAGAAGGTGGCGATGGACGCAAGCCATAACCATGCCGCCGAGTGGTTGCGGGAGGGGGTGGGGCGGTACGCGGCGGACCGGCTCACCGGCCGGGACCTGGCAGCGCTCGTTTCGAGCCTGCGGGAGGGGGGCGGGCCGCTGCCGCTGCCCGAGCTGCCCCGCTACCAGAACGGCCTGGACCTGCCGCCCGAGCAATGGAACCGGGTGGCGGACTCGGCGGCGCTGCTGGTGGCCTATTTGGAAGATGAGCAGCGGCAGGGGACGCTGGCCCGGGTGCTTGAGGCTCTGGCGCGGCGGCCGGCGGACCCGCGCATGACCGGCCCGGCGACCTTTGACGAGCGCAGCCGGGCCACCATCGAGGCCATCGAGGAGGTGACGGGCAAGTCCTGGGCTGAGCTCGACCCGGAGTTCCGGCGCTGGTTCGAAGCGTTGCCGTAAATGCCGTGGCCACACGTGGACTGTATGTCAAGCCTGGGGTCAGGGGGGAAGCGACATGGAGGTGGAAGCTGCGGGGGCACAGGTCGAGCCCCGGGCGCAACCCGACGCGGCGCTGATCCTGGAAGGTGTCAAGAAGTCCTACCGCCTCCGCGATACCGAGGTGCAGGTTCTTAACGGGGTGGACCTTACCCTCGCACGCGGTGAGAAGGTGGCCCTGGTGGGCCACTCCGGCTCCGGCAAGTCCACCCTGCTCTCCATCGTCGCCGGGCTCCAGCCTCCCACCGCGGGGCGGGTGGTGGCCGCCGGGGTGGACGTGACGGCCGCCCGGCCTGCTGAACTGCCACGTTTCCGCTTCGAGAATGTGGGTTTCGTCTTCCAGCAGTACCACCTGATCCCGACCCTGACCGCTCTGGAGAACGTCATGTTGCCCTGCGTGCCCTGGAAGGTGGATTACGATCCCCGGGAGCGGGCGCGGGAACTGCTGGAACTGGTGGGCCTGGGGCACCGGCTGGACCACCTGCCGGCGCAGCTTTCCGGCGGCGAGCAGCAGCGGGTCTGCATCGCCCGGGCCCTGATCAACCACCCCACGTTGCTGCTGGCCGACGAACCCACGGGCAACCTGGACGAGGACTCCGAACGGGACGTCATGCGCCTCATCCACGACCTGGCGGATCGCTTCGGCATGACCGTCCTGTTCGTCACCCATGACCTCGGCCTGGCCAGGGCCTTCCAGCGGGTGGTCCGCCTCAACGGAGGGGCTGTCGTCCCGGAGGCGTGAACGCCCCCTCCGGTGCGACGCGACCGGTGCAGGTCTGACGGATCTTGGGCTGTTTACCTGGCCCGCACGTTCGACGTAGAGCCTGCGGAAGCCGGTTGACAGGAACCGCCCCCTTGGCCCCCGAATGGAAGGGACGGAGCGGTCGGGGGCCGGATCCCTTACCGGACGAACCCGGCCCCGCACCCGCCTGGGGGTGAGCCCATGACACTGGGGGGGCCTGAACCGGCCGCCACGGTGCGGACGGTGGTCAGCCGGGCGACGGACCCGGCGCCGCCGGGGATGCCCACCGCCGGCCCGCTGGTCGACCGGTTCGGCCGGGTGGTGCGGAAGCTGCGCATCTCGCTGACGGATCGGTGCAACTTCCGCTGCGTGTACTGCATGCCTGAAGGCGACATTCCCTGGATCCCGACCGAGGAGATCCTGACCTTCGACGAGATCCAGCGGGTCGTGCGCCTCTGCGCCGCCATGGGGGTGGAGAAGATCCGCCTGACGGGCGGCGAGCCGCTGTTGCGGCCCCGCGTCGAGGAGCTGGTCGCCCGCCTGGTGCGGATCCCGGGGATCCGGTCCGTCAGCATGACGACCAACGGATTCCTCCTGAAGGAGAAAGCGGGCGCCTTGAAGGCCGCGGGCCTCGCCGGCATCAACGTCAGCCTCGACTCCCTGGACCGGGACCGGTTCCGCCAGCTCACCCGCCGGGACGAGCTGGACCGGGTGCTGGAGGGGATCGCGGCCGCGGCCTCGGCGGGCCTGGAGCCCATCAAGATCAACGCCGTGGTGATGCGGGGCATCAACGACGGCGAGATCGAGACCTTCCTGCGCTGGGTGCGGGAGCAGCCCATCCAGCTGACGTTGCGTTTCATCGAGTTCATGCCCCTGGACGGGTCCAACGTGTGGACCCGGCAGCTGGTCTACACCGCCGCCGAGATCCTCGAACAGGCGCAGCGCATCGCACCCGTAGAGCCGGTGAACAACGACCCGGCCGACCCGGCCCGCCTCTACCGCTTTGCCGACGGGCGGGGCACCTTCGGCATCATCGCCTCGGTCTCCCAGCCCTTCTGCGCCAGCTGCGACCGGATCCGGCTGACGGCCGACGGCAAGATCCGCAACTGCTTGTTCGCCGTGGAAGAGTTCGACCTGCGGGAGCTCTTGCGTGGCGGTGCCGACGACGCGGCCGTGGCGGCCGCCATCCGCCGGGCGGTATGGGTCAAATGGGCCGGCCACCTGATCAACCAGAAGGGCTTCGTCAAGCCCCAGCGGGCGATGTACGCCATCGGGGGGTGAGGAGCGGCCGGCAGCCGCCCGGGTCCCGGTCCGGGGACTGGTCCCCGCCCCGTTGCCGCCTTCTGGCTGTGTCGGCAACGCCGAGAGCGGCCCGGTCCCGGTCCGGGGACTGGTCCCCGCCCCGTTGCCGCGCTATGCTGGTGGCAACTGGAGGGATGGCAATGGCCGAACAATCCTTCGACCGGCAAGCCGCCTGGGCCCTGCTCACCGAGTTCACCCAGAGCCCCCACTTGATCAAGCACGCCCTGGGCGTGGAGGCGTGCATGCGCTACTACGCCCGCCTCTTCGGCGAGGACGAGGAGAAGTGGGGGATCACCGGCCTGCTCCACGACTTCGACTATGACCGCTACCCCTCCCTGGACGACCACCCCTTCCGCGGGGCCGAGATCCTGCGGGAGCGGGGCTGGCCGGAGGAGATCGTCCGGGCCATCCTGTCCCACGGCGATCACACCGGCGTGCCGCGCGAGACGCCCATGGAGAAGACCCTCTACGCGGTGGACGAGCTGACCGGTTTCGTCATCGCCTGCGCCCTGGTCCGTCCCACCGGCCTGGCGGACCTGACCGTCCAGTCGGTCAAGAAGAAGTTCAAGGACAAGGCCTTCGCCCGGGGGGTGAACCGGGAGGATGTGATCCGCGGGGCGGAGGACTTGGGCATCCCCCTGGACCAGCACATCGCCCACGTCATCGAGGCGCTGCGGGGCATCGCCCCGCAGCTGGAGCTGGCGGGCTGAGGAGCGGTCCGGGCCGGCCGCCGGCGGGCCGGAGCCCGGAGGGCGGAATCCGGCGGGCGGCACCCGGCTGGATCCCGGGACGAACCGGCCGTCCCGCCGGCCTGCCGGCGCCGCCGGCCCAGGGCGGCAGGGCGGGAGGAATCGGCCGTGCGCATCGTCTCCCTGGCGCCCAGCAACACCGAGATCGTTTTCGCCCTCGGCCTTGGCGAGCACGTGGTGGGCGTCGACGACGACTCGGACTACCCGCCTGAGGTGGCGAACCTGCCGCGGGTAGGTCCCGACCTGTCCGTCGACGTGGACCGGGTCGCCGCCCTGCGCCCCGACCTGGTCCTGGCGTCCCTGAGCGTCCCCGGCATGGAGCGGAACGTGGAGGCCCTGCGCCAGCGGGGGCTGCCCTACCTGGTCCTGGATCCGCGGCGCTGGCCGGAGGTCCTGGCCTCCATCGAGGCGGTGGCCGCCGCCACCGGACGGGAGGAACGGGGCCGGGCGCTGGTCCACCACCTGCAGGCCCGGGCGGCGGCGGTGCGGCGGCGGATGGCCGCCCTGGCGGCCCGCCGCCGCCGGCCGTGGCGGCTGTACCTGGAGTGGTGGCCGCGGCCCCTGATCACCCCGGGGCGGCAGAGCTGGTTCACCGACATGGCGGAGCTGGTGGGCGGACAGAATATCTTCGCCGATCTCGACCGCACCAGCGGGGTCGTCGAGCCGGAGACCGTGGTGGCGCGGGAGCCGGATGTCATCCTGCTCTGCTGGTGCGGCACCCTGCAGGGGCACATGGATCCCGGGCGGGTGGCGGTGCGGCCGGGGTGGAACCGGCTGGAGGCCGTGGCCCGCGGGCGCATCGTGCCCCTGCCCGAAGCCCTGTTCGGCCGGCCCGGTCCCCGCCTGGTGGAGGGACTGGAACGGCTGGCCGGCCTCCTGGAGGGGTTCGCCCGCCAGGAGGCCGGCGAAGAAGGCCGGCAGGAGCGCGGGGAAGGAGCGTGCGGCGATGGACCTGCAGGAAGTCCGCCTGTCCCACCCGGCGGCTGATCCGGCTTCGGCCACGGTGGTCGAGGAAGTCCGGCGGGTCGCCCCCGACGTGCAGGAGCAGGGCGACCGCCTGCGCTTTCAGGGCGACCTGGTCGCCCGGATCGAACCCTTCACCCGCCCGGGCAAGGTGGAGATCTATCGCTGCCCGGAGGGCTGGCTCCTCTACTGCTATGACTCCGCCAAGGACAACTGGGCCTGCGCCGGTTCCACCCTGGAGCAGATGATCGGCCGGCTGGAGGAGGACAGCCTGGCCCACCTGGTGCGGGCGGGCCTCGAGCGCAGCGGGCACCTGGCGGCGCGCTAGGGACAGGCGCCCCGGGCGGTGGGCGGGGGGCCGGTTCCCGCCGGGTCGTCGTCGACGGTCCCCGCCAGGCCGGCCCCGCCTGCTTCCGCGGCCTGCTTCCGCAGCGGGAGGCGGGCCGGTTCGTCCTACGGGCGGCGGCGTCCTGCCCGCCGCAGGACGTAGACGGCCCCCGCCACCGCCGCCACGGGCAGCAGGACCACGACCAGTTCCGCCAGCAGCAGCGCCATCTCCCGCAGCCCGGCCCACAGGAGGCCCTGGCGGGCCATGATCACGGGGATCAGGGCGATCAGGACGAAGTAGGCCATGCCCGCATAGCGGAAGAAGGCATGGGCGCGCCGGCGGGCCCGTTCCAGCGCCTCGGGATCGGGCGCCCCCGCCGGTCCATGGGCGGCCGGGCGGCCCGTTCCACCGGACGAACCGGCGCCCGGTGAAGCACGGCCCTCCGCCGACGGCCCGGTCCCGGCCCCCGCCCCGCCGGATGGCCCTGGACCGCCGGGCTGGCCCCTCTCGCCAGCGCCTCCGTCTAGGGCCGCCTCCAGCTCGCTGGGCGTATACCGCCAGGCCTGGGCCGGTTCGTCCAGCCGGCCGCGGGCTGCCAGGGCCCTTCCGGCCCCCTCCACCGCCCGGTGCCACCAGGATCGCAGCACCAGCATGTGATAGCCCATCTCGGCCGCCACCCGGGTGGTGGCCTCGGCCAGGCGCCGTGTCTCCTCGATGCGGCCGCGGTCCAGGGGGCGGCGGGCCAGGTGCCGGGCGATCAGGCCCTCCAGCTCCTGCTGGTGCCGGTGGGCGTTGATCTCGGCGGCGATGGGGTTGAGGCGCCGGTCGTGGAAGAACCGGGCCAGCCAGGCCAGGGCGGGCTCGGGGTCTTCGGCCCAGGGCGGCGTGGCCAGTTCCGCCGCAGGCAGGGCCACGTAGCCGTAGCGCTCCAGGAACTGGTGCCAGAGCTCGAAGAAATCCGCCGCCCCGGCCGTGCCGGCCTGGTGGCCCACCTCCCGGGCCAGCCGGGAGAGGCGGGGATGGTAGGGCGGGGCCGCAAAGGCGGCGGCCACCGCGGGCACCTCCCGGCCCCGGGCGGCCAGGTGCCAGAGGCGCTGGCCGATCTCCGCCACCACGGCCGGCACCGGGACCAGCTGCTCGGCCCGGGGCGCCCCGGGCAGGCGAAAGGCGGCCAGCAGGGCGTCCAGCTGCCAGAGGCTCAGGGCCGCCAGCGCCTCCAGGCGGAGCAGGCGGTCCAGGTGGTCCGTCCAGATGGCCCGGCACCGCTCCAGCGTCCGCCGCCACTCCTTAAGGTCGCCCGCCGCCCCGGCCCGCTCCAGGGGGACGATCCGCAGCCGCAGTTCCCCGGCGTCGGCCAGCATGGCCCGGGCGCCCGTCTCGTCCCACCAGCGCACCAGCTCCGCGGCCTGGCGGCCGGCCGTCCAGCCGTGGCGGGCGGCGCGCCAGGCCAGGGCCCCGGGCCAGCCTCCCACCGGGCGCGGGCGGGCCAGGAGCCGGCCCTCCGCATCCAGCCGCAGCTCCACCCCGGCGCTGGGCAGCACCAGGTCCCGGCTGATGCGGGCGGTGACGGCGGGGAGCACGTCCAGCCACAGGGCGGCGGAATAGGGCGTCAGGGGCCCGGGGGCCAGGCCCTGCTCGGGGCGCCAGGGCCCGGGCCGGCGGCCGGCGGGCTCCAGCCAGGCCCGGGGCAACAGGCTCCACGGGGCCAGGGGGCCGGTGCCCGCCGGGTTGAGGCCGGCCAGGTTGAGGCCGGCGGCGGCCGTGCCCTCGGGGGAGGGGGCGGCCAGGGCGCCGGAGGCCGGGGAGCCCTCCGGCTGGGGCAGGATTGGGCTCTCGGTGGTCACGGGTTCTCGCCTCCAGGGGGCGTCGCCGGCTTGGCGGCGATGGCGATGCCCCGCTCATCATAGCAAAGCGTCATCGCCCAGCGGGCCGGGACCCGGCGGCGCGTCACAGTAAAGCGGGCCGGGACCCGGCCGCGGGCCCCCGCAGGGAACCGGTTCTTCCCAGGCGAATGGATGGGCGGAGGTGAACCGGCTTGACCGCGACGGGGGATGGGATGGAACGCCGTTACGAATACCTGCTGGTGGAGACCGACGGGCCGGTGGCCATCGTGCGGCTGAACCGGCCCAAGGTCCTCAACGCCCTGCGGCGGGACCTGATCGAAGAGCTGGCCGGGGCCCTGGCCGGGTTCGACCGGGACCCCGCCATCCGCTGCATGGTGCTGACGGGCAACGAGCGGGCCTTCGCCGCCGGCGCCGACATCGCCGAGATGGCGGGCAAGGGCCTGGCGGAGGTGACCGGGGACGACCTGCTGGGCGCCTGGCAGCGCCTCTGGCGCATCCGCAAGCCCGTCATCGCGGCGGTGCAGGGCTATTGCCTGGGCGGCGGCTTCGAGCTGGCCATGGGCTGCGACATCATCATCGCCGGGGAGTCGGCCCAGTTCGGCCAGCCGGAGATCAAGATCGGCGTGATCCCCGGGGCGGGCGGCACCCAGCGCCTGACCCGGGTGGCCGGCAAGTACAAGGCGATGGAGGCGATCCTCACCGGGCGGATGATCCCGGCCCGGGAGGCGGAGGCGTGGGGCCTGGTGACCCGGGTGGTCCCCGACGAGCAGTGCCTGCCCGAGGCAGTGCGGCTGGCCCACACCATCGCCGGGATGCCGCCCCTGGCGGTGCAGATGGCCAAGGCCGCGGTCCTGCAGGCCTATGAGACCCCCCTGGGCGCGGGGCTAGAGTTCGAACGCCGCCTGTTCTACAGCCTCTTTGCCACGGAAGACCAGAAGGAGGGCATGCAAGCCTTCCTGGAGAAGCGGGCGCCCCAGTGGAAGGGGCGGTGAGGAGGCGAGGGCTCACCTTGTCCAGCGGGTGGAAGGAACCGGCGGGCGCCGGCGGCGGGGCCGCCCCGGCGCTGCCGGTGTTTCAGTCCCAGGTTCCCGTGGAACTGGACGTCAACGGGGAGCGCTGGGTCGGGGAGGTGCCCGCCGGGCTCACCCTGGCCGCGTTCCTCCGCGAGCGTCTGGGCCTGACGGGCACCAAGATCGGCTGCGGGGAAGGGAACTGCGGCGCCTGCAGCGTGATCGTCGACGGCCGGCTGGTGTACAGCTGCCTGGTGCCGGTGGCGTCCTGCGACGGCAGCCGCGTGGAGACGGTGGAGGGTCTGGCCCAGGGGGATCGGCTGCACCCCATCCAGGAGGCCTTCATCGCCGAAGACGCCCTCCAGTGCGGGTTCTGCACGCCGGGGCAGATCATGGCGGTGAAGGCCCTGCTGGATCAGGAGCCCCACCCGACCCGGGAGCAGGTGGTGGCGGCCCTCAGCGGCAACCTGTGCCGCTGCGGCGCCTACCTGCGCATCGTCAACGCGGCCTTGCGGGCGGCGGCGATGCGGGCCGAGGCCGGCGCGGGTCCCGGGGCGGGGGCAGCGTCCGGGCAAGGGGCCCGGGGGCAGGATGCTGCGGCGCCCGGGGACGGCCCGGCGGGTCGCCGCGGCGGGGAGGGAGGGGTGCCGGGTGCCACGGCTGGTCAAGACCCAGTTTGAGTTCGAAGGGCGGGTCCAGGAGCGGTACGTGGTGGTGGAGGACGACCCCGCCGGCCCGCTCCCCGAAGAAGGCGCCCTGCGATACGTGGGCCGGCCCGTCCCCCGGGTCGACGGCTGGGAGAAGGTGACGGGCCGGGCCCGTTACACCCACGACGTGCGGCTGCCGGGGATGGTCTACGCCGTCGTGGTGCGGAGCCCCTATCCCCATGCCCGGATCCGGGCGATCCGGACTGCCGGTGCCCTGGCCATCCCGGGCGTGCTGGCGGTGCTGACCCACGAGAACTGCCCGCCGATTCCGTGGGGACGGGAGGGCGATCGCGTCCTCAACCCGGTGGTCCGCTACCATGGCGACGAGGTGGCGGTGGTGGCGGCCCGGGACCTGGCCACGGCCCGCGCCGCGGCGGCGGCCCTGGAGGTGGAGTACGAGCCGCTGCCCTTCGTCGTCGACCTGGAGGAGGCGATGAAGCCCGATGCGCCGCCGGTTCGTCCCCAGGGCAACGTGCGCTGGGACCGGGCCAGCCGCTACAGCCGGGGGGACGTGGAGGAGGGGCTCCGGCGGGCCGCCGTGGTGGTCGAGGGCACCTTCCGCACCCCGGTCCAGCTGCACAACTGCATGGAGACCCACGGCAGCGTGGTGGACTGGCAGCAGGACCGGGTGACCATCTACGACTCGACCCAGCACCTGTTCGGGGTGCGGGACCGGTTCGCCCAGCTCTTCGGCCTGCCCGTCCACCGGGTGCGGGTCGTCAAGGAGCACATGGGCGGCGGCTTCGGCAGCAAGAACGGGCTGCACAAGTACACGGTGCTGGCCGGGATCCTCAGCCGCCAGCTGGGCCGCCCGGTGCGCTGCGTGCTGGACCGGGAGGAGGAGAACCTGGCCGCCGGCAACCGCCACAGCACCCTGCAGCGGCTCCGGCTGGGCGCCACGGCCGACGGCCGGCTGGTGGCCATCGACCTGGAGGCCTACGCAGCGGTGGGGGTCCTGGGCAGCGCCGGCAGCATCGGGGGGCCGGCCCGCCAGCTCTACGCCTGCCCCAACGTCCGTACCGTGGAGGTGCCGGTCCACACCAACACCGGGCCCGCCTCCGCCTTCCGGGCGCCGGGGTACGTGGAGGGGACGGTGGCCCTGGAGGTCCTGATGGATGAGCTGGCCGGACGCCTGGGCCTGGATCCCATCGAGCTGCGGCTGCGCAACTACACGGAGGTCGACCCCATCAGCGGCCGGCCCTACTCCTCCAAGGGGTTGCGGCAGGCCTACGCGCTGGGGGCGGCCATGGCCGGCTGGGACGCCAAGCGGGGCCGGGTCGCCGCCGGGGCCGCGACGGAGCCGGACGAACCGGCCCGGCGGCGCCTGCGCGGCATCGGGATGGCCAGCCAGATCTGGGGCGGGGCGGGCGGGCCGCCGGCCCAGGCCGAGGTGCGGGTCCATCCCGACGGGACGGCCACGGTGGTGACGGCCGGCCAGGACATCGGCACCGGGACGCGGACCGTCCTGGCCCAGATCGCCGCGGAGGAACTGGCCCTGCCCCTGGAGCGGGTCCGGGTCCAGCTGGGCGACACCGACGGCGGGCCCTATGCGCCCATCAGTGCCGGCAGCATGACGGTGCCGTCCATGGGGCCGGCGGTGCGATCGGCCGCCGCCGACGCCGTCCGGCAGATCCTGGAGCTGGCCGGCGGCCTGCTGGAGGTTGACCCGCGGGACCTGGAGCTGGTTCCTCCGGGCCGGGTGCAGGTCAAGGGCGCCCCCGACCGGGGGGTCGGCCTGGCGGAGTTGGGCAAGACCCTGGGCCAGTACGTCATCGTGGGCCGGGGGAGCCGCGGTCCCAACCCCGACGAGTACGCGATCCATACCTTCGGCGCCCAGTTCGCCGAGGTGGAGGTGGACCCCGCCACCGGCGAGGTCCGGGTGTTGGACCTGTGGGCGGTCCACGACATCGGGCGGGTGGTCAACCCCTTGACGGCGTCGGCCCAGATGGAGGGCGGCATGATCCAGGGGCTGGGCTTCGCCTTGCTGGAGGAGCGGGTGATGGACCCCGTGAGCGGGCGGGTGCTCAATCCCAACCTGGAGAACTATCGGGTGCCGACCGTGGCCGACATCCCGCGGCTCCACGTGGCCTTCACCGGGGAACCCGATCCCCACGGCAACAACCTGGGGGTCAAGGGGGCGGGGGAGCCGCCCATCATTCCCACGGCCGCGGCCATCGCCAACGCCTTCTACCACGCCACGGGCATCCCGGTGCGGGAGCTGCCCTTGAGCCGGGACCGGGTCCTGGCCCTGTTGCGCCGGCACGGCATCGGGCCCGACGGCCGCCGGCAGCCGTCCCGGGCCGGCGCGGCCGAAGGGGGGGAGGACCGGTGATGAGGGACGTCCAGGAGCCCGGGGCCCCGCCCGGGGCTCCGGCCGCCGTGGCCCCGGGGGCGCCAGGGGGAGCGGCCTATGCCCGGGTCCAGTCCTTGGAGCAGGCCTTGCGGGCCCTGGCGGAGGCGTCTCCCCCGCCGGTGGCCCTGGCCGGGGGGACCGACCTCTTCAGCCTGATCCACCAGGGCCGGGCCCGGCCGGCGCGGCTCATGGACATCGGGCGCCTGGAGGGGCTGGCCGGTCTTGGCCCCGACGCCGAAGGGGGCTGGCGGATCGGTGCCCTGGCGACCCTGGCCGAGCTGGCCCGGCCCGGGGCCCTGCCTCCGGCCTACCGGGCCCTGGCGCAGGCCGCGGCGGCCTCGGCGACCCCGGCCCTGCGCAACCGGGCGACCCTGGGGGGGAACCTGGAACAGCAGGTGCGGTGCTGGTTCTTCCGCACCGGGCTGCCCTGCCTGCTGGTGGGGGACGACCACTGCGCCTGTGCGGCCCCCGGCGCGGCCGGGCCCTTCCAGGCCGTCTTCGGGCACCGGGCCGGGGAACCGGGCGCCGGCTGCGGGGCGGTCCACCCGTCGGATCCGGCGGTGGCCCTGGTGGCCCTGGATGCCCAGGTGGAACTGGCCCGGTGGACCGAGGGCGGGCTGGCCCGGCGGCGGGTGCCCGCCGGATCCTACTTCCCCGGCCGGGTCGACGGCGGGCGGAGGGGGTTGACGGCGCGGGAACCCGGCGAGCTGGTGGTGGCGGTCCACCTGCCGCCGGCCGGCGAGGGGGCGTGGAGCAGCCTCTACCGGAAGGTCACCGACCGGCAGGCCTGGCAGTTCGCCCTGGTCAGCCTGGCGGTGGCCGTGCGCTGGCAGGAGTGGGAGGGTCCCGGCGCCGCTCCCGTGGTGGGCGGGGCGCGGCTGGTCCTGGGGGGGGTGGCCCTCAAGCCCTGGCGGCTGGAGGCCGTCGAGGCCTGGCTGGAGGGGCGGGCCCTCGACGAAGGGGCGGCCCGCCGGGCCGGCGAGCTGGCGGTAGACGGGGCCGACCCCTTGCCGGGCAGCCGGTTCAAGCTGGAGCTGATCCGGGCCCTGGTGGCCGATGCCTTGCTGGAGCTGGCGGCCGAGCGCAGGGCGCAGGCGGCGGCCCGCTGAGCCGGCCGGGGTGGACCGAACCGACAGGCCCGTGAACGGGGGCCGGGAGGGGAACCGGGGATGCCGTACGTGCTGATCACCGGGGCGAGCAGCGGCATCGGCCGGGCCAGCGCCCTGGCGCTGGCCCGGGCCGGCTGGACCGTACTGGCCGGAGTGCGCCGGCCGGAAGACGGCGAGGCGCTCCGGCAAGAAACAGGCGGGGGCGTGGAGCCCCTGCGCCTGGACGTGACCGACGCGGAACAGGTCCGGGCGGCCGCCGAGGCGGTCGAGCAGCGGGTCGGGCCAGCCGGCCTGCAAGGGTTGGTCAACAACGCCGGGATCGCCGCCGCCGGCCCTGTGGAGCTGATCCCCGAGGCCGTCTGGCGGGAGCAGCTGGAGGTCAACGTGGTCGGGGTGGTGGCCGTGACCCGGGCTCTGCTCCCGGCCCTGCGCCGGGGGCGGGGGCGGCTCGTCCTGATGGGGTCCGTCTCGGGCCTGGTGTCCTTGCCCTTCATGGGACCCTATTCGGCGTCGAAGTTCGCCCTGGAGGCCCTGGCCGACGCCTTGCGCATCGAGCTGGCGCCCTGGGGCATCCGGGTCAGCATCGTGGAGCCGGGCTCGGTGGTGACCCCGATCTGGCAACGGTCGGCGGAGGCGGCCCAGGGGTACCTGCTGCCGCCCCCGCCCGGCACCGAGTCGGTCTACCCCGCGGCGGTGGCGGCGATGACCCGCGTGGCCCAGCGCAACGCTCGCCACGGCCTGCCGCCCGAGGCCGTGGCCCGGGCGGTGGTCCACGCCCTCACGGCACCCCGGCCCCGGGCCCGGTACCTGGTGGCGGCGCCGGAGCGGGCCCGGGAGGTGCGCCTCTTGCGCTGGCTGCCGGTGGGCCTGCGGGACCGGCTGGTCCTGGCCACGGTGCAGGCCCTGTTGCGGAAGGCGGGCTCCGCGGCCGCCGCGGGGGCCGCCGCGGCAACCGCTTCGGAAAAGCGGTAACCGGAACGGGGACGAAGGGGGCCGGCTCCACGGGAGCCGGCCCCCGCCCAGCCGGGCCCCGCCAACCCGGCCCCCGCCCAGCCGCGCCCCATCAGCGCCGTCCCCGCGAAGGTGCCGCCCCGGCCCTGGGGTGGCACCGGGATCAGGTACGGGTCACCAGGTCGGGGCCGATCTCCGCCACCGAGCGGACGCCGCAAAGGCCCATGGTCAGGTCCAGGTCGGCCAGCAGGTGGCGCAGGAGCCGGGCGACCCCCGCCTCGCCGGCGACGGCCAGCGCGTAGACGTAGGGCCGGCCGACCAGCACCGCCCGGGCCCCCAGGGCCAGGGCCTTCAGGATGTCGGCCCCCCGCCGGATGCCGCTGTCGAAGAGGACGGGGACGCGGCCGCCCACGGCCGCCACCACCTCCGGCAGGGCGTCCAGGGCGGCGACGGCGCCGTCCACCTGGCGACCCCCGTGGTTGGAGACGATGAGGCCCTGGACCCCCTGCTCCACCGCCTGCCGGGCGTCGTCGGGGTGGGTGATCCCCTTGACGAGGACGGGCAGGCGGGTCTGGCTTTGCAGGAAGGCCAGTTCGTCCCAGGTGAAGGACGGGTTGACGAAGACCTGAAGGAACTGGAGGATCGCTCCTTCCCGGTCCTCCTCGGGCGGCCGGGGCAACCGGGCGCGGAAGGCCGGGTCCGACAGGTAGTTGGCGATGCCCTCGCCCAGCAAGAAGGGCAGGTAGGCGTTCTCCAGGTCGTGCTCCCGCCAGCCCAGCATCGTGGTGTCCACGGTGACCACCAGGGCCTCGTAGCCGGCGGCTTCGGCCCGCCGCACCAGGCTGGCCATCACCTCCCGGTCCCGGGTCGGGTAGAGCTGGAACCAGCGGGGGGCGTCGCCCGAGGCCTCGGCGATGCCCTCCAGGGTCACCGAGGAGACGGTGCTGGCGACGAAGGGGATGCCCAGCCGGGCCGCCGCCCGGGCCGGTGCCCGTTCGGCCTCCGGGTGGACCACCGAGAGGACGCCCACGGGCGCCAGCAAGACCGGCGCCGGCAACCGGCGTCCCAAGAGCTCGACGGAGAGGTCCCGCTGGGCCACGTCCCGCAGCATGCGGGGCCGCAGGCGCCAGCGGTCGAAGGCCGCCCGGTTGGCGGCCATGGTGGCACCGCCGCCGGCCGCGCCCTCCACGTACCACCAGGGGCCGTCGGGCAGGACGGCCCGGGCCGCCTCCCGCCAGCGGTCGACGCTGACGGGCGGCCGCTGGGGCTGGGCCGCCGAGAGGTAGATCTCCACCTGGGCTTGCAGGCCGAAGTTGCCTTGGCCCCACGGCAAGGTGCTCACGGGCTTCCACTCCCTTTCCCTGGCGCCCCGCTGGCCCGGCCCGGGGCAGACCCGGGCCCGGAGCCGGACCCGGGCGCCCCGCTGTGGTCATGTCAAGGACGGTCTGCGCCGAAGAGGCGGTTGCGCACCTCCAGGGCCAGGTCGGGCCGGTCGGTGACGATGCCGTCCACCCCGGCCAGGAACATCTGCTCCATCTTGCGGGGATCGTTGACCGTCCAGGTGTGGACCTCCACCCCCCGGTCGTGGGCCAGCCGCACCAGCCCGCTGGAGAAGACCTTGAGGATGCCCTGGTACTCCGGCACCTGCAGGGCGATGGCCGGCGGCCGGTGGTAGGGGGTCAGGCCGAACCGCTGCAGGATGACGAACCGCAAGGCCTCCCCGCTGGCCAGGCTGGTCGGCACCTCGGGGGCCAGCGCCCGGAAGTGCTGCAGGACCCGGTCGTGGAAGGAGGCGACCATGACCCGGCCGGTGGCCCCATGCTCTTGGAGCTCCCGGGCCACGGCCTCGGCCAGGGCCAGGTCGTCGTCCTTGAGCTCGATGAGCAGCCGCTGGCCGGGCAGGCCCTCCAGGACCTCCTCCAGGGTGGGGATGGTCAGCCCGCGGCCCCGGTAGGGATAGGTCTGGCCCTGGTCCGGGGTCCACCAGTAGCCCGCATCCAGCGCCTTGACCTGCTCCAAGGTCATGGCGTGGATGTCCCCCTGGCCGTTGGTCGTGCGGTCCACCGTCTCGTCGTGGAGGATCACCAGGGAGCCGTCGCGGATCCGGTGGACGTCCATCTCGATCCAGTCCGCCCCCAGCGCGGCGGCGTAACGGAAGCTCTCCAGGGTGTCCTCGGGCCGCAGGTCGCCGCCCCGGTGGGCGATGACCAGGGGCAGGGGACGGTCCGCGGACGAACCGGCCATAGGGCCGAAGGCCGCCCGGTCGACGGGCGGTAATGTGAGCAGGGTGCCCGCCACGGCGGCCGCGCCGAACCCCGCCGCCAGCCGCAGCAGGGGACGAACCGGCCCCGCCGGCGCCCCGGCAGGGACCGCCCCCTCCGCCGCCGGCCGGAGGGGCGGCGCGGGCCGGACCCGGACCCCTGCCAGGGAGGCCCCAGACCCGCCGGCCACCGCCAGCCCGGCCCCGCCAGGGGCCGCCCCCCGCCGGGCGGCCGGTTCGTCCGCCAGACCCAGGCGGCGGAACAGCCACGGCGCCCCGGCCGTCACCCACAGGCCCAGCAAGGCATACCCCGGTAGCTCCGCCAGGCCGTTGGGGATCAGCGCCCCGTGCAGCCCGTACAGGATGGCGAAGCCGGCGAGGCCCAGGGCCATGCGCGCCGCGGCGATCCCGGGCCGCGGGGGCGTCGAATAGGGGAGGGCGTCCGGTGCGTAGAGGTCGCCCGCCAGGAAGCCCATCAGGAAGCCCAGGGTCTGGTAGGCCACGGATTCGCCGTAAAGCGGCAAGAGGAGCAGCGGTCCGATCAGGCTCAAGGCCAGCTTGCGGCCCCGCGGCCAGGTCCCGCCCCATCCCCGCCGGAAGCCCCAGCGGAAGAGGGCGACCATCGCCAGGCCGATGGCCAGCCCGCCCAGGGTATCCCCCAGGTAGTGGACGCCCAGGTACGGGCGGGAGAAGGCGATCAGGGCGATCAGGGCCACGGCCAGGGCCCGCCACCAGCGGGCCGGGTACTCCATGAGCAGGTAGCCGAAGAGGGTGACGGCCCCCTGGGCATGGCCCGAGGGGAAGCCGGGGCTGGTCTCCCGGACCAGCACCCGGACGCCGTCGAAGGCGGCCGACGGCCGCGGCATGTTGGCCAGGTCCTTCAGCCAGCCGTTGAGCCACATGGAGACGAGAAACAGGAAGGCCAGCTGGTGGCCCCGCCGCCGGTCGACGCACCAGTAGATGAAGGGCAGCACCAGCATGTAGAAGTACTCGCTGCCCAGGTAGGTGAAGACCTGGGCCACCGCGTCCATCAGGGGGTTGGACGCCTGCTGGAAGAAGAGGACCCCGCTGCCGTCGAACACCGCACCGCCTCCGTTCTGCCACGTCTCGGGGAAGAAGGGATGGGGCACATTTCGCCCTGGCGGGAGCCGGTTCCTACCTGCGGCGGCCGCGGCCTCGTCCAGGCGGCGCGCGACCCCCAGCCATGGCCCCTTCCCTTCCGGAAACAGGAACTCGGCCGCGGGCAGTGAATAGGAATCCCATATCCCCACCGATCGGCGGTCCGAGATCCGCGCACGCTCGGCCCGCAGCGCCCCGCGTGGGCCGGGGGCGCCGCGGGCAGCATCGGGGGCGATGCTCATGGGGGAGCACGGGGATCGGGGGGCCTTCCTCGCCGCCCTGCGCCGGATCTACCCCTCCGGCGCGATCCACACCGACCCGGCCCAGCTGGCGGCCTACGAGTGCGACGGGCTGACGGTCTTCCGGTCGCGGCCCCTGGCGGTGGTCCTGCCCACCCGCCGGGAGCAGGTGGAGGCCACGGTGCGCCTGTGCCGCGAGCACGGCGTCCCCTTCGTCGCCCGGGGCAGCGGGACCAGCCTCTCGGGCGGGGCCGTGCCGGTGCCGGGCGGGATCGTCATCGCCCTGAACCGGATGAACCGGATCCTGCACCTGGATCCCGGCGACCGGCTGGCGGTGGTGGAACCAGGCGTCGTCAACCTCCAGATCAGCCGGGCGGCCGCTCCCTACGGCCTCTACTACGCGCCCGATCCCTCCAGCCAGGTGATCTGCACCATCGGCGGCAACGTGTCCTTCAACTCCGGCGGCGCCCATTGCCTGAAGTACGGGATGACGGCCAACCACGTCCTGGGCATGAAGGTCGTGCTGGCCACGGGGGAGACGGTGAGCCTCGGCGGCACCAGCCTGGACGTGGCCGGCCCCGACCTGCCCGGCCTCTTCACCGGCGCCGAGGGCCAGTTCGGCGTGGTGGTCGAGGTGACCGTGCGCCTCTTGCCGCGGCCGGAGGCCGTCCGGACCGTCCTGGCGGCCTACCGGCGGCTCGACCAGGCGGGGGACGCGGTGAGCGCCGTGGTGGGGGCGGGGCTCTTGCCCGCCGCCATGGAGATCATGGACCGGCTGGCCATGGATGCTGCCGAGGCGGCGGTGGGCGCCGGTTACCCCCGGCAGGCCGGGGCCTTGCTGATCGTCGAGCTGGACGGTCCCGCCGATGAGGTGGAAGCCGACTTCCGCCGGCTGATGGCGGTGATCGAGGCCTCGGGGCCGACGGAGATCCGGCTGGCCCGGGACGAGGCCGACCGCCAGCGCCTCTGGAAGGGACGCAAGAGCGCCTTCTCGGCCGTCGGCCACATCAGCCTGGGCTACCTGGTCCAGGACGGCGTGGTCCCCCGGACCCGCCTGGGGGAGGCCCTGGCCCGGATCGAGGAGCTGGCCGCCCGCCACGGCTTCCGGGTCGCCAACGTCTTCCACGCCGGCGACGGCAACCTGCACCCTCTGATCCTCTTCGACGACCGCTCGCCCGAGACGGTCCAGCGGGCGGAGGAGCTGGCCGCTGCCATCATCGAGACCTGCATCGAGCTGGGCGGCTCCATCACCGGCGAGCACGGGGTGGGGCTGGAAAAGCGCCGGTTCCTGCCGCGGATGTTCGACCCCGTCACCCTGGACCTGATGCGGTCCATCCGCCGCACCTTCGATCCCCAGGAGCTGGCCAACCGGGGCAAGGTCTTCCCGGACGAACCGGCGCCCCCCGGCCCTGGGGATCCGGGCGTCCGCAGCCCGGTGGCGGCCGCGGCGGCGGGAACCGCGGTGACCACCCCGAGCGGCGTGTCGCAGGCGCCCGGCCACCCGCCCGGCCACCCCTCCGCCGGTTCCGGCACGACCGCCGCGCCAGCCTCCGACCGCGGTGATGTCCCAGCGCTGCGTCCGCAAAGCGTGGAGGAACTGGCCGCCCTGGTCCGGGAGGCGTCCCGGGTCATCCCCCGGGGTGGGGGGACCAAGGCCGGTTCCGGGCCGGCCGGAGGTGGGTGGGTCCCCGGGGCCCGGGGGGCCGGCGCCCAAGGAGCGGTGGGAGGAAGCGGGGATGGTCCCGGCACCCTGCGGGTCCGGGGGGACGGGGGCGCCGATTCCGACCCGCCGGAGGGGCTTCCCGCCGGAACCCTGGTGGTCGACACCACCGGCCTGGCGGGGATCGTCGACTACGACCCGGCCGAGTTCACCGTGACGGTCCGGGCGGGGACGCGGGTGGCGGAGCTGGAGGCGGTGCTCGCCCGCCACGGCCAGTACCTGCCCTTCGACCCCTTGCTGGTCGACGCCGGCGCCACCCTGGGGGGGACGGTGGCGATGGGCGTCTCCGGCCCCTGCCGCCTGCGATATGGCGGGGTGCGCGACTTCGTCCTGGGGGTCACCCTGGTGGACGGGCGGGGCCGGGTCGTCCGGGGCGGCGGCCGGGTGGTGAAGAACGCGGCCGGCTACGACCTGCCCAAGTTCCTCTGCGGCAGCATGGGTCGCTTCGGGGTCCTGGCCGAGCTGACCTTCAAGGTCTTCCCGCGGCCCGAGGCCTGGGGGACGGTCGCCCTCGCCTTCGCCGGCATCCAGGAGGCGGCCGCCGCCCTGGCGGCGGTCTACCGCTCGCCGCTGGAGCCCCACGCCCTGGAACTGGCGGCTCCGGGCGTTTTGGACCGCCTGCCGGCCGCGGCGGGGGCGGCACGGCCCGGGGCGGGGCCAGGGGCGTGGTCCGGCGCGGGGGCGGCACGACCCGGGGCGGGGCCGGGGGCGTGGCCCGGCGTGGGGCCCGGCTATGTCCTCCTGGTGCGGGTGGCGGGGCCGGCGGCGATCCTACCGGCCTGGCTCGATCGGGTGCGGGCCGCCGTGTCCGGCGCCGGCCGGGCGGAGATCCTCACGGGCCCGGAGGAGGAGGCCCTGTGGCGGGGCCTGCGGGAACTGGCGTGGACCCGCTCCGCCCAGGGCGGCCTCCTGCGCCTCTACGGCCGTCCGGCCCGCCTCCTGGCCCTGGACGACCTTTGGCGGCGGCACGGCGGGACCGTCCTGTACACCCAGGCGGCCACGGGCGCCTGGGTCCTGTTCCCCGACCCGGTGGAACCGGCCCGGCGCGACGGGCTGCGGGCCGTGCTGGCGGAGCAGGGCATCCCCGCCCTGGTCTGGAGCGGCGACGGCTGGGGCGGTCCGCCGCCCGCCTTCCTCGTGCCGCCGGAGGGCACGGCGGTGGCCCGGGCCCTCAAGGCGGTGTTCGACCCCGGCGGGCGGTTCCCGGCCCTGCCCTGGTGGGAGGCGGTCCGGGAGCCCACGCCCGCCGGCATCGCCGGGGCCGGGGGCGCCTGACGGCCGCCGGCCCGGCCGCGGTCGCCCGTCGCGGCCGTCCGAACCCAAGGGGGGCGAACCGTTGCAGCACCAGATCCCCATCCAGGAGCTGGGGCCGGCCGGGCCCGCCATGGCCGCGGCCGTCGACGCCTGCGTCCACTGCGGCTTCTGCCTGAGCGCCTGCCCGACCTACCAGGTGCTGGGCGAGGAGATGGACTCGCCCCGGGGCCGGATCTACCTGATGAAGGAGGCCCTGGAGGGCCACCTGCCGGTGGCGGGCAGCGTGGCCCTGCACGTGGACCGCTGCCTGGGCTGCCTGGCCTGCGTCAGCGCCTGCCCGTCGGGGGTGCAGTACGGCCAGTTGCTCACGCCCTTCCGCGCCCTGAGGGAGGAACGGGCTCCCCGGCCAGCCGCCGAGCGGTGGCTGCGCCGGGCCCTCCTGGCCACCCTGACGGACCCCCGGCGGTTCCGCTGGGCGGTGCGGCTGGCGGCGGTGGCGGCCCCCCTGGCGCGGCGGTGGCTGCGGTTACCGGACGAACCGGCCGCGGACGGCTCGGCAGGCCCCGCTCCGGGGCCAGCCATCCCTCTGGATGCCAGCCCGCGGCCGGCGGGCCCGGCGCCCGGCGGGACGCCATTCCCGGGCCCGGCGGTGGCCGGCGAGCCCCAGCCTGGGCATGGCCCCGGCACGCCTGGGCCGGCCGCGGCCGCAGGAGGGACGGTGGGTGAGGCCGAGACCTCCACCGAGGCCCCGGGGGAGGCCCCGGGGGAGGCCCTGGGGGGCGGGCTCGCCCGCCGGCTGGCGGCCCTTCTGGAGCTGGCTCCTTCCCGGTTGCCCCCGGCCCGGCCCCTGCCCCAGGTGGTGCCCGCCCAGGGGCCGTGCCGGGCTCGAGTCGCCCTGCTGGCGGGCTGCGTCCAGCAGGTCCTGGCGCCCGAGATCAACCAGGCCACCATCCGCCTGCTGGCGGCCAACGGGGTCGAGGTCATCATCCCGCCGGCCCAGGTTTGCTGCGGGGCCCTGCCCATGCACGCCGGGGACCTGGACCGGGCGCGGCGGCTGGCGGCGGTGAACCTCAAGGCCTTTCCCGAGGACGTGGACGCCATCGTGGTCAACGCCGCCGGCTGCGGGTCGGCGATGAAGGAGTACGGCCACCTCTTCGCCGGGCATCCCCAGGAGGAGGCCGCCCGCCGGCTGGCCGGCCGGGTGCGGGACGTGGCGGAGTTCCTCGGCCAGCTGGGCCTGCGGCCGCCAGGGCCGCTCCCTGCCCCCCGGCGGGTTGCCTACCACGACGCCTGCCACCTGGCCCACGGCCAGGGGGTGCGCTCCGAACCGCGGCAGCTGCTGGCGGCCATCCCGAACCTGGAGCTGGTGGAACTGGACGAACCCGACCTGTGCTGTGGCTCGGCGGGGACCTACAACCTGGAGCAGCCCGAGGTGGCCCGGGCCCTTCAGGCCCGCAAGGTGGCGGCCATCCGGCGCAGCGGGGCGGAGGCGGTGGCGACGGGCAACATCGGGTGCATCGTCCAGCTGCGCCAGGGCCTGGAGCGGGCGGGACTGGCGATCCCCGTGGTCCACACCGTGGAACTGCTGGCCGCCGCCTATGAGGAGACGGCGGCGGGCGGGTGAAGGGGGGCAGGGAGGGGCAGCGCCCCCTTGGCCGCGGCGCCCTTGGCCGCGGCAGCCAGGGCCGCCGGGCCGTGGCCCCCGGCGCCCTGCACCGGCGGCCTGTACCGCCCCGGTTCCGGTCCCGGCCCCGGCCGCCCGCCGTCCGGCCGCCGCGCCAGCCGTGACCGGGCCGTCCGGTCCCGTGCCGTCCGGCCCCGGACCGGAACGGCCCCGGACCACAACGACGCGAAAACCATCCGAAGGGGAGGACCCGGCCCATGTCGACGCCCTCATCGCCGCAACCGTCGCTGTCCCAACCGGGCCCCGCGGAATTGGAGGACCTGCGGGCCCGCCTGGGCGATGCCCGCAAGGTGGTGACGGGCCAGGCGGCCCGCGAGCACCACAGCCACGACTTCAGCTACCATCCGCCCCGCCTGCCCGCGGCGGTGGTCTACCCCGAGTCGACGGCCGACGTGCAGGCCGTGCTGGAGTGGGCCGCCCGCCACCGGGTGGCGGTGGTGCCCTTCGGGGTGGGAAGCAGCCTGGAGGGCCACACGGTCCCCCTGGCCGGCGGCGTCAGCCTGGACATGACGCGGATGGACGCCATCCTGGAGATCCGCCCCGAGGACTTCCTGGTTCGCGTCCAGCCCGGCCTCACCCGTTCCCGGCTCAACCAGCGCCTGGCCCGGGAGGGCTTGTTCTTCCCCGTGGATCCCGGCGCCGACGCCACCATCGGCGGCATGATCGCCAACAACGCCAGCGGGACCAACGCCGTCCGCTACGGGGCGATGAAACACCAGGTGCTGGGGCTGGAGGTGGTGCTGGCCGGCGGCCAGGTCATCCGCACGGGGAGCCGGGCGGTGAAGTCGTCGGCGGGGTACAACCTGACCGCCCTGTTCGTCGGGTCCGAGGGGACCCTGGGCGTGGTCACCGAGGCGATCCTGCGGGTCTACCCGCTGCCGGAGTTCGTCCTGGCCGCCCGGGCCGGCTTCGCCACGGTGGAGGCCGCCGCCCGCGTGGCCGTGGCCTTGATCCGGGCCGGCGTGCCCGTGGCCCGGGTGGAGCTGGTCGACGGGGCCACAATCCGGGCCGTCAACGGCTACAAGGGGACGGCCTATCCCGAGCGGCCCACGTTGTTCCTGGAGTTCGCCGGCCCGGAGGCGGCCGTCCGGGAGGAGGTGGCCCTGGCCCAGGAGCTGGCCGCCCTGGAGGACGCGGTGGAGTTCGCCTTCGAGACGGACCCCGCGGCCCGGGAGAAGCTCTGGGAGGCCCGGCACCAGGCGGCCCTGGCCATCGCGGCGGCGTCGCCGGGCCGGCGGATGATGGCCACCGACGTGTGCGTGCCCCTCTCCCAGCTGCCCGCCAGCATCCGCTTCGCCCGCCAGGTGGCGGAGGAACACGGCCTGGAGGCCGCCGTCCTCGGGCACGTGGGAGACGGCAACTACCACGTGATCTTCATGGTCGACCCGGAGAACCCGGCGGAGGTGGCCCGGGCCGAGGCCGTCAACGAGCGCATCGTCCGGGACGCCCTGGCCCGGGGCGGGACCTGCACCGGCGAGCACGGCGTCGGCATGGGCAAGGTGAAGTACCTGGCCGCCGAGCACGGCGACGAGGCGGTGGCGCTGATGCGTTCCCTCAAGGGGCTGCTCGATCCCTGGGGGATCCTCAACCCCGGCAAGGTGGTCGGGACGGCCGCCTCTTCATAGAGAGCAGTACGGGGACGGGAAGGGGGTGGGAGCCCGGGGAGGGGCCGCAGGGGCGACCCGCACCGGGCCGGGGCATCGCCAGCGAATCCGGTGGAACCGGCCGCGCCGCCCCGGGGCTCTGGGGGAGCCGGGGCGGAAGGCGGCGCCCAGCGTCCAGTGCACCGCCGTCCGGGAGGACGGCCACCGCCGGCGGGGCCCAAAGGGGCCCGCCGCAGGGAGGGGTGAACCGTGGCGAACGGCGTCCGGACGGTGCCCATGGGATTGGGTCCGGCCATGGAGGTCGGCGAACTCCCGGCACCGCCGCCCTTCACGGGGCGGAACTTCCTCAAGATGATCGGCGTCAGCGCGATCCTGCTCAGCATCTCCATCGGCAGCGGCGAGTGGCTGCTGGGGCCGCGGTCGGTCATCCAGTACGGGCCGGCCCTGCTGTGGATCGCCACCGTGGCGACGGTCCTGCAGACGGTGTTCAACCTGGAGTGCCAGCGCTACACCCTGGCCACGGGGGAGTCGGTGATCCCCGGCCTCATGCGCCTCTGGCCCGGCCGGTGGCTGTGGGGTCCGGTCTGGGCGCTCATCTGCATCCTCTCCGTCTCGCCGGGCTGGGCGGCTTCCTCGGCCACCGCCCTGGCCGCCCTGCACCTGGGGCGGCTGCCCGGTGACGCCGACAAGGGCCTGGTCCTGGTCTACGGCATCCTGGCCATGCTGCTGGTCATGCTGGTGGTGACCTTCGGCAGCCGGGTCGAGCGGACCCTGGCGCGGGTCTCCACCTTCGCCGTCGTCTTCATCTTCCTGAGCCTGATCGTCCTCGACCTGTGGCTGGTGCCGTGGGAGTGGTGGGGCCGGGTCGCGGCCGGGTTCTTCCAGTTCGGCTTCCTGCCGTCGGGGGAGGGCGGCAGCGTGAACTGGACCCTGATCGGCGGCTTCGCCGCCTACGCGGCCACCGGCGGCGTCCTCAACATGGCGGCCTCCAACTGGATGCGGGACCGGGGCTGGGGCATGGGCGGGCAGGTGGGCTACATCCCGGCCCTGATCGGCGGCCGCAAGGTGGAGGTGTCGCCCACCGGCAAGGTCTTCGACCTGACGGCCGACAGCCTGGCGCGGTTCCGGGAGTGGCTGCGCTACTGCCGCTGGGAGCAGTGGACGCTCTACTTCGGCGGCTGCCTGCTGGGCATGTACCTCTGCGTCCTCCTCGCCGTCGGGCTCATCGCCCCGGGCACGCCGCTCAAGGGGAACTATGACGTCGCGGCGATCCAGGCCCACGCCGTGTCCCAGTTCCTGGGCGGTCTCGGCTGGGTCTGGGTCCTGCTTATCGGCTTCTGGGTCCTGTGGGGCACCCAGATCAACGCCACCGACGCCGTGGTGCGGCACCTGACGGACCTGTTGTGGGCGGCGGGACTGGGGCGGTTCACCCGAAACGACATCCGGGTCGTCTACTACATCATCCTGGCGGTCGTCACGGTGTGGCTGGCCTTCCTGTTCGCCTACAACCCCCTGACCCTGGTCCTGCTGGTGGCCAACATGGCCGGGGTCGCCTTCGTGCTGGGCGGGCTGCTGGTCCTCTGGCTCAACACCCGGATCCTCCCGCCGGAGCTGCGGCCCGGCTGGCTGTCACGGCTCGGCCTGGTGGCCCTCTCGGCCTTCTATGCCTTCTTCGTCTACCAGACGGGCGTGCAGGTGCTGCGGCAGTTACAGGGCGGGTGATGAACGGGCGGGGCGGGGCGTTCGGGTCCGGGACGTTCGGGCCGTCCCGGCGGCGGGATGCCCCGCCCCCACCCGCGCTCCGGGCCTTGGGCGCCCACCGGGGGGCCTGGCAAGGCGGCGGCCCGCCAGGGAAGGCGGTGCCAGGGGAGGTGGTCGGGTGAGCGTGCCTCCCCCATCGCCGGGGCCGGGGACGGCGCTGGGCGAAGGGGCTGCCGGCGGCGGGGAGGCGCAGGGAACGGGCCATGGGCGCACCGGGGCGAAAACGGGGCAGGGGGCTAACCGGAGCCGGGCCGTGGTGGTGGGGGAGGGGGCGCGGCGTGCCGCTGGCGCCCGCCTGCCGGCCGTCCGCCACCCCAACCCGTCCACTGGCGGATTGGGGCAGGAGGGCGGGCCGGGGGCGGCGAAGGGACCATGGTGCTGTAAAAAACATCCACGCCGCCCCGGCCGGTGGGGCCAGCACCCTGCCCCGCCCGGGAAGGCGGGTGCCGGTGCCACCCGGGGAGGCGGCCGCGGCGGCCCGGAGTGTCCTCCGGTGCCCGGCGGCCGCGGGGCTGCGAAGCGGCCTGCCGGCGGGACCGGCGCCGGACCCGGAGAGGCGTGGGCCGGAGGCCGGCGTCCCGACCCCCGCGCTCGGGCCGGGGCCCCTCCGCCCGGGCCGGAGGCCGGCGTCCCGTACCCTGCGCCGGGCCCGGTGTCCCTTCTCCCGGGCCGGCGGGGCGGGTGCAGGCTGCGGCCGTGGGCGTTCCGGCAGACGGGTCGAGGGGGCGCCATGCCGGCGCTTGGCTGCGTCTTGGCTGGGATGGGGGATGCGGCGGGGCGGCTGGGGTGGCCGGTGGCGGACCCCAAGGAGGTCGAGTGCAAGGTGACCCTGGACGGCATCGAGGTGCGGGGACCGATCCGGGAGGGTTATGAGCGGGTCCTGACGCCCGAGGCGCTGGCCTTCGTGGCCCGCCTGCAGCGGGAGTTCGATCCGGTCCGGCGCCAGCTGCTCCAGCGGCGGGCCGAGCGGCAGCAGGAGCTGGCAGCGGGGGCGCGCCCGGACTTTCTGGCCGCCACCCGGTCGATCCGGGAGGGCGACTGGCGGGTCGCTCCCGTGCCGGCCGACCTGCAGGACCGCCGGGTGGAGATCACCGGCCCCGTGGACCGCAAGATGATGATCAACGCCCTCAACTCCGGGGCCCGGGTGTTCATGGCCGACTTCGAAGACGCCAACACCCCCACCTGGGACAACTGCATCCAGGGCCAGATCAACCTGATCGACGCCGTGGAGGGCACCATCGAGTACACCAGCCCGGACGGCCGGATCTACCGCCTCGGCGAAAAGGTGGCCACCCTGGTGGTCCGGCCCCGGGGGTGGCATCTGGTGGAGAAGCACGTGCTGGTCGACGGCCAGCCCGTCTCGGCCAGCCTCTTCGACTTCGGCCTCTACTTCTTCCACAACGCCCGCCGGCTGCTGGAGAAGGGAACGGGCCCGTATTTCTACCTGCCCAAGATGGAGAGCCACCTGGAGGCCCGGCTCTGGAACGACGTGTTCAACCTGGCTCAGGACGCCCTGGGCATCCCGCGGGGGACCATCAAGGCGACGGTCCTGATCGAGACGATCCTGGCCGCCTTCGAGATGGACGAGATCCTCTACGAGTTGCGGGATCACGCCGCCGGGCTCAATGCCGGCCGCTGGGACTACATCTTCAGCGTGATCAAGAAGTTCCGCCACGATCCGGCCTTCCTGCTGCCCGACCGGGCCCAGGTGACCATGACCGTCCCCTTCATGCGGGCTTACACCGAGCTGCTGGTGAAGACCTGTCACCGGCGCGGCGCCCACGCCATCGGCGGCATGGCCGCGTTCATCCCCAGCCGCAAGGACCCCCAGGTGAACGAGGTGGCCCTGGCCAAGGTGCGGGAGGACAAGGTCCGGGAGGCGGGGGACGGCTTCGACGGCACCTGGGTGGCCCATCCCGACCTGGTACCGGTGGCCATGGAGGTCTTCAACGGGGTGCTGGGCGATCGCCCCAACCAGGTGGAGCGCCAGCGGGACGACGTCCAGGTCACGGCCCGGGACCTGCTGGACGTGCGGGTGCCCGGCGGGCGGATCACCGAAGAGGGCCTGCGCAACAACGTCAGCGTGGGCATCCAGTACCTGGCCTCGTGGTTGCGGGGCAATGGAGCGGCGGCCATCTTCAACCTGATGGAGGACGCGGCCACCGCCGAGATCGCCCGGGCCCAGGTCTGGCAGTGGACCCACCACGGGGCCAGCCTGGACGGCGGGCCCGCCGTCACCCCCGAGCTGGTGCGGAAGGTGGCCGACGAGGAGATGGAAGGGATCCGCCGGGCCGTGGGGGACGACTTCTTCCGTAACGGCCGGTTCGACGAGGCGCGGGAGCTCTTCGAGCTGGTCGCCCTCAGCCCCGATTTCATCGAGTTCCTGACCTTGCCGGCCTACGAGCGCATCGACTGAGGGTTCGGGGTCTGGCCTGGCCGGCCGGCGTTGCCGGACGGGACGAACCAGTACGGGGCGGGGAGGATGCCTCCCCGCCCCGTTGCCTTGGCCTGACGTGGAGGCCGCATCCCGGCAGCCGTCAGGACGACTTGCCGCCGGGCTCCCGGGCGTCCTGCCCTGCCGGGCCGTCCTGGGCCGGTGCAGCCGCCTGAGGCGGGGCAGCCTCCTGAGTCGCAGCCTTCTGGGCCGGAGCAACCTCCTGAGCCGGGGCGGCCACCTGGGCCGGGGCCGCCTCCTTCGCTGGGACCGCCGCCGGGGCCGGCGCGGCCGCCTCCGGCGCGGGGGCAGGCTGGGCCGCGGACCCGGCCTCCCCCGCGGCACCCTGGGCCTCGCCGCCCGCCGGGCTGGTGCCGGCAGCCTGGGCCGCCTGTTGCTTGGCCCGTTCCGCCTTCAAGCGGGCCGCCTTCTCCAGGGCCGCCTGGACCCGGGCGTCCTTGTCGGCCGCCCCCGCCTTGGCGGACGCGGCGGCCGGCGCCCCCTCGCCGGCGGCCGCCTTCTGCTTGGCCCGCTCGGCCTTGAGCTTCGCCGCCTTCTCCAGCGCCGCCTTGATCTTGGCGTCCTTGTCGTCGGCAGCCCCCGCGCCGGCGCCGCCCTCCCCGGCGCCGCCCGGCGCGTCGGATTCGTCGGTGGGCACCGAGGTCTTGACGTCTTCGACGAACTTGGCCAGGAACACGTCCAGCTGCCGCCGGACGTTGTAGGCGATGAGCTCCGGATCGGAGTTGACGATGAGGGGCTTCATCGTCGTGATCAGCTTGCCGTTGCGGAAGAGGGCGACCCCGGGCACGTGGGCCAGGTCGTAGGTCTGGTTGATGGCCCGGCGCCGGTGGTACTCCTGGATCAGGTCGGCGTATTCGTCGACGTTGATGCGAACCAGCTTCACGTCGGGATGCCGCTGGGCCTGTTCGGCCAGGGCCCGGGTGAAGAACTCCGTATCCTTCCCGGGCCGCCACAGCTCAACCAGGACCTGGCCCCGGTGCTGCAGGACCTCCTGTTCGAAGCGGTCGCGGGGAACCTCCAGCGGCCGGGTGAGAGATGGGGTCGCAGTCGCCATCGCCCTGCACGCTCCTTCGTCCCGAGCAATCGACATGACTACCAGGAAACATTGTACTACAAGCAGGGGCTTCCCTCGGCGGCGAGGCGCAGGCGGGACACCCGTTGCCGCCGAGGGGGAACGCCGCGGAGGTGCGACGATGCGGGTCCAACTGACGCCGGCCGCCGCCGCCTACGCCGCCCGGGAGCTGGCGCGGCGGCCGGAGCTGAACCACACCCTCACGGTGGAGGCCTTCCTGGTGGCGGGCTGTTGCTCCCCCAGCCTGCCGCCGGAGGTCCGGCTGGGCCCACCGCCCAGCGGGGACTTCCGGGCGGTGACGGTGCCGCTGGGGGATCGGGCGGTGCGGGACGAACCGGCGAACCCGGAGGGCCGGGGCACCGCCCCGGGGGGCCCGGGCGCGGCCAGCGGCGACGGGGCGGCGCCGGCCAGCCCGGGTATGGCCGCGAGCGGCATGGCCGCCCCGGCCGGGGAGGCGGGCGCCGCGGCGCCGCCCGTGCCGGCGGTGGAGGTGTACGTCGATCCCCTGGTGGACGACTTCGTCCGGGACTGGTACGGCGAGGACGGGCAAGAAGCGGCCCGCCGGGCGGTGCTCTGCATCGACCTGGCCCGGTATGCCGGCCGGGAGGAGCTGACGGTCCGGCCCTGGCCGCCGCAACCGCCGCAACCGGCGGGGGCGGAGGACGGCGGTGCCGGCTGAGGGCGGGCCGGGGCCCGGCCCGCCCTCGCCCCGGCCCCCGCCCGCGGTCCCGGCCCGGCCGGTTCTACCCCCCGGGTGCCTTTCGTATGGTGCACCGGGGGGATGTCCCGCCATGGGGCCCAAGGCCTGGTGGGTCTGGGCGCACGACCTGGGTGCGATGCTCTGGCTGGGCAGCGTCCTCTACCAGCTCCTGGTGGTGGCGCCTGTCCTGGCCGGCCAGCCGCCCCTGCTCCGCCGGCGCCTGTGGCTGCAGCTGGTCGGCCGCTTCCACGCCGTCGCCGGGATCGCCGCCGTGGCCGTCGTCGCCAGCGGCGTCCTCCGGGTGCTGGCCCTGCCCTGGCCTTGGGAGCGCCTGCCGGGCACCCTCTACGGCCGCCTGCTGCTGGGCAAGATGGCCGGCGCCGCCGGCATGCTGCTGACCGGGGCCGCCATCGCCTTCGGCGTCACGGCCATGCTGCGGGACCCCCGCGGCATGGAGCGCTTTCCCGTGGCGGCGCGGTGGCTGGTCCTGCTGCTGGCCCTGGAGGCGGCCCTGGGGGCCGTGGTCCTCTGGTGCGTCGCGCGGATCCACGGCGGCTAGCGGCGGCGGCGGGTACCCAGGTCGCCGGGCGGCCGCGGGATCCGCCATGGGCTACAATGGGGGCGTACCGGCGGCCGGGTGGGACGAGCCCGGCCGTACCGGCTTTGCGAGCCCGGCCGCCGGCGTTCACCGCCGAAGGGCGCTGGGTTCCACCTTCGATGGAAAGGAGACGCCCCCATGCCACGACGTGCCGAAGAGTTCGACCTGGAGCGGATCCAGCGGGCGGTCCTGGACATCCTGGAGGCCGTCGGCGAGGACCCCCAGCGGGAGGGTCTGGTGGACACCCCGCGGCGGGTGGCGGAGGCCTACCAGGAGCTGTTCAGCGGCCTGGGCCGCGACCCCGCCGACGAGCTCAGCGTGTTCTTCGAGACGGACCACGACGAGGTCGTGCTGGTCAAGGACATCCCCTTCTATTCGATGTGCGAGCACCACCTGCTGCCCTTCCATGGCCGCGCCCACGTGGCCTACCTGCCCCGCAACGGGCGCATCACCGGCTTGAGCAAGCTGGCCCGGGCGGTGGAGGTGGCCTCGCGCCGGCCCCAGCTCCAGGAGCGGCTGACCGTGCAGATCGCCGATGCCATCGAGGAGCGCCTCAACCCGCGGGGCGTCGTGGTGGTGATCGAGGCGGAACACCTGTGCATGACCATGCGGGGCATCCAGAAGCCCGGCTCCTACGCCGTCACCTCGGCGGTGCGGGGCCTCTTCCGGGAGAACGTGGCCAGCCGGCACGAGGTCTTCGCCCTGATCCGCAGCGACCTGCGCCCGTGACGGGCGGCCCGGCGCCGGCGGGGGCCTGGGGCGGGGGCCGGCGGGGGCCTGGGGCGGCGGGGCTTGGCGGGACGTGCCCGGTGCCGGCGGGGACCTGGGGCGGCGGGGGCCGGCGGGACGTGCCCGGCGCCGGACGGGGGCCTGGGGCGGGGGCCCGGCGGGACGTCCCCGGCGCCGGACGGGGGCCGGCCGCCGGCCGCGTACCGGCCGGCGCCATGGCCAGGCAGGATTCCACGGTCCCGCGGGGAACCGGAATTCCGACGCCGAAGGAGGGATTCCCTTGACCGACCGCCGCGACCCCTTCCGCGAATACTCCATCGAGACCCTGGCGGTGCACGCGGGGCAGGCCCCCGACCCGGCCACGGGCTCCCGGGCGGTGCCGCTCTACCAGACCACGTCCTTCGTCTTCCAGGACACGGACCACGCCGCCCAGCTCTTCAACCTGGACGAACCCGGCAACATCTACACCCGGATCAGCAACCCGACCACCGAGGTCTTCGAGAAGCGCATGGCCTACCTCGAGGGCGGCGTGGCGGCGGTGGCGACCGCCAGCGGCCAGGCGGCGACGACCCTGGCCATCACCAACATCACCCGGGCGGGTGAGGAGGTGGTTGCCTCCTCCAGCCTTTATGGCGGTACCTTCCAGCTCTTCGCCAACACCTTCAAGGACCTGGGGATCACCGTCCGCTTCGTCGACCCGTCGGACCCCGAGAACTTCCGCCGGGCGATCAACGAGCGCACTTGCTGCATCTACGCCGAGATCATCGGCAACCCGCGGCTGGACGTGCTGGATGTGGAGGCGGTGGCCCGGATCGCCCACGAGCACGGGATCCCGTTGATCGTCGACAACACCTTCGCCACGCCCTACCTGTGCCGGCCCTTCGAGTGGGGCGCCGACATCGTCGTCCACTCGGCGACCAAGTGGATCGGCGGTCACGGCACCTCCATCGGCGGCGTGGTCGTCGACTCGGGCCGGTTCGACTGGGGCAACGGCAAGTTCCCCCGGCTGGTGGAACCGGATCCCGGCTACCACGGCATCTCCTACTGGAACGACTTCGGCACCCTGGCCTACATCACCAAGCTGCGGGTCCACCTGCTGCGCGACGTGGGCGCCAGCCTGAGCCCCTTCAACGCCTGGCTCTTCCTCCAGGGCCTGGAGACGTTGCACGTGCGCATGGACCGGCATTGCGAGAACGCCCTGGCCCTGGCCCTTTGGCTCAAGGACCACCCGGCCGTGGAGTGGGTGGCCTATCCGGGCTTGCCCGATCACCCGACCCACCACCTGGCCAAGAAGTACCTGCGGCCGGGCCGCTTCGGCTCGATGATCGTCTTCGGTGTCAAGGGCGGGCTGGAAGCCGGGCGGCGGCTGATCGACAACCTGTCCCTCTGGTCCCACCTGGCCAACGTGGGGGACACCAAGTCCCTGGTCATCCACCCGGCCTCCACGACCCACCAGCAGCTGACCTCCGAACAGCGCCAGGCGGCCGGGGTCCCCGACGACCTGATCCGCCTGTCGGTGGGCATCGAAGGCCTGGCCGACCTGCAGGCCGACCTGGACCGGGGCCTGCGGGCCGCGGCGGGCCTGCCGGCGGCGGGGGCGGACGGCGATCCGGTGACGGCCGTGCGCCTCAACGACGAGGGGATCATCCGGGAGGTGGTGGGCCGGGCGACGGTGGACACCCCGGACGGCCCGCGGCCCCGGGTGGTGGCGGTGGTCGGCCTTTCGTCCGACCCCGGGCGGCCCAGCTACCGGGTGGCGCGCAAGCTGCAGCGGATGGGTTACAAGATCGTGCCGGTCAACCCGCGCGCCAGCGAGATCCTCGGGGAGCGGGCCTATCCCGATCTGGGTTCGGTGCCCGGGCCCGTGGACGTGGTGGTGGTGTTCCGCGCGCCGGAGCACGCGCCCCAGGTGGCGCGGGAAGCCGTCGCGCGGGGCGCCCGGGTCTTCTGGCTGCAGGAGGGCGTGGTCAGCCCCGAGGCGGCGCGCATCGCCGCCGAGGGCGGCCTCGCCGTGGTGATGAACCGCTGCATCTACAAGGAGGCCCAGCGCTGGCGGGGCCACGTGGCCACCTTCCGGGGGGCTTGATCCGGCCTCGTGGGCGCGCCGGACCGGCGTCCGTCCGGCGGCCCCGCCCGCCGGCGCGCCCGGCGGTGCCGGCGGATGGCTGAAGAGCGCAGGATGCCCCTTTCCTCCGCGTCGCGATCGGTTAAAATAGCCTTTGGCTGCTGGCAATCTGGGAGGTCGGTTGGATGGCACGCTACACAGGCCCCAAGCACGCCATGTGCCGGCGTGTGGGCCGGCCGCTCTGCGGGTCGCCCAAGTGCCCCGCCCTGAAGCGGCCCTATCCGCCCGGACAGCACGGGCCGGGCCGGCGGCAGAAGCTCAGCGAGTACGGCCGCCGTCTGTTGGAAAAGCAGAAGCTGCGCTTCATGTACGGCGTGCTGGAGCGCCAGTTCCGGCGCTACTTCGAGCGGGCGCAGCGGTCCAAGGGCAACACCGGCGAGCGGCTCTTGCAGCTGCTGGAGACGCGGCTGGACAACCTGGTCTACCGGATGGGGTTCGCGCCCACCATCTGGGCGGCGCGCCAGCTGGTGGTCCACGGCCACATCCAGGTCAACGGCCGCAAGGTCGACCGGCCGTCGTATCAGGTGCGGCCGGGCGACGTCATCGCGGTGCGGGAGAAGAGCCGCCGCATCCCGCTGATCCAGGAGAGCCTGGAGAACGCCCAGCGGGCGCCGGAGTACCTCAGCGTGGAGCCCGAGAAGTTCCAGGGCACGCTGTTGCGGATTCCCGCCCGGGACGAGATCCCCATCGACATCGAAGAGTCGCTGATCGTCGAGTTCTACTCGCGCTGAAGCACGGCAAGGCCGGTGCCTGGGCACCGGCCTTCTTTGTGCTTGGGTCGTGCTTGACTCGCCGTGATCAAAAGCCAGCGGGAGGGGATGGCGGTGCAGGTTCAGGCGGAGATGGCGGGCATCGTCCAGGAGGTCCTGGTGCGGGAGGGCCAGGCGGTGGAGGCCGGCCAGGACGTGGTGATCCTCGAGTCGATGAAGATGCAGATCCCCGTCGCCAGCCCCGCGGGCGGGACGGTGCGGGCCGTGCGGGTCCAGCCGGGGGATTTCGTCAACCAGGGCGACGTGCTGATCGAGATCGACACCTGAGCCGGGGATCGGTCACGGGAGGGGAGCCCATGAGCGGCGGTACCGCCGAGCTGGACCGGCAGCTGGAGGAGCGCCTGGCCGCGGTACGGCGGGGCGGTCCGGAACGCTATCACGAGAAGAACCGGCAGCAGGGCAAGCTCTTCGCCCGCGAGCGGCTCCGCCGCCTGCTGGATCCCGACAGCTTCGTGGAGGACGCCACCCTGGCCAACGTCCTGGCCGGCGACCTGCCGGCCGACGGGGTGATCACGGGGCTGGGCCGGATCGGCGGGCGGCCGGTGGCCGTGATGGCCAACGACTCCACCGTCAAGGCGGGTTCCTGGGGCGCGCGCACCGTGGAGAAGATCCTCCGCATCCAGGAACAGGCGCTGCGCCAGCGGGTGCCGATGCTCTACCTGGTCGACAGCGCCGGGGCGCGGATCACCGACCAGGTGGAGATGTTCCCCGGGCGGCGCGGAGCCGGCCGGATCTTCTACAACCAGGTGCGGATGTCGGGCGTGGTGCCCCAGATCTGCCTGCTCTTTGGCCCGTCGGCTGCGGGCGGCGCCTACATCCCCGCCTTCTGCGACCTGGTCATCATGGTCGAGGGCAACGCCAGCATGTACCTGGGCTCGCCGCGCATGGCCGAGATGGTGATCGGCGAGAAGGTCACCCTGGAGGAGATGGGCGGCGCCCGGATGCACTGCACCGTTTCGGGTTGCGGCGACGTGCTGGTGGGCAGCGAGGAGGAGGCCATCGCCGCGGCCCGGGCCTACCTGTCCTACATGCCCAGCCACTGGGAGGAGCGCCCGCCCCGGGCCGAGCCCCGGCCGCCGGCGCCCGGTCCGGCCATCGAGGCGATCGTGCCCGCCAACGCCAACGTGCCCTTCGACATGTACCGGCTGATCGACCGGCTGGTGGACGAGGGGTCCTTCTTCGAGATCAAGCGGCTCTTCGCCCCGGAGCTCATCACCGGGCTGGCGCGCCTGGAGGGGCGGGTCATCGGCGTGGTGGCCAACCAGCCCCGGGTGCGGGGCGGCGTGCTCTTCGTCGACTCGGCCGACAAGGCGGCCCGGTTCGTATGGCTCTGCAACGCCTTCAACATCCCCTTGCTGTTCCTGGCCGACGTGCCGGGGTTCATGATCGGCTCGGCGGTGGAGCGCCAGGGCATCATCCGCCACGGCGCCAAGATGATCGCCGCCGTCTCCGAGGCCGAGGTGCCCAAGATTTCCGTCATCGTGCGCAAGGCCTACGGCGCGGGCCTGTACGCCATGGCGGGGCCCGCCTTCGGCTCCGACGCCTGCCTGGCCCTGCCCACGGCCCAGATCGCGGTGATGGGACCCGAGGCCGCCGTCAACGCCGTGTACTACAACCACATCGCCCAGCTGGAGGGCGAGGAGCGGCAGCGCTTCGTCGCCGAGAAGCGTCGCGAGTACGCCCAGGACATCGACATCTACCGCATGGCCTCGGACCTGGTGGTCGATGAGGTGATCCCCGGGGCCCGTTTGCGGGACGAACTGGCCCGCCGCTTCGCCCTCTACGAGAACCGGCGGCGGGAATGGCCGGCGCGGCACTGCCCGGTCCACCCCGTGTGAGCCGCCGGGCCCGTTCCACCGCCGCGTGTCGAATCCTGTCTTTCGTTCGACACGGGCAGGAACCGGCCAGGGCCGGCGGTATCCCTTTTTGTATGGAGAACACGTCCCGGCCCGGAGCGGAGCTGGACGGGCCCGGCGGCAGGCCGGTGCCGTCGCCATCCCACGGTGGGCCGGGTGGGGAGGTCGAGGGGGTGCTGCCCGAGGAATCCACCGGCGGGCGCCGCGTCCTGGTGGTCGACGACGTGCCCGCCGTGCGTGCCTTTCTGCAGCTGGCCCTGGCGGAGCAGGGCTACCAGGTGGTGCTGGCCGAGGACGGCCGCACGGCCCTGGAACTGGCCCGGGAGGTCCAGCCGGACCTCATTCTCCTGGACTGGGTGATGCCGCGGATGGACGGGGCCCAGGTGCTCCGGGCCCTGCGCCGCGACCCCCAGTTGAGCCGGGTGCCGGTCATCGTGATGACCGGCAGCGTCGGTGTCGACGAGATTGCCTTCGAATGTGGTGCGCGCTGGGTTTTGGAAAAACCTTTCGGTGTCAACGACCTGTTTTTGACCCTGGAGGAGGCGTTTGCCGCGGTGCGGCCGGCCTGACCGGCCTTGCCCGGGCCCGAACCCAGGGAACCCTTCGGGGGTGGGTTCCACCGGTCCAGCCGGCCGGTGGGCCCACCCCCGCGCCGTTGGGCGGGGCGGGCCAAGAAGAAAGGCGGCCTCCGGACGAGGCCGCGGGAGATGGGGCCGGGACGGGTCCAGGATTCGGGCCGCTGGCCGCCGGGCGGCGTGGCCGGTGGGGGGCAGGATGCCCTCGCGGGCCCCGGGGGGCTGGGCGGTGCGAGGCCCGGCTGGGAGGGCCGGTCCTGGGCGGGGCGGGTGCGGCGCGGCCTCCGGGGCGGCCGGTGGCGGCGCCGCACCGCCGTCACCGCTGCAGGTACCGGGCGTCGACCCACCCCTCGTAGGTCCGGCCGTTGGCCTGGTAGCGCACCCGGGCCCAGCCGTTCTGCTCCTCCAGCACCTGGACGGTGCTGCCCTTGGCCAGGGTGCCGACCCGGGTGGAGTCCTGGGTGGGTTCGGCCCGCACGTTCAGGTACTGGGTAGTGACGGTGGCCGTCTGGCCGGTGCTGGCCTGGGGCTCGGCCGGCTGGGCCGCCTGATCCCCGGCGCCGGTGGAACCGGCCTGATCGCCGGCGGCCGCCTGGTCATCGCCGGTGCCCTCCTGCTCGGACCAGCCGGCCGCCAGGTCGCCGCCGCCCGCCAGGGCCGCGGAGATCTCGGCCTGCTGGGCCTCCAGCTGGGTGATGCGAACCATAAGGTCGTCGACGGTGGTCATCGTCTGCTGGACGTTGTTGAGCCAGCCCCCTACGCTGTACGCCATGAAGGCGACCACCAGGACGGCGACCACGACCCAGAGGCGATTGAGTCGCTCCATACCCGCACCCTCCTCTCGTGGTACAGGAATATGGGGGGCTGTCAGCGATTATTCCGCCCGTCCAGGGGCCGCCCCACCGGGCAGGCGGCCCCGCTCGCATCCCTCCCCGCGCGGCGCGCCCCAGCGGCGGGCCGGCCCGTGGCCAGGGAGCCGCGGTCCGGCCCGTGGGGGCGGAGGGGCGGTCCGGGACGTGGCCGCCAAGGGGCGGTACCGCCCGTGGCCGCGGAGCGGTGGCCCGGCAGGGTCATCCGGCACGGTGATGGGGTCGCCCCGTTGTCCCCGGGAGGCGGGTGGGCTAACCTGGGAACGGTGGGAAGCCTGTCCGCCGGCACCGGGGGGGCGGGAAGGGGCGCCGGCGAGGGACGGGTGGCCCCGGTGCGCGGGGGTGGGAGCGTTGACCGGTCCCCTGGACGGTGTGGTGCATCTGGTGGCACCCGAAGAGATGGACGCGGAAGAGGATGGCCTGGTGACCGCGCTGGTGGCCGCCCTGCGGCGCCGGTGGGATCGGGTGGCCGTCTGGCCGGTGGCCGACGCGGAGGCGGATCAGGTCCGTTGCCTGGCGGCGCTGCCGGAGGACGAACCGGTCCTGCTGGTCCCTGCCCAGGACGCCGGCGCGCCCTTGGCGAGCCTGGTGGCCGGCCGGGTGGCCGTCGCCGCCGGCCGCGTCCTGGCGGAGAGCCGCCTGGACACCTGGGTCGTCGAGAATTACCGCGCGGGGTATCTGGCCGGCAAGCACCTGGTCAACCTCAAGCACCGGGACGTCGCTTACCTGGGCCCGGCCGGCGGCTCGCCGGCCGCCGCCGAGCGGTTGCGGGGCTTTCGCCAGGCGTTGGCCCACAACGGCCGGGACCTGCCGGCTGAGCGGGTGGCCGAGGTGGAACCCGACCCGGCCGCGGTGGCCGAGGCCTGCCGGCGGTGGTGGTCGGGCGGCGCGGAGCCCACGGCGCTGTTTGCCGCCTCTCCGCGGCTGGCCGCCTGGGCGCTGGACGCGCTGGAGGAACTGGGTAAGGCCGTGCCGGATGGGGTGGCCCTGGTGGCCTACGGGGACGGCGTGCTGGCGCGGGCGCTGCGACCGCGCCTGACGGCCGTGGTGCCGCCCCTGGAGGAACTGGCCCGCCAGGCGGCGGCGGGCCTGGCGGCGCTGGCGGAGGAAGGCCGGCGGGCGGGCCAGGTCCGGGCCGAAGCGGTGCGGCTGGCCCCGCGGCTGGTGATCCGGCAGTCCTGCGGGCTGGCGGCAGGCCGGCGGGGGGCTTGAGGGGCGGGTCCGCAGGACGGCCTGCCGGCGCTTCGCCGCCCCACGGACGCAATCGGGAACCCCGGTCCCGGGCCCGCCGCCTGGTCGAGCAGCAGGGCGGGCCGGCCGGGGTCCTCCATACCGGTGCCGATCCTTCCGTGGTTCCGGCTTCACTCCGGCTTCCAAGTGGTTGGGGGCCGCGGCGGTACCCGGGGGCTGTGGCGGCGGCGAAGGGGTTCATGCCCGCCCCCGCCGGACCCGAGGCCGCCCGGGGCGCCCCCTCCCGCTGCGGACCGCCGTCCAGAGCGATGGGCCGCGCGGGGCCGTGGTGGCGCCCCGGTGCGCCGTGGTCCGCCGCCCTCAGCCGCTGATGTTGGGCTGGCGCTGGATGGCCTTGACCAGGGAGCTGGCGATGGCCTCCTGCTCCTGCTGGTTGGCCACCTGCCACATCTCCTTCAGCAGCCGCTGCTCGGGCGTGCGCGGTTCGACCTCCTGGGCCAGCCAGTCGCCGATCTGCTGGGCCCGGGCCTTGATGTCCTGCTGGGACATCCCGGCCTGCTGGGCCGCCTGGATCCGCTGGGAGAGTTCGCGGGCGAACTGCTGGAACTGGTCGGTCACGGGCATGGGGAATTCCCTCCTTCCCGTTGGTCGGGCGTAGTATCCACGCCCCCGGCGGGCGGTATTCCTAAGGAGGAGCGCGGGCTGGCGGATCCGGAGGCGGCCGGTGGACGCGTCGTGGGGCGCCGCCGGGGGCGGCCGGTGGCCGCCGTCGTCGGGCGCCGCCGGGTGCGGCGCCATGGCATGGAAGGAAGGAGGCGCGAGGGCCATGCGGCTTGAGGAGCGCGTGGTTCCTGCCCTGGGCGAGCGGGTCTTCGAGACCCGGGTCGAACCCGGCGCCGAGGTGGTGGTGATCCGCAAGCCGGGGTTCGGGAAGAAGTACGCGACCTACGCGACCCGGTACGGCAGCATCGACCGGGTTCTCACGGACCCCGCCACGGGCCGCCGGGTGGAGGTGCCCGCGGGGGCCGCCCACTTCCTCGAACACAAGATGTTCGACAAGCCGGAGGGCAGCATCCTGGAGCGCTTCGCCCGGCTGGGGGCCAGCATGAACGCCTACACCGGGCACTTCTACACCGTGTACCTCTTCTCGGTGGTCGAGGCCTTCGAGCCGTGCTTCGAGCTGCTCCTGGACTACGTCCAGGACCCGCGCTTCACGCCGGAGAGCGTGGCGAAGGAGCAGGGCATCATCGGCCAGGAGATCGCCACCGCCTACGACCACCCCACCCACCGGCTCTACTACGACTTCCTGGGCGCCATGTACCGGGAGCACCCGATCCGCGACTGGATCCTGGGCTCGCCCGAGTCCATCGCCACCCTGACGCCGGAACTGCTCGAGACGATCCACCGGATCGCCTACCACCCGGCCAACATGACCGTCTGCGTCGTCGGCGACGTGGACCCGGAGCAGGTGGTGACCATGGTCGCCACCGATTTGAAGGAGAGGGACATCCCGCCCCGCCCGCGCCCCGAGCGCCGCTTGCCGGCGGAGGGGCCGGACCTGGCCCAGCCCGCGGTGGAACGCCGCATGGGCGTCTCCCGGCCCTTCGTCCAGTGGGGGATTAAGTTCGGTGCCTTCGCCCCGACGCGGGACGGCCTGCGGGACGCCGTCCTGGGCGACCTGGTGGCCGAGGCCCTCTTCGGCCGGCTCAGCCCCTGGTACGAGGAACAGTACCGCCGCCACGTCATCACCGACCGGTACTGGTTCGGCCTCTCGGTGGTCCCGGGAGCGGCCCACTGGGAGGTGGGCGGGGAGACGGGCGATCCCGACGCCTTCGCCGAGGCCTGCAGCCGGCGGCTGGGGGAGGCGCTGGCCCAGGGCCTGGATGCGGACCTGTTCGAGGCGGTCCGCCGCAAGGCCCTGGGGGAGTTCCTGGCGGTGCTGGATTCGCCGGAGGAACTGGCCCACGCCTTCCTGACCGACCGGTTCCTGGGCTGGGACTTCTTCCAGCGCCTCGAGGTGCTGGCGGAGCTGGACGCCGAAGCGGCGACGGGCTGGCTGCGGCAGCATGCCGACCCGCGGCGCACGGTGCGGGCGGCGGTGCTGCCACGGGAGGAGGCGACAGCATGAGCGGTGGCAGCGGCTTGGACGGCACGGCCCATGGCGCGGCCCGGCCCCTGGCGGGACGGGCCCCGGCGGCGACGGCCCATGGCGCGGCCCGGCCCCTGGCGGGACGGGCCCCGGCGGCGGGGACGGACCCTGCACCGGCGGCTACCGCGACCGGGTTCGTCCGGCACGATCTGCCCGGCCTGCGGGTCCACGTCCGGCCCGACCCCCGGTTCAAGCGGGTCGCGGCCGTCCTGGCCTGGCAGATGCCCCTGGCGGCGGAGACCGCGAGCCCCTTCGCCTTGTTGCCCCGCCTGTTGCGCCGGGGCACCCGCCGGCATCCGGATCTGCCCGCCCTGGAACGGGCCCTGGCCGACCTCTACGGGGCCAGCCTGGGTGCCGGGGTCGAGAAGATGGGCGACCGGCACCTGGCGACCCTGAGCCTCACCTGGCCGGGAGGCCGGTTCGTCCCGGGGGCGGGGGACGAGGGGCCCGGCGGCCTGGTGGCGCGGGCGCTGGGCCTGTTGCTGGAGGTCTTCGCCGATCCCTACCTGGAGGGCGAGGGCTTCCCCGCCGAGCGGGTGGCCGAGGAGCGGGAAGCCCAGATCCAGCGGATCCGCGCCCTGGTCAACGACAAGGCGACCTACGCCGTGCGCCACTGCCTGGAGCACCTCTGCGCCGGTGAGCCCTACGGCCTCAGCGAGCTGGGGGATCCGGAGCGCCTGGCCGGCCTGGACGGCGACGACGTGCTGCGCCTGCACCGGCGGGTGCGGGCGGTGGCTCCCCTGGACCTGTTCGTCGCTGGGCCGGTGGAACCGGCGCCCCTGCTGGAGGCCGTGGCCGCCGCCTGGGAGCGGGTGGGCGGCGGGCCGCGGGAGGTCCTCGCCCTGCCGGCGGCGGTGATCCGGGGACCGCGGCCGGAGCCGCGCCGGGTGGAGGAGACGCTGCCCATGGAGCAGGGCTGGCTCGTCCTGGGCTTGCGGGCGCCCATCGGGTTCGACCACCCGCTGCGGCCGGCCCTGGAGATGTACAACGGCATCCTGGGCGGGTTCGTCCACTCCAAGCTGTTCCTCAACGTGCGGGAGCGGGCGAGCCTGGCGTACTCCGCCTGGTCGCGCCTGGTCCGCGGCAAGGGGCTCATCCTGGCCATGGCCGGCATCGACCCCCGCAAGCGGGCGGAGGCCGAGGCGATCATGCTGCGGCAGATGGAGGACATCGCGGCCGGGCGCATCAGCGACGAGGAGCTGGAGGCCACCCGGCGCTCGCTGGTGGAGCGGCTGCGGGCCGAGCTCGACCAGCCAGGTGCCCTGATCCGGGCCGCGCTGGAGGGGGAGGTCTACGGCCACCGGGACGACCCGGAGGGACTGATCCGGGCCTGGCAGGCCATGGGCCGGGCCGAGGTCCAGGAGGTGGCCCGGCAGGTGGGGCTGGACACCGTGTACTTCCTCCACGGCGGGCCGGGCGGGGAGGGATGACCGCCGGCTATGGCCAGGGGATGGCGACAGCCTGAGGGCGACGGCCCGGCGCCGGCCGCCGAACCGGCCCGCCGGCGGCTGGTGCGCTGGTTCGTCCCCGCAGGTGCCGGGCTGGCCCTGGCCGCCTTGTCGGCCCTGGCCGTGGCCTTCTGGCCGGGGCCCTTCCAACGGGCGGCCCTGGGCCGGGTCCTGGCCGTGGAGGTCGTTCTGGTGCTGCTGGCCGCCCTCAACTATTCGGGGTTCCTCTGGGGGCGGCGCACCTTCACCGAGCTGGTCACCGCCCAGCCCCAGCCGCCGCCCGAGGAGCTGGCCCGGCGGGACGTCCTGTTCCTCCAGCTGATCGTGGCGGGGGCCGTGCTCTTCGCGGTGTGGCTCCTGGTGGGGGGTTGATGTGGGGCGCGGCCGGGCGGTGCGTTACAATAGCGGGGAAGCCATGGACAGAGGCCGCCGGCGGGGCCGCCGGGGCGGCTGCCGGCGGCGGCCGCCCGGGGCAGGCCGCCGTCGACGAGGGAACAAGGCGGCCGCCCGAGGAGGTGCGGTCCATGGGACCCATCGGTTTGCCGGAGCTTTTGCTCATCGCGGCCGTGGCCCTGGTGGTCTTCGGCCCGGCGCGCCTGCCGGAGCTCGGCCGCTCCCTGGGGCGGGCGATGCGGGAGTTCCGCTCCGCCGTCCGCGCCCTGGACGACGACAGCCCCAACGGCAGCGGCCAGGGGGACGGCGCCGGTCGTAGCACGGCCTCCGCGACCTCGCCGGCCCAGGGGACCGGGCCGGCGGCGCCGGCCGGGGCCGGCGGGCCTGCCCGCGGCACCGCCGCGGACGGTTCGGGGACGGCCGCGGCGACGGCCGCGGGGACGGCTCCGGGGACCCAGGGCCAAGACGCAGCCGGTTGAAGGATGGTCGCGCCGGTGGAGGAGACCGGAGGAAGCGGGATCTGGCCCTCCCTGGTCGAGCACCTGGACGAGCTGCGGCTGCGGCTGATCTACAGCGGCCTGGCCGTGGCGGCCGGCGTCGTGGTGGGGTTCGTCTACGCCCGGCCGGTGCTGGGATGGCTGATCGACCGGGGACCGGCCGTGCAGCTGGTGGCCTTGGCGCCCGCCGAGGCCTTTCTGGTGACCCTGCGCATCGCGGTGCTGGTCGGTCTTGGGCTGGCCTCACCGGTGGTGGCCTACCAGGCCCTGCGCTTCATCTGGCCCGGGCTGACGGAGGCCGAGCGCCGCTACGTGCGGTGGTACGCCCTGCCGGCGCTGCTGCTCTTCGCCGGCGGTCTCGCCTTCGGCCTCCTGGTCGCCGTGCCCATGGCCCTCAACTTCCTGCTGGGCTTCAACGCCGGCCCCATCCAGCGCACCCTGTCCGTCCAGGCCTACGTCGACTTCGTCGTCAGCCTGGTCTGGCCGTTTGGCTTCATCTTCGAGCTGCCCGTGGCGGTGGGGCTCCTGACCGAGATCGGCCTTCTGACGCCGCCCTTCATGGCCCACCTGCGCAAGTACGCGCTGCTGGTCGCCGTGGTGGTGGCGGCCTTCCTCACGCCGACCACCGACGTGATCACCCAGCTGATCTTCACCGCCCCGCTGGCCGTCCTGTACGAGATCGGCTACGGGCTGTGCTGGCTGATCCACCGGCGCCGCCGGGGCCGGCCGGCGCCGGCGGGTCCCGACATCGCAGCGCCGGGGGAGGAGGGACGCGCCGATGGTGGAACCGGCCACCCCGGCCGGGGCCCATCCGGCCAAGGGTTCGCAGGCCGCTGACGGGAGGGGGCCGGGCGGCCGCCGGGGCGGGCGCCTGCTTTGCCTGACCGCCCACCCCGACGACGAATCCTTCAGCCCCGGGGCCAGCCTGGCCCGGTACGCCGCCGAGGGCGTGGCGGTGACGGTGGTGTGCGCCACCCGGGGCCAGGCGGGCAAGCCGGGCGATCCGCCCCTCTGCACCCGGGAGGAACTGCCGCGGGTGCGGGAGGCGGAGCTGCGCGCCGCCTGCCGCGCCCTGGGCGTGGCCCAGGTCCACCTGCTGGACTACGAGGACGGCCGGCTGGCCCAGGTGCCGGCGGCGGAGCTGGAGGCCGTGCTGGGCCGCTGGATGGAGCAGGTGGACCCCGACGTGGTCCTGACCTTCCCGCCGGGCGGGATCTCGGGCCACCGGGATCACCAGGTGCTGTCCCGGGCGGTGGAACGGGCGTTTTCCCGCACCCTGGCCCGCCAGGGCCGGGCGAGGCTCTACTACTTCACCCTGCCGGCCCCGGTCTACCGGTTGAACGGCCTGGGCGCGCCACCGGACCCCCTGGACGCCGCCGTCACCACGGTGGTCGACGCCCGGCGTTGGGCGGACCGCAAGCGGGCCGCCCTGGCCTGCCACCGCACCCAGCACCGGTCGGTGGAACGGGCCTTTGGCGGCTTCCCCCCGCCGCGATCCCCGCGGCTGGGATGGGAATTCTTCTACCGGGTCTGGCCGCCCCTGCCTCCCGGACCCGCCCACCCGGCGGCCCAGGCGGCCGCTGCCGAGGCGCCGCCGGAGGTCCGGGAGGCGGTGGCCGCGGCCCGGGAATGGGGGCTTTTCGACCCCTCGCCGGGGGCCGGCGGCGGGTAGGCGTGGCCGAGCTGGGCAGGCGTTGCGGAGCGGCGAGACGACCCTCGAAGGTCGAAGGAGGCGGATGTCCATGGACCGGGCAGAGAGGGAGCGGGACGGGGCGCGGCCGGGGCCGGAACCGGCCGGGGAGCGGCCGAAGGACGCGGCGTCCCAACCGGCGGGGGCCGGCGGCCGCGGCGCCCCAGGGGCGGGTGGCGGAGACCGCCGTGGGCCGTCCGATCCACCGGCCGATGGGTCGGCCGAGCGGGCGGGATCCGGGGCCATCACCGACGCCGAGGCCCTGATGGACCTCTACTACGAGGTCTCCATGGAGGGCGTCGACCTGCGCCGGTTCCTCGACCGGTTGGACGCCGGCGAGTGGGGTCCCGTCGATCCCCAGGTGGTGGTGGACTTCCTGCGGGACCTGGAGGCCGTCATCCTGAGCAACGTCGACGTCAAGGCCATGGAGGGACCCGAGTACGCTGGCCGGCGCATGGAGGTCATCGAGGAGACCCAGCGGGAGTTCGAAGAGCTGGTGGCCCGCTACCTCAACCGGATGTGAGCGGGCCAGCGCCATCCCCGGCTAGCGGCCCAGCTGGAGCTCCCCGACGCCCCGGGTGTCGCCGGGCCCCAGGGGCGGCAGCCAGGTGACGGTGCCCAGCCGGGCCAGTTCGTCCGCGTCGAGGCGGCCGTCCCGGGTGGCCTGGCGGTACTCGTCCCGGGTCATGGTCACCGCGGCCACCACCTGCTCGCCCGCGCGGGTGGTGGGGTAGGTGGCCCCCACCGACACCGCTTGCCACTTGGCGTATTCCGGCCGGCCGAAGACCACGTCCATGATCCGGCGGCAATCCTCCAGGATGCCGGCTTTCAAGGCCTCCTTGGACGGAGCCCGGTCGGCCCGCAGGGAGACCAGCAGGGTCGTGCTGGCCGCCTGGGAGCCCCGGTGGTCGTCCGGCCCCTGCTGGACGAAGACCTTGCGGTTCTCGCCGCGGTTGGAGGGCGTCACCGCCGCTTGCAGGTCGGCGCTCAACAGCGGCCCCTCGTTCCAGCGCGGCTTGGTGAAGACCGCGGCCCGCCCGGCACTGTGGGGTTCCCAGCCGATCCACACCGCCAGGGAGAGGACGGCCAGGGACAGGGCTGTCGCCAGCCAGCCGGCGGCGTGGCTGCGCAACCGGAACAGGCTGCTCTTGCCGGTCACGATGGCCGTCACCCCGGCGACCATCCCCGCCAGGGCCACCAGGCCCAGGATACCCAGGAGAACATAGGGCAACGGTTGCAGAAGAAAGCGCGTCACCGTGAGGCCCCCTCCGCGCGGCTGGGCCGGGGCCCTTTGCCGGGGTCCACGCCGCTGGGGCGGGCGGCCGCCCCGGCGCCGGCCCGCCTTCCGGTTCCGAGCGTGTCCGGAGCCTAGTGTGCCCGGCCGGCTCCGGGCCATGCCGGGGCCGGCCGGCTGGGGGTGGAGGGGGCGAGACCGGCCGGCGGCAAGCTACGCCACGGCCGGTTGCCGGAGGCGATTCGGTGGCGGGAGGCGATTCATCCGGCGTCCTCGGGCGCCGCGCCGGCGTGGGCCGTACCAGCATGGGCCGCGCCAGCAGGCCCGGCGGAAAGGCCGCGGGCGGCCGGGTCCTTGGACCGGCGGCCCCCCTGGGCCTCGGTCCAGCGCACCACGACCAGCAGGGCCAGAAGGGCCAGGCGCAGGCCCCGGTCCAGCCCGGCCCGCTCGATGTACTCACCCACGGTGTGGGCGCCGTCGCCGTGGCGGATGCCGAAGGTGACGGCCGGGATGCCGCGGCTCAGCGGCAGGTTGGCGTCGGTGCTGGCTGGCAGCTCGTGGGCGGGGACGCCGCAGGTGCGCATCGCCTCCCGCACCAGCCGGACCAGCGGGTGATCGGCGGGCAAGGCGCCCTGCGGGCGGTCGCCGATCACCTCCACCTCCAGGTCGACGCCTTCCTCCCGGGCGGCGTCCTCCAGGGCGCGGCGGGCCGCCTGCTCCAGCCGGGCCAGGGCCTGGCCGTCTTCCGAGCGCAAGTCCAGTTCTAGCTGGCACGTGGCGGCGATGGTGTTGACGGAGGTGCCGCCCTGGATGCGGCCGGCGTTCCAGGTGGTCCGGGGTTCGGTGGGGACCGGCAGGCTGGCCAGGCGGTGGAGGGCTCGTCCTGCGGCCACGATGGCGCTGGGCTGGCCGAAGTCCTTCCAACTATGGCCGCCCGGGCCGGTAAAGGTGGCCCGCAGGCGCCGGCTGCCGATGCCCCGGTAGCAGAGCATGCCCAGGCCACCGTCCAGGACCAGCATGGCGGCCGGCGCCACGGCCAGGCCGTCGAGGAACGCCCGCATGCCCCGCAGGTTCCCCAGCCCCTCCTCCCCCGTGTTGAAGAGCCACACCACGGGGACCCGGGGCGCGAAGCCCGCCTGCCGCAGCGCCTCGGCCAGGAGCAGCAAGCAGGCCACCGAGGCGGAGTTGTCGCCGATGCCGGGGCCATAGAGGCGGCGCCCCTGCTGGCGCACCGCCAGGGGGGTGCCGGCGGGGAAGACCGTGTCCAGGTGGGCGGAGATCACCACGGGGGCCGGCGCCTCGGGGCCGGGCGCCGGGGCCGGGGCCGGCCAGCACGTCCAGACGTTGCCCGCGTCGTCCTGGCGCGGGACCAGGCCCAAGGCCGCCAGGCGGGAGGCGACGTAACGGGCCCGGGGCTCCTCGCCAAAGGTGGGGGCGGGGATGCCGGTGACCCGGACGATCTCCTCAACGTAGCGGTCCAGGTGGCGCCGGAGATAGGCCCAGCCCTGGCGCCAGACGGCGTCGCGCAGGACCTGGCGCACCAGCGACTCGGGGGACGCCGCGGGGGCGGGCGCATCGCCCCCGCCGGGTCCGGCCTGGGCAGAAGGCGGTTGGAGCACCGGCGGCCATCACCCTCCCGTCGTGGGTTCACGGTTCCCGGCCGGGCCGTGCCCGGAGCCATCCGCCGGCGCGGAAGGGGCCCCGGGCCCCGCGGGCCGGCGGGGTCCGTCCCCTGCGGCCGGCGAGACCGGGGATGGCAAGGCCCCGAGGCACGCCAGGGCCGCGTCGGTCAAGGCCACCCGGTAGCGGAAGAGGCCCCGGCCCGTGGCCAGCATGCGTTCCCGGATGGGCCCGGCCAGTTCGTCCAGGGTGACGAACCGGGCCTCGGCGATCTCCCGGCGGTCGTGGGGATCCAGCTCGGTGGAGGCCGTGCGGGCGGCGAAGACGTGGCTCACCCAGTCTTCCCACTGGTCGCCGCAGGTGAACCGGGCGTGGATGCGCAGCAGGTAGCGGGTGGGCTCGATGTCCAGGCCGGTCTCCTCCCACGCCTCCCGGCGCAACCCCTCCAGGAGCGGCTCGCCGGGCCGGGCACCGCCACTGGGCGCCCGGTAGATCCCCGGGGGAAAGGAGGGCTTGCGGATGGCGGCTACCCGGCCCTGGGGGTCGAAGGCGAAGAAGGTCAGGTCGTGGTGGCGTCCCCGCCGGGTGCTGATCCGGACCAGGGCCAGTTCGTCGGGACCCACCTCGCCCGTCCACCGCAGGCAGCGGGGGCGGCCCAGGCGGGCCTCGACGGCGGCCAGTTCTTCCGCGGGGAAATCGGGGTCGACCACGGCCTGGGGCTCCTCTCCCGCGCCCGGCGGCCCGGTGGCGCCGGCTCCGGCGGGCGCCACCGGCATCCTTCACAAGCTGCCAGCACCATCCTTCACAATCAGTATAGCACCCGGGCGGACGAACCGGCCGGTGCCGGCCCGGGCGCAGCCCATCCGGGGCGGGCCGGCCCGGACCGGCCCTCCGCGGAGCTGGTATCGTCCCCGCGCGACGGCTCGCGGCCGGAGCAACGCCCGCGCAGCTTGAACGGGGGCGGGCGACGGGATCCCACGCCGCCCGGAGCGCCGCCGGGACCGGGCCCCCGCGGCCGGCCTCCCAGGCGCCTCGGGGCAGGAGCTCGGCCCCCGGCGTGGTACCCGATAGAAATATGGAGAGGACGCTTCCCGTCCGGCCGGTGTGGGCCGGCGCCGGGCAACGGGGCGCCTTCGCCCGGGGCCTGGTGGCGGGCCTGCCCATCGTGGCCGGCTACCTTCCCATCGGCCTGGCCTACGGGGTCGTCGCCGTCCAGGCGGGTCTGACCCCCCTGGAGGCCGTCGCCATGTCCCTGCTGGTCTTCGCCGGGTCGGCCCAGTTCGCCGCCGCCGGCATGCTGGCGGCGGGGGCCGCCACGGCGTCCCTGGTCGTCACGACCTTCCTGATCAACCTGCGCCACGTGCTATTTGGCGCCGCCCTCGCGCCGCGGCTGGGGGAGCGCCGGTGGGGCCGCTTGGCCCTGGCTGCCTTCGGGCTGACGGACGAGGTCTTCGCCGTGGCCCAGGCCACCCTGGACGGCGCGCCCCGCCCCTGGCCGTACCTGCTGGGCCTGGAGGTGGCGGCGTACGTTGCCTGGTGCGGGGCGTCGGCCGCCGGCGCCCTGATCGGCGACGCCCTGGCGGGCCTGGCGGACTGGGGGCTCGACTACGCCCTGCCGGCCATGTTCCTCGCCCTGATCGCCCTGCAGCTGGGCGGCCGGATGGGCCGCGGCCTGGTGGTCGCCGGGGTGGCGGCGGCGGTGTCCCTGGGCCTGGGCGCCCTGGGGTGGACCCACTGGCGGGTCCTGGGGGCGGCGCTGGCGGGCAGCGCCGTCGGGGTGGTGATGGACCGGTGCGCGAGTCGCTGCTCGCGGCCTTCCTCCTGATGGGGGCCGTGACCTACCTGCCCCGCTGCTTGCCCCTCCTGGGGCTGAGCCGGGTGCGCCTGCCGCAGCTGGTCGAACAGGCCCTGCGCTACGTGGGCATCGCCGTCATGGCGGCGCTGGTGGCGCCGGACCTGGCGGCCACCTGGGGCCAGCCGCCGTGGGGCCTGGGGCCGCGGCTGGCGGCGGCCCTGCCGGCGGGCGCGGTGGCCCTGGCGACCCGCAACATGGCCGCGACGGTGGTGGTGGGGGTGGCCGCCTACGCCCTGCTTCTCCGCGGCCTCGGCCTCGGTTAGGGGCTGGTTAGAGGTGGGCACCGCGGCCCGGGGCGGGATTGGCGCCCCGCTCCCTGGTCGCCGCCTGCCTTGCGCCCTGGCGGCAAGGGCCGTATGCTGGCGATGGCGGGATCGGGTGTCGAACCGGCCTGGACCGGGTCCCCACCGGGGGAACCACGGGCCTTCGCCCGGGAACCCCGGTTCGGGGATCGGCCGGACGGGCCGCGTCCCTGTTCCGGACCGGAGCCCGATGGACGGCCGGCCGGCTTGTGCGTATCATACCCCCGCCATGGGCGAGGCACCGCGGATGCGCTGGATCTACGCGCTCCACAACCGGCTCAACATCTTTCAGAAGGTCCTGATCGCCAACGCGGTCTTCCTGGTGGTCACCGGCGTCGGGGCGGCGGCCCTGGCCGTCCACGTGCGCCAGCTGCCCCTGGTCCAGCGCTGGCTCCACGACCAGGCCCTGACCGTGGTGATCGTCGCCTTCCTGGCCGCCGGCCTGGTGGTCAGCCTGGGGATCAACTGGATCATCCTGCGGGTCGCCTTCCTGCCCCTCTTCCGGCTGCGGGAGATCATGGACGACGTGCGGGCCGGCCAGTTCCACGCCCGGGCCCCTGCCATCGTCGGCGACCCCGACGTGGCCGCCATGGGCGCCATCTTCAACGAGATGCTGGACCGGCTGGACGAGTACCGCCGGGCCACGGCCTCCCAGGTCCTGCGGGCCATGGAGGAGGAGCGCAAGCGCATCGCCCGGGAGCTGCACGACCAGACCAGCCAGGTGCTGACCTCGCTGCTGATCCACCTCGACCTGCTCAAGGAGCGGCTGGGCCCCGAGGCGCCCGACGACGTCCAGCGCAAGGTGGCCTTCATCCGCCAGCTGACCAGCGATACCCTGGAGGAGATCCGCCGGCTGACCTTCGACCTGCGCCCCACCATCCTGGACGACCTGGGCCTGGTCCCGGCCGTCCGCTGGTACGTGCAGAACGTGCTGGAGCCGGCCGGCATCGCCGTGGAACTGAGCGCCAGCGGGTTCAACGGGCGGCTACGGGACGAGATCGAGACGGCCCTGTTCCGGATCGTGCAGGAGGCCCTGACCAACATCCTCAAGCACTCCCGGGCGACCCGGGCCCAGGTCATGCTGCGGCGGGAACCCGGGGGCGTGTCGGCGGAGATCCGGGATAACGGCGTCGGCTTCAACCCCCGCCAGGCGGTTCCCGGCATGGGGCCGGACCCCGGCCGGGGCCTGGGGCTGTTCGGGATGCGGGAGCGGGCCGCCCTGGTCGGGGGCCGGATCGACCTCCATTCCCGTCCGGGCCAGGGCACCCGGCTGCGGGTGTGGATCCCGCTGGAGGGTGCCCCCGGCGCCCCGGCGGGGTCGACCGGGGAGGGCACGCCACGGGCCAGCGAGCCGTGGACCGGCGCGGCGGTGGGGCCGGCGACCGCGGCCGGCGAGGACGACGCCCGGGAGGAGGCAGCCATGGGCCATGTCTGAGACCCCCAAGGGGCCCTTTGCCGGCGAAGGGTTTGGCGGCGAAGCCGCGGAAGGGACAAGGGACGGGACGAACCCGGCCCCCGCGGCCGGCCCGGCCCCCGCTGCGGCATCGCCGGGAGCGGCGGGCCGCTCCCCAGCCGCGGAGGAGGCGGCCGCCGGCGACGGCGAGGCCCAGCGGCCGATCCGGGTGCTGGTGGCCGACGACCACGCCATCTTGCGGGACGGGATCCGCACCTTGCTGGAGGCCCACCCCGACATCGCTGTGGTGGGGGAGGCGGCCGACGGGCGGGAGGCGGTGGAACTGGCCCGGCGGCTGCGCCCCGACGTGGTCCTGCTGGACATCGGCATGCCGGGGATGAACGGGATCGAGGCCACCCGGGCCATCCTCAAGCAGCGGCCGGAGACGCGGATCCTGATCCTGTCCATGCACGACAACGAGGAGTACATCTTCCCCATCCTGGAGGCGGGGGCGGCGGGGTACGTGCTCAAGCGCTCGGCCGCCACCGAGCTGGTGTCGGCCCTGCGGGCGGTGGTCCAGGGCCACACCATCCTGCACCCCGACGTGGCCGCCAAGGTGGTCAGCGGGGCGGCCCGCCGCCAGAAGGCGGAGGGACCTGCGGAGGGCGTCCCGCGCCGGGTCGACGGCCTGACCGAGCGGGAGACCGAGGTCCTCACCCTGATCGCCCAGGGACTGACGAACCAGGAGATCGCCGACCGGCTGTTCATCAGCATCAAGACGGTCCAGGCCCACCGCTCCAACATCATGGAGAAGCTGGACCTGCACGATGCCGTGGAGCTGACCAAGTACGCCATCCGCCACGGCCTGATCTCCCTGGACGACTGAGGGCCGGGGGGCCGGGGATCGGCCGCGGGGGCGGTGCGGGGACGGGGGACGGGACCTTGGAGGGAGCCATCCGGGCATCCGCGGAATGCGGGGCACCTCGGTGCATCGCCGTCGGTTCGACCAACCCCACCAAGGTGGAGGCGGTCCGGCAGGTGGCGGCGGCCGCCTGGCCGGCCGTCCAGGTCCTGGGCCGCGACGTGCCCAGCGGGGTCCGGGCCCAGCCCCTGGGGACCGCCGAGACCGAGGCGGGCGCCCGGCAGCGGGCCCGCCGGGTCCTGGAGGCGGTGCCGGAGGCGGACCTGGGGGTGGGCCTGGAAGGTGGTGTGGACCCCGGCGGGTTCCTCCTCAGCGCCTGCTGCGTCCGGGACCGCCGGGGGCGGGAGAGCGTGGCCTGGAGCCTGCGGATGCCCCTGCCGCCCCAGGTGGTGCGGGCGGTGCTGGACGGGGAGGAACTGGGCCCCCTGCTGGAACGGCTGGGCGGCGTGCCGGGCATCGGGCGCGGGCCCGGGGCGGTGGGCCTCTTCACCCGGGGGCTGGTGGACCGCACCCAGCTATGGGCCATGGCCGTGGCCGGCGCCCTGGCGCCGTGGCTGACGCCCCAGTGGGGGTGGTTTGAACGGGACCCGCTCCCTGGCGTCAGGCGTTCAACGCCCCCTGCTGGGCCCAGTGGCGGGCGATGCGCTCCAACTGGCGGGCGTGGACGTTCTCATGCAGGCCGACGAAGTGGATCCACTGGGCCGCGTTGAAGGGCCAGCCGTAGAGGGGGTGGGGCTCGATCACCCGCTCCACGTCATACCGGGGCAGGTCCTGGAGGATCGCCTCGAGGCGCCGGCGGCTGGCGGCCAGTTCCTCCGCCACCTCCTGGTCGTCCCAGCGGCCCCGGGGTTCGGCCCAGACGGGGGCGGTGTAGGTCTTGCCCTCGGCGTCCAGCATGACCGGGCGGGCGTCGACCCACTGGATGGGCAGGCCGCGGCTCATCCGGCCCTCCCGCCGCGCCCGCTCCAGCATCCGCTCCAGTAGATCCCCACAGAAGCGTTCGGTCAGCACCAGGTGTTCCAGGTTGTCCAGCACCGACCAGCGATCGGGGGCCGGCCGCTCCCGCCACAGGGACCGGGGCACCCCGCCGGCCAGCCGCAGCACCTTGCGCCGCGCGTGGTCGATGTAACTCTGCAGGTCCTCCAGGGTGTGCACCGGCATGGCGGGCACCTCCCATCGGCCGTCCGGCCGTCCAAGTCCCCTGGTAAGGTTTGTTCGTATTGTACCCCGGGAACGGGGGTCATGCGCGCGGCGGGCGGCCAGCGGTGGCGGACCCGGGGCGAGTGGTGGCCGGTGGCCAGCAGGCGGTGGTGGAAGCAAAGGACCCGGCCGCCGGGCCGGGTCCTCTCTTTCACCGGGATCGTGTCCACCGGGATCGGGCGGGCACCGGACGGCCCGCGCCCCCGCGGGCCGTCCGGCCTCCCCTTCAGGCGAACTCCTTGAGGATCTCCTGCCAGTGCTCGGGTTCGTACTCCAGCCGCGCCTGGACCAGCGGCTCCTCGGCGTAGCCGGGCAGCAGGTCCTGGTAGGAGGGCTGGCTGTCGTTGATGTAGATCCGGCCGATGACCAGCTCGTCGTACTTGCGCACCGTCTCCACGGCCAGGTCGTAGTTGCGCGGGTCGTAGTTCGGGTCCTCGTCCAGGTTGACCAGGTTCTCCTTGTAGAAGTCGTAGGTGTTCACCTTGTTGTACGTCACGCACGGGCTGATGCAGTTGACCAGGGAGAAGCCCTTGTGCTGGATGGCCTCGGCGATGATCTCCGCCATGTGGTCCGGATGGGACGAGAAGGCCTGGGCCAGGTACGTGACCCCGGCCGACAGGGCCAGCTGCAAGGGCTTGATGGGCCGGTCCGCCGTGCCCGCGGGCGACGACGTGGTCTTGAAGCCCTGGGCGCTGGTGGGCGAGAACTGGCCCTTGGTCAGCCCGTAGATGTGGTTGTCCATGACGATGTAGGTGATGTCGATGTTGCGCCGCACGGCGTGGATGAAGTGGTTCAGGCCGATGCCGTAGCCGTCGCCGTCACCGCCGGCGGCGATCACCGTCAGGTTCCGGTTGGCCAGCTTGATGCCCGTGGCCACGGGCATGGTGCGCCCGTGGACGGTGTGGACGCTGTAGGACCGGAAGTAGTCGCCGATCTTGCCCGAGCAGCCGATGCCGGCCACCAGGACCACGTTCTCCGGCGCCAGGTTCAGCTTGGCCGCGGCCTCCTGCAGGGCGCGCAGCACGCCGAAGTCGCCGCAGCCGGGGCACCACCAGGGGGCCGCGTTCGTCCGGTAGTCCTTGGGGGTGCGGATGACCGTCGCCATGCCTCATCCAACCTCCTTGGCCGATGCCGCCATGGGCGACACCGCCGCCAGCACCGGCTCCACGATCTCCGCCGGCAGGAAGAGGGTGCCGTCGTACTTGTTCACCGTGCGCAGGCGCGCCTTGTCGGCGCTGTCGATGTGCTGGCGCATCAGGGCCGCCAGCTGGCCCAGGGCGTTGTTCTCCACCACGAACACGTGCTTGGCGCGGCCCAGCAGGTCGCTGACCGGTGCCACGGGGAAGGGTGCCAGCAGCCGGATGTGGGCGTGGCCGGCGGCCACCCCCCGCTCGGCCAGGATCTCCCGGGCCTCGCGCAGGGCGCCGTAGCTGGCGCCCCAGCCCACCAGCAGCACCTCGGGGTGCTCGGGGCCCTCGTAGCGCACGGCCTCGACGCCTTCGACGGCGGTGAACTTGCGCAGCCGCTTCTGCATCATCCGCACGCGGTTGCCGCGGTCCTCGGTGATGTGGCCCGTCTCGTCGTGCTCCAGGCCCGTGGCCAGGTGCAGGCCGCCGGGCATCCCGGGCAGGGAGCGGGGCGAGATGCCGCTGTCGGTGAAGCGGTAGCGCTTGAAGTCGCCGCCCTCCCAGTTGAGGTCGTCGGGCACGGCGATCTCGCCGCGATCGATGCGCACGCGGCTGAAGTCGATGTCCTCCACCGTCTGCTTCGCCAGGCCGAGGGCCAGGTCCAGCGCCAGGATCACCGGCGTCTGGTAGCGATCGGCCAGGTTGAAGGCGTCGATCGCGCCGTAGAAGCAATCCTCAATGCTCACGGGCGCCAGCACGATCCGCGGCAAGTCGCCGTGGGAGCCCATGACCATCTCGAACAGGTCGGACTGCTCGTGCTTGGTCGGCATCCCCGTGCTGGGGCCCGCCCGCTGCACGTTGACGATGACGCACGGCGCCTCGATCATGCCCGCGTAGCCCAGGGCCTCCTGCATCAGGGAGAAGCCTGGGCCCGACGTGGAGGTCAGGGCGCGCACGCCGGCGTAGCCGGCGCCGATCACCGTGCTGATGGCCGCGATCTCGTCCTCGGACTGGACCACCACGCCGCCGTACTTGGGGAGCTTCTTGACCAGCCAGTGCATGATCTCCGAGGCGGGGGTGATGGGATAGGCCGCCACCAGCCGGCAACCGGCCACCAGGGCGCCGAAGGCCGCCGCCTCGTCACCCGTCATCAGGTAGCGGCGCCGGCCGTCGGCGGGAGCCAGGTGCAGCCGCCCGTCCACCTCGCCCAGGGCCGCCCGCGCCGCGTCGTAGCCGCGCCGCAGGGCCTCCTTGTTGGCCTCCACCAGCTTGCCGCCCTTGCCCGCGAACCGCTCGTCGATGATGGGCTCGATGTCCTCGGGCGACAGGCCCAGCAGCGCGGTGGAGACGCCGACGCCCACCATGTTCTTCATGATCGGGTTGCCCAGCTCGCGCGCCAGGTCGACCATGGGGACCTCGATCAGCCGCACGCCCTCGATGCCCGCGGGCAGCTTGCCGCGGCCACCCTTGCCGTTAAAAACAACGACGCCTCCCGGGGCCATCTCGCCGGCGAGGCGGTTGATGCTGTCCTGGTCGAAGGCGATGAGAACGTCGATCCGGGGTGCGATGCCGTAGACCGGCCGGTGCGCGATCCGGATGCGATAGTTCGTGTGACCGCCCTTGATCCGGGACCCGAAGGTCCGATAACCGTAGATATGATAGCCAAGGCGGTTCAGCGCCGACGCCAGGATCTCACCCGTCGTATCGATCCCCTCGCCTTGCTGGCCGCCTACCACCCAGGTGAGCTCATTGCTCACGGACGCTGCCTCCTTAGAGGGATTCGGCGGAAGCCGCCATCCGTTCTCTACTGCACCCGTATTGTACTACGACCCGCTCGCAACCGCCCATGCAACTTTGCAAGGGCGCGCAACGTTTCCTGCAGGGTTGCCATTTCGTTCCACAGGGATGAAGGCGCCGTGGTGCGCTGCGGGACGGCGGGTGGCGTCCTGTTCGCGGCTCCCTGCGCGACGGCGGGCCGAACCCGGATGCCGGTGAAGAACCCTGAGCTTGGCAGCATGAAGGCCGATAGGCGTCCTCATGCTATGACTGCCTCGGGCAACGACGGCCCTCAAGAAGCCGTGAAGGAGGTGCGACGATGGCTCAGGGTCAGCAGCGGAACCGCGCCCTCTTCCGCGGTGCGGAGCAGGCGCTGGACCGCTTCAAGTATGAGGTGGCGCAGGAGCTGGGCATTCAGGTCCCGCAGGACGGTTACTGGGGTGACATGCCGACCCGCCTGACGGGTGCCGTCGGCGGTCACATGGTGCGGCGCATGATCGCCCTGGCCGAGCAGCAGCTGGCGCAGCAGGGCACCCTGCCTCCGGTGAGCCAGCAGATTCCCGGCCAGCAGACCCGGTAACCGCTCCAGGTCCCTGCAGCGGATCCCGGCCGGCACGGCCCCCACAAGGGGCACCGGTTCGGGCCTTGGAGGCGGCACGGCCGGATCCGCGTGACCCAGGACACCCCGAGGCGGGGGCTTTCGTCCCCGCCTCCTTGCTGTTGGGATCGCGCTCCCGGGCTGCCGGGACCGGCTGCCAGCCATGGGCGATCGCCGGCGGCGGTGCGCGCCGTGGCCAGCGGCGGGCTCGGGTTGGTCGGGACGGTGGCGGGTTTTGCCGGCTTGAACAGCGTTGCGGGGCACTACGGCGCGCCCCGGGCCGGTTCGTCCCCCGCCGCGCCGCCCCGCTGGGCCGGTTCGTCCCCGCCCGGGCTGCCCTGGCGGGCCAGTTCGTCCCCACCCGGGCCGCCCTGGCGGGCCAGTTCGTCCCCACCCGGGCCGCCCTGGCGGGCCAGGTGGGCCATCACCGCCTCCGCCGTGCCCAGGTTCGTGGCGATGGGCAGGTTGTGGACGTCGCACAGCCTCAGCAGCGCGCTGACGTCGGGCTCGTGGGGATGGGCGGTCAAGGGGTCCCGCAGGAAGAAGACCACATCGATCCGTCCCGCCGCGATCTCGCTGCCGATCTGCTGATCGCCACCCAGGGGCCCGGACAGGTAGCAGTGGACAGGTAGACCTGTGGCCTCGGCGACCATCCGCCCCGTGGTGCCGGTGGCCACCAGCTCGTGGCGGGCCAGGACGTCCCGGTAGCGCTTCACGAACTCCAGGAGATCGGGCTTCTTCTTGTCGTGGGCGATCAACGCCACCCGCATTCCCATCGCCTCCCCGGCCGTTCTTGACGGGATCGGAGGGGGCCGCCGGCGGGCCGGCGGGATCCCTCACAGCCTTTGCCGGGGAGGCTCTCTTCGATTCGGCCGGGGCCGTTTCCCTCTTGCGGTCGCGGGCTCCCCGTCGCTCGGGTGGGGAGACCCCCGTTGGGGCGAGACCCGGGCGGCGCGAGCCGCTCAGGACGGCAGGGCCGGCCGGGCCGCCCGCAAGGGCGCGGCCGCCACCCAGGCGATGGCGGCAACGGCAGCGGCGGCCAGGCCCCACGTCAGCAGCCGGCCGGCAAGGCCGGCGCCCAGCAAGGGGCCCAGGCCGTCCAGGATGCCCAGGGCGGCCAGCCCGGCACAGGCCGGCAGGACGACCCAGCCCAGCAGGTCGGGCGCCGTCCCCGTCCGCCACAGGGCGAAGGCCAGGTTGCCACTGCCCGCCACCACCACGTCGGCCACCAGGGACAGGCAAACCACCTGCACCGCCGCCTCCGGGTCCATGCCGGGGCGGATCCCCCAGGCGATCACGCCGACCCGCACCGCCGCCGAGGTGAGGTCAACCAGCATGGGCTCCAGGGGGCGGCCGAGGCCGCGCATCACCGCCGCCGCCACCTGGTCGGTGTACAACAGGAGGGCCGCTGGTGCGACCCAGTGGATCAGCCGGCCGGCGCCGGGGTAGTCGCCCCCGGCCGCGCCGGGGAAGAGCAGGGCGGCCAGGGTCGTGCCCTCCCGGGCGAAGAGGACCGCCGCCAGCACGCCCAGGTGCAGGGCGACGGCCACCACCCGCCGCACCTGGTCCCGCAGGCGCCGGGGGTCGTGCTCGGCCTGGGCGACGGCAGGCACGATGGCCGCCGCCAGGGCCCCGCTGAAGACCGTCGGCAGCAGCAGCAGAGGCGCTGCCAGGCTGCCCAGCTCGCCGTAGACGGCCAGGGCCTGGGTCACCGTCAGGCCCACCTGGACCAGGCGGGTGGGGATCAGGGTCGCCTCCACCAGCCGCGCCGCGGACAGCAGGATCCGCTCCACCGTGGCGGGTCCGGCCAGGGCCAGGACCTCCACCAGGGTGGGCGGGCTCGCCGGGGCAGCCGGTGGCCCGAGGTCCTGCGAACCGGCGGGGGACGAACCGGCCGCCGCCGGCCCGCCGGTCCCCGAGGCGGCCGGGCCGGCGGGCCCGCCGGCGCCGCCGGGGCCGCCGGGCGCGGTGCCGGGGAGGGCAGGGCCGGCCGGTCGGGGGGTGGGGGGCGACGGGTCCGGGGGCCGGGAGGCGGCGCGATCGACCCCCGGCGGCCGGGTCGGGTCCCGGGGCGCTCCCGGCGGGTTGAACGGGCCGTGGCCTGCTTGAGCTTGAGGCGGCGGCACGGCGCGGTAGGCCCACCACGTGCTGAGGAAGCCCACCGCCTCGCCGGCCACCAGCAGGCCCACCAGGAACACCAGGGGCGGCCAGGGCAGGGCCAGGCCGGGGTGGACGGCCAGGGCCAGGGCGCCCACCCGCACCACCTGTTCGACCAGCTGGGCGACCACGATCCAGGCCGAGCGCCCATCGCCCAGGAACTGGCCGCGCAACACGGCGGAGGCCGCCGCCAGGGCGATGGCCGGCAGCAAGAGCAGCAGGGGGACGGCGCGGCGGGCCTCGGCCCAGCCGGGACCCGGCGGGGTCCAGCCGGTGGCCAGCAGCCAGGCGGCGGGCAGGACCACGCCGGCCACCGCCAGGCCGGCGGTCCGGGTGATCACCCGGGGCAGGGCGGGATGGCCCACGCTACGGGCCGTCACCCGGGCCACGGCGTCGGGCAGCCCGGCCACCACCGGGGTGAGCAGGGAAAAGTACAGGGACATGGCCAGCTGGAAGAGACCCAGCCGCGCCGGGTCCAGGAGCCGGCCCAGCAGCAAGCGGTAGACGAGGCCGAGGATGCGGTTGGCCAGGTTGCCGGCGGTGAGCCACAGGGTGGAGCGGATGATGCCCCCCATGCCGATCCGTCCCCTCTCACGCAACCATGGCTATGCGGGCGGGGACGGGCACAAAACAGGCCACGGGAAATCAAAGGCCCGCCGGTCGCCGGACCGGCGGGCGGGTGCGGGCGGTGATCGTCGCATCGGTGGCCGGGCCGCCGGTGGGGCCGGCGGCTTCGCGGGTGAGGGGGCCAGACCTCACCAGCGCTCGAGCCGGGCGTCGCGCAGCTTCTTCTCCGACTGCTTGAGGAAGTCCGCCAGCTTGCGCTCGAAATCGCGGTTGTCGCGCCGGGGCCGGCGGCCGCCGTCGGCGGGCGCCGGCTGGGTGGCCTTGATCGACAGGGCGATCTTGTTGTTCGTCTCGTCGATGCGCAGGATCTTGACCTTCACCGTGTCGCCCACCGACAGGTGGTCGCTGACGTTCTCGACCCAACCGTGGGCGATCTCCGAGATGTGGACCAGGCCGGTCCGCCCGTCGGGCAGCTTGACGAAGGCGCCGAAGCCGGTGATGCCGTCCACCGTGCCCTCGACGATGTCCCCGACCGAATATGCTTCCGCCATGCCGAGCCTCCTAGATGCCAGGATGGACCTATTATCTCACATCCGCGGGCGGAACTGAAGGGGAGGAACCGGCCCCCGCCCAGCGGGCAGGCCCCGTTCCCGGGGCCGCAGGTCCCATCCCCGGGCCCAGGGCATCCGCCGGGCTGGCCTTGACGGGGCCCGCGGGTCCGGCCAGCAGCCGCCGGTAGAGGGCCTCGTAGCGGGGCACGACGGTCGCGGCGGCGAAGCGCCGGTGGGCCGCTTCGGCCGCTGCCCGGGAAAAGGCCGCGTGGCGCTCCGGGTCCGTGAGGAGCTCCAGGGCGCAGCGGGCCATGCCGTCCACGTCGCCCGGTGGCAAGAGGTAGCCGGTGCGGCCGTGTTCGACCACCTCCGGCAGGCCGCCGGTGCGGGCGGCCACCACGGGCACCCCGCAGGCCATGGCCTCCAGGGCCGCCAGCCCGAAGGCCTCCTGGCGCGACGGCAGGAGGAACAGGTCCGCCGCCGCCAGCAGCCGGGCCACGTCGGTGTGCTCGCCCAGGAACCGCACCCGGTCGGCGATCCCCAGCTGCCGGGCCCGGTGGGCGCAGCGGTCCACGTCGGGGCCGTGGCCGACCAGCAACAGGCGCGCGGGCAGCTGCCGGCACACCCGGGCGAAGATCTCGATGACGGCCGGGGCGTCCTTGGCGGGACGGAAGTTGGAGATGTGAAGCAGCAGCCGCTCCCCCGGCTCGGCCAGGCCGCGGCGCAGGCTGGCGTCGCGGCGCCGCCCGGGGTGGAAGACCGCCGGGTCGACGAAGTTGGGGATGACCTCCAGGGGCCGCTCCACCCGGAAGGCGGCCCGGGTGGCGTCCCGCAGGTGCTGGGAGACCACCGTGACCGCGTCGGACTGGTTGATGCTGAACTCCACGATCCGCTGGAAGGACGGGTGGGTGCCCAGCAGGGTGATGTCGGTCCCGTGCAGGGTCGTCACCACCCGCGGCGCCCGCTCCGGCCCCAGCATGGCCCGGGCCAGGTAGGCCGCGGTGGCGTGGGGGATGGCGTAGTGGACGTGGAGCAGGTCCAGCCGCCACTCCTCGGCGACGGCCGCCATCTGGCTGGCCAGGGCCAGGTCGTAGGGCGGGTAGGTGAACAGCGGGTAGGAGGGCACCTCCACGGGGTGGAAGTGGATCCCCGGGCGGGTGAGGTCGAGGCGAAAGGGGACGTCGTGGCTGATGAAGTGGACCTGGTGGCCCCGGGCCGCCAGCTGGTGCCCGAGTTCGGTGGCCACCACCCCGCTGCCCCCCGACGAGGGGTAGCAGCTGATCCCGATGCGCAGCGGCGCTTGCGGGGTCTCGCTCGCCATCGCCAACCCCCCAGGTTCCCGGCCCCGTCGTCGCCGGTTGCGCGCCCCGTCCCCGTCCGGAGGTCCCCCCATCGGCGGCAGGAGGCCCGTTCCGGGCGCGCCCGGGCGAATCCGGACCGGGGCGTCCGGGGCCGCCGGCGGCCGGCCCCACCGCCGCGGGGCGCCCGCCGGGGTTGTCGCCAGGCCGTTCTCGCCCCATTGTAGCCTTGTGGGGGCCGCCGGCAAGACCGGGTCCCGGCGGTCCGCAGGCGCCGGCGCTGGGCCGGCGGCAAGGAGGTACGCCATTGCGACCAGACCCAGGAACCCATCGGGACGAACCGGCAGCCCCGCCGGCGGCTGGACCGGGCGCCGCCCCCGCGGCCAACCCGCAGGTGCCGCGCCCTGGCGGCGGCCCGGGGGCACCGGGTGGCCCGGCGCCCGCCGGCGAGCCGGAGGCGGCGGGTGGTGCCGAGGCATTCCCAGGCGCGCCTCCTGCGGGCAGCCCCGGGGCCGCCGGCGCCGGGGCTGCCGGCGGCGAGGGGACAGGCCGGGAAGGAGCAGCCGGCCAGGGGGCGGGTGGTGACGCGGCGGGCGCAGGGGGAGAAGGGGCGCTCGAGGCCGGGATCCGGCGGCTCCTCCCCGACCTGGAGGCGGCGCTGCCCCGGGAAGCGCTGGTCGCCCTGGCCCAGGACCTGATCCGGGCGGTGACGGTCAACCCGCCGGGGGACGAGGGCCGGGCCGCCGCCGTGGCCATCCCCTGGCTGGAGGCCCACGGCTTTGCCGTTCGCGTCTACGAACCCCGGCCGGGGCGGGTCAACGTCATCGCCCGCCGCCGGGGGCCCGAGCCCGGGCCGACCCTCCTCTGGTGCGGCCACCTGGATGTGGTGGAACCGGGGGATGGGGCTGCCTGGCCCCACCCGGCCTTCGCCGGCGTCGTCGAGGGCGACCGCCTGTACGGGCGGGGTGCGGTGGACATGAAGGGACCGGTGGCGGCGGCCCTGGGCGCGGCGGCCGCCCTCCACCGGCTGGGCGGTCCCCGCCGCGGCGAGCTGGTGCTCGCCCTGGTGGCCGACGAGGAGGCCATGGGCCGCTGGGGCACCCGCTGGCTGGTGGACCGGGGCCTGCTGCGGGCCGACGGCGCCATCGTCGGCGAGCCCACCCGGCTGCACCTCGTGCGGGCCCAGCGGGGGGCGGCCTGGATCCACCTGCGCCTGGACGGGCGCTCCGCCCATGCGGCCACGCCCCATCAGGGCGCCAGCGCCGTGGCCGCCGCCGCCCGCCTGGTCCTGGCGCTGGAAGAGCGGGTGTGGGACGCCTTCCACCCGCTGCTGGGGCCGCCGACGGCCAGCGTGGGCACGATCCGGGGCGGGGACAGTCCCAACCGGGTGCCCGACCGGTGTGAACTGGTGGTCGACCGCCGGGCGGTGCCGGGGGAGACGGAGGCCGCCGTCCGCCAAGAGGTGGAGGCGGTGGTGGCCCAGGTGCTGGCGCGCCACCCCGGCGTGCGGGCGGCCATCACCCGCTGGCGCTGGGCGGAGCCCGCCGAGACGCCCCCCGGCGCCGCGGTGGTCCGCCTGGTGGAGGCCGCCGGCCGGGCGGTGACCGGCCAGGACCTGCCCGAGGCGGGGACGGTGGCGGTGACGGACATGCGCTACCTGGTGGCCGCCGGCATCCCCACGGTCATCGTGGGGCCGGGGCGGTCCGATCTGGCCCACGCCCCGGGCGAGTTCATCCGCCTGGACGAACTGGCCCAGGGGGCCCTGCTCTACGCGGCCACCTTCGCCGGCTGGCTCGGGGTCGCCGGGGACCCGGGCCCCGGCCCCGGGGCGGTGAGGCCGGCATGAAGGGGGTGAGGCCGGCGTGACGGCGCAGGCGCCCCTTGGGTCCCGCGGGCCCGCCGCCGGCCCGGGGCCGGTTCGTCCCGTGGTCCTGAGCTGGAGCGGCGGCAAGGACTCGGCCCTGGCCCTGGCTCGCCTCGCGGCCGATCCCGCGGTGCGGGTGGCCGGGCTTTTGGCGACGGCCAACGAGACCAACGGGCGGATCAGCATCCACGGCGTGCGGCAGGCGCTGGTCGAGGCCCAGGCCCGGTCCCTGGGCCTGCCCCTCTGGTGGGTCCCGCTGCCCGACCCCTGCACCAACGCCGAGTACGAGGCCCGCATGGCCCGGGCGCTGGAGCACCTGGCGGCCCGGGGCATCGCCACCGTGGCCTTCGGCGACCTCTTCCTGGCCGACATCCGCGCCTACCGGGAGACCCAGCTGGCCCGGGCGGGGATGGCCGCCCTCTTCCCCCTCTGGGGGAAGGATACGCGGGAGCTGGCCCGGCAGGTGGTGGGCGCGGGGGTGCGGGCCGTGGTGGTCGCCGTCGACCCGCGCCACCTGGGACCCGAGTGGCTGGGACGGCCCTACGACGAGGCGTTCCTGGCGGCGCTGCCCGCCGGGGTCGACCCGTGCGGCGAGCGCGGTGAATTCCACACCTTCGTCTATGATGGACCTGGGTTCGCGGCGCCCGTGGGCTTCCGGGCCGGCCCGAGGGTGGAGCGCAACGGGTTCTGGTACCTGGACCTGATCCCGGCGGAGGAACCGGCCGCGGGCGCGCCCGGTTCCGGCACCGCGTCCTAGAGGCCGGCGGTCCCTGGGGGGCGGCGGCGGCGAGGAGGACGGGGAATGGCGGCGAGCAGCCGTTACCAGCGGCTCCGCAACCTGAGGCGCTATCGGGAGATCGCGGCCGTCCTGGCCCGCCACGGCCTGACGGTGCTGGTGGAACAGGCTGGCCTGCCCCGCCAGGGCCGCCGGGACCGCTGGGCCTGGATCCGGCCGCGCCTGCGGCGCCGGCGGGAGGCGGCCCGGGCGGACGGCGCGGACGGCGGCCGCCCGGGCTACGACGGGAGGGCGGTGGGCACGGCGGCCCGTCCGGGGACGGGGCCGGTGGAGGGCGCCGGTGCCGGCGGCGAGGGGGCGGCGGGGGAGCGGGCCGCCGGGGGGCCGGTCGCCGGCCGCTGGCCGGGGTCCTGGGAGGCGGAGGGGCCCGGGACCGCGCCGGCCCCCGGCGGCCGTCCCGGCCCAGACGGGGTGCCGCCGGCCCCCGCCCCGCCGCGGCCCGCCGGCGGGGAGGAGCGGGGCCAGGGCCTGGGCGCCCACCTGCGCCAGGCCCTGGAGGAGCTGGGCCCCACCTTCGTCAAGCTGGGCCAGCTCCTCAGCACGCGCCCCGACCTGGTGCCGCCCGACATCCTGCGGGAACTGGAGCGGCTGCAGGACCGGGTGCCGCCCTTCCCCTTCGAAGAGGCCGCCGCCCAGATCGAGCGGGAGCTGGGGCGGCCCCTGACCGAGCTGTTTGCCCGCTTCGACCCGCGGCCCCTGGCCGCCGCCTCCATCGGCCAGGTCCACGCGGCCCAGCTGCCCGACGGGCGGGCGGTGGTCGTCAAGGTGCAGCGCCCCGGGATCCGCCGCACCATCGAGGCGGACCTGGCGCTGCTGCTGGACCTGGCGGAGCTGGCCGAGCGTTACAGCCCCTGGGCGGCCTTCTACCCCTTCCGCGACATCGCCGGCGAGCTGGCCGCCAGCCTGCGGGCCGAGCTGGACTTCGTGCGGGAGGGCCGCAGCGCCCAGCGCCTGGCGCGGCTCCTGGCCGGCCGTCCGGGGGTGCGGGTGCCCCAGGTGATCTGGGAGTACACCACGCCCCGGGTCCTGACCATGGAGCGGCTGGAGGGGACGCGGCTGGCCGAGGCCGGGCCCCTGGCGCCCGGCGACGCCCGGCGGCTCGCCCGCACCCTGGTCGACGCGGTGCTCGATCCGCTGTTCCGGGCGGGGTTCTTCCACGCCGATCCCCACCCGGGCAACATCCTCTTGCTGCCCGGCGGGCGGATCGGCCTGGTCGACTTCGGCATCACGGGCCAGCTGGACCGGACCACCCGCCGGCGGCTGGCCGGGATGGTCATCGCCCTCTGGCGGGGCGATGCGGCGGCGCTGCTGGAGGCCGTCGAGGGGCTGGCCCTGGTGCCGCCCGGCACCGACCGGCGCCGGTTGCGCCGCGACCTGGAGCTGCTGCTGGACCGGTACCTGGACGTGCCCCTGAGCCGGCTCGACCTGGGGGAGATCCTGCCGGTCTTCTTCGACCTCTTGCGGCGCTACCGGGTGCGGGTGCCGGCGGATCTGGCCCTGGTCGGCAAGACCCTGCTGGCCCTGCAGGGCGTGGTGCGGGCGGTCGACCCCGGCCTGTCGGTGCTGGACCTGGCCCGGCCCCTGGGCCGGCGCCTCCTGCGCCAGTACCTGTCGCCGGCGGAGGTGGGCCGGCGCTGGCTGGACCGGTGGGAGGAACGGGCCGAACCCTTGCTGGACCTGCCCGCCCAGCTCCACGCCCTGCTGGTCCAGGCCCGGGCCGGCCGGCCGGTGTTCAAGGTCGAGGTGGTGGAGCGGGAGGAGTTCCACCAGGGGCTGAGCCGGCTCGTCAACCGCCTCGCCTTCAGCGTGCTGCTGCTTTCCTTTACGATCTTGATGGCGGCGCTGGTGGTGGCGGGGGCCCTTTTGGGCCGCAGCGAGCCGGTCCTCCGCTTCCCCTTCCTGGAGGTGGGGGTGGCGGTGCTGGCCCTGGCCACCGCGGCCCTGCTCTGGGCCATCGTCCGCTCGGGCCGGCTGTGAGCCTGCCGGTGGGCCGGGAAGGAGCCCGCCGCCGCGAGGAGGGGACGACGATGCCGACGGGGGGCCGCCGCCCCCGCCTGGGCTGGCGCCAGTGGCTGGAGGTGTACCGCTTCCTCCGGGACCCCCGGTCGGGACCCGGGCCGCGGCTGCTGGCGCTGTTGGCCGCCCTGTACCTGATCTGGCCGGCCGACCTCTTGCCGGGGCTGCCGCCGCTGGCGTGGCTGGACGACGCCACCGTCCTCTGGCTGGTGTACCACCTCTTGCGCCGGCAGCTGGAGCGGCAGGAGCCGGGCCGGTCCGGGTCCGGCGACCGGCCCGGCCGGTAAGGGACATGGGGCCGCGGCCGGCTCACGGCCGGGGCGGCGGCCCGGCCGGTTCCTCCAGCAGGCGGCGGCGCACCGGCTCCCGCAGCCGGCGCACCGCCTGCTCCAGCTCCTCCTCCTGGCCGGGGGCCAGATCCCGCATGTGGGCCACGTCGTTGCGGGTGCGGCGCAGCCGGTCCAGAAGGTCCAGGATGGCGGGGAGCCCCAGGGGGGCGAACCAGGGCTGGAACCAGCGCTCCCAGCCGGCCTCGACCAGCTGGCGCAGGTCGTAGAGGTCGATGTAGTCCAGGGGGTCGGTCCCGCCGTCCCGCCGGCAGTACGCCTCGATGCGCCGGGCCTGGCCGGGCGGCAGCAGGGCGAGCCAGCCGCCGGGCGGCCCCGCGCCTTCCAGGCGGTCGAGAAGGGCTCGCAGCACCTGTTCCAGCTCCCGCAGGCGCAGGTAGGGCGCCGCATCCCGGACCACGTCCACGTAGGTGATGATGCCCGGAGGCCGGCCCGGCGCCGCCACCACCACCGCGGGAGCCCGCTCCAGCCCGTCCAGCACCTCGAGAAGCCCGGCGCTGGGGGCCACCTGGGGCAAGGGGGGCTCCTGCACCTGGGCGGCCGTCAACCGCTGCAGGTCGGCCCCGGCCTCCAGGAGCTGCTGCCAGGTGCGGGCCGTCAGGGCCCCGGTCACCCGGTGGCCGTCCCAGACGGGGGCACGGCTGTAGCCGGCGCGGCGCAGGGTGGCGAGCACGGTGGCCACGGGGTCCTCCGGCCGGGCGTAGACGGCGGGACGGGCGATCCGGCCCGCCTGCCAGAGGCTGCTGGGCATGGTCCGTCGACCTCCTTCGTCGTCCGTTGCTAAGATGGGACAGCGGCCGGCCCGTCAGTCCGCCCCGCCCCCGCGCCCGCGGGTCACACTAGCCGTCGGAGGTGAAGGCCATGACCGAGGCCGGCGTTCGCGACCGGGTTCCTCCCGGCCAGGTGGTGACGGAGAAGTTCCCCGTCCTGCACACGGGGGAGGTCCCCCGCTACCGGGACGACCTGAGCGACTGGACCTTCCGCGTCTTCGGCGAGGTGGAGCGGCCCGTCACCCTCTCCTGGGAGGCGTTCCGCCGGCTGCCGACCCGGGAGGTGGTGGTGGACATCCACTGCGTGACCCGGTGGAGCAAGCTGGGCACCCGCTGGCGCGGCGTTCCCGCCGCCCGGGTGCTGGAGGAGGCGGGCGTACGGCCGGAGGCCCGGTTCGTCCTGGTCCACGCCGACCCGGACTACACCACCAACATCCCCCTGGCGGACTTGTACCGGGACGACGTCCTGCTGGCCTTCGAGTTCGACGGCCAGCCCCTGACCCCCGAGCACGGCTATCCAGTGCGCCTCTTGGTGCCCCACCGCTACTTCTGGAAGTCGGCCAAGTGGGTCCGGGGGTTCGAACTGCTGCGGCAGGACCGGCCCGGCTTCTGGGAGGAACGCGGCTACCACAACGAGGCCGATCCCTGGAAGGAGCAGCGCTACGGGTTGTTCTGATGGCTTCCGCCTGCCTTACGCCGGCAGGGGCGCCGGCCGCCGCGGCCGGCGCGGTGGGGGAGGGGCCGGGAGGTGCCGGGAGAGCCGATCCTGGTGGTGGACGACGAGCCGGGCATCCGGGAGATCTGCCGGCTCTATCTGGAGCGGGAGGGGTTCGCCGTCCGGGAGGCGGCCAGCCTGGCGGGCGCCCGCGCCGCCCTGCGGGGCGGTGCCCCGGCCCTGGTGGTGCTGGACCTGATGCTGCCGGACGGCAGCGGCCTCGACCTTTGTCGGGAGCTGGTGGAGGCGGGGATCCCGGTGGTCTGCCTGACGGCCCGGGCCGACGAGACGGACCGCGTCCTGGGGCTCGAGCTGGGCGCCGACGACTACGTGACCAAGCCCTTCAGCCCGCGGGAACTGGTGGCCCGGGTGCGGGCCGTGCTGCGCCGGGCCCGGGGCTCCCGGGAGCCGGCCCCGGTGACCGTCCGCTTCGGCCGCTGCGCCGTCGACCTGGCCGCACGCCGCCTGTGGGTGGACGGCCGCGAGGTGTCCTGCACGCCCAAGGAGTTCGACCTGCTGGCCCTCCTGGTCACCCATCCCCACCGGGTGTTCACCCGCCAGCAGCTGCTGGAACGGGTCTGGGACTTCACCTACGCCGGCGACACCCGCACCGTGGACGTCCACGTGCAGCGGCTGCGGCGCAAGATCGAACCCGATCCCCAGCGGCCCCGCTACCTGAAGACGGTCTGGAGCGTGGGGTACCGGTTCGACCCCGAGGGCGAGGCGAGCTGACGTGCGGTTGGCCTGGCGTCTGGCGGCGGTCTATGCCTCGATCCTGGTGGCGGTCGCCGGGGTGCTCCTGGTCGCCGCCCCCGCCCTGGCCGAGCGGGCCATGGTCGACGCCCTGGGCCCGGTGCTCCTGCGCCAGGCCCGCAGCGTGGTGGCCCTGCTGGACGTCCAGGCCTTCCCGGGCCTGCACGCCACCTACCTGGCCGACCTGGCGGCGGTGCGGCTCTCCCGCCTCTATGTCGACGGCGAGGTCCTGGTGGTCGACCCCTCGGGGCGGATCCGCTGGAACTCGGCCACCCTGGTCGGCGACCTGGAGGGCTGGCAGCTGGCGCCGGAGGTGATCCGCGGCATCCAGGCGCCGGGCTACGGCGTGCGGGAGATCCTGGCCAACGTGCCGGCGGTGGTGGCCGTGGCGCCGATCCCCGTCCCCGGGGGTGGCGGCACCCTGGGGACGGTGGTGGTCTTCCGCCCCCTGCGGGAGCTGGCCGGTGTGCGCCGGGAGATCGGCACCTGGCTGGCCCTGGGCACGGGGGCCGCCCTGGCCGTGGCCCTGGCCGCGGGGTGGGCCGTCGGCTACCGGGTGGTGCGCCGGCTGGCGGCCATCCAGGAGGCGGCGGCGGCCCTGGCCGCGGGCGACCTGTCCCGGCGGCTTCAGGTGGCCGGCCGCGACGAGATCGCCGGCCTGGCGGCCGGGTTCAACCACATGGCCGAGCGCATCGAAGGGCTGGTCAACGAGCTCCGCCGCTCCCAGGCCCTGCGCCGGGCCATGCTGGCCACCATCTCCCACGAGCTGCGCACGCCGGTGACGGTGATCCGCGGCCTGGGGGAGGCCCTGCGGGACGGGCTGGTGGAACCGGGCCCCCAGGGCCGCCGCCACGCCGGGCAGATCGTGGCCGAGGCCGAGCGGCTGGGCCGGTTGATCGACGACCTCTTCCAGCTGGCCCAGATCGAGACCGGCCAGCTCGACCTGCGCTTCCGCCGGTTCGCCGCCGGTCCCTGGCTGGAGGAACGGGCCACGGCCCTGGAGGCCCTGGTGCGGGAACGGGGAGCGGGCTGGGAGGCGCGGGTGGACCCGGCCCTGGCCGAGGTGTGGCTGGAGGCCGATCCCCACCGCCTGTCCCAGGTGCTGGGCAACCTGGTGGACAACGCCGCCCGGCACGCAGGGCCGGAAGGACGCGTGGTCCTCCAGGCCGCCGCGGTGCCGGGCGGCGTGCGCGTGGAGGTGGCCGACGACGGGCCGGGCATCGACCCGGCCGACCTGCCCCGGATCTTCGAGCCCTTCTACCGGGGCCGGGAGGCGGCCCGCAGCCGGGGCGCGGGGCTCGGCCTCAGCATCGTCCGGGCCCTGGTGGAGGCCCACGGGGGACGGGTGGGGGTGGCCTCCGCCCCGGGCCGGGGGACCCGGCTCTGGTTCACCTTGCCGGCGGCTCCCAGGGCGTGAGCCGGATGGGACCGCCCGCGGCGTTCCCGCCCCCAGCCCCCTCAGCGCCGGCGGATCCAGATCCGGTAGAGGCCCGGTTCCTTCTCCTCCACCCGCAGCACCTCGCCGAGGCCAGACCGTTCCACCGCGGCCGGGACCGTGTGGGTGGAGATGGTGTGATCGGTCAGCTCCGCCAGGATCTGGCCCGGCGCCATCTGGGCCAGGGCCTCCAGGGCCGCGTCGACGGGATAGGGGCAGATCTCACCGGTGACGTCCAGCTCCCGGTCGGCGGTCAGGGTCGCCGCCGTGCCCGCCCGGTCGACCAGGTTGGCCTGGCCCAGGGCTTCCAGCCGCCGGCGGGCCTGCTCCAGGTTCGGCCGCTTGAACAGCGCCATGGGTGGGTCCCTCCTCGAAGACGTCCTCGCGCAGGCTCCGGAGCCCGTCGCAGGCTCCGGGGCCAGCCGCCGTGACAGGTTTGGCGCAGGTTTTGGAAAGCCTTGACCGCCGGGTGGGCACGGGCGCCCGGGCGGGGCGGGCTGGCGGCCCGGGCGCCAGGGCCGCCGGGGCGCGGAGCGCCGGTGCCGTCCGGCGGCGGCTGGGCCGTGCCGGTGCCGCCCGGCGGGGGCTGGGGCGCGGCGGGGGCGGGCGGGGGTCCCGTGGGGACCTGGACCCCGCCCCGCCACCGGGCCCTTCCCCGGGCCCGTCACCGGGCCCGTCACCGGGACGCGGGGGTGACCGCCGCACCGGCCGCCGTGCGGCTCGGGGGTGTGCCGGCCGCGGCCGGTTCCACCTGGCACGAGCGCAGGAGGGCGGCCTGGCGCAGGTGGGCCACCTTCCAGGCGACGTAGATGCCCGCCGCGATGCCCACCGAGGCCAGCAGGCTGTGCAACGACAGGGCCGGCAAGCCGCTCAGCAGGTTGCCGATGTTGCACCCCGGCGTCAGCCGGGAGGCGAAGGCCAGCAAGAACCCGCCGCCGATGGCGTTGGGGAGGCGGTGCAGCCGGGGCTTGCGCCAGCGGAAGGTCCCGTTGAGGCGGGCCGACAGGGCCGCCCCGGCGATGATGCCCAGGATCAGCAGCTCCTCACCGCCCGGCACCAGCCCCGGATAGCCCTTGAAGAGGTTGGCCACGTAGGGGTTGGCGGCCACCCGCGCCGGGTCGTCCACGGCGGACCAGGCCAGCGCGACCCAGCGGGTCTCCGGCCCGGTGATGCCCCAGATGGTCCACAGGCTGAACTGCAGGGTGGACACCAGGCCCAGCAGCAGCCCCACGGCGCGGGTGTCCCAGGACCGCAGCCGCAGCAAGGTGGCCGGTCCCTGGCGGAAGAACGCGGCCACCTCCCGCAGGCTGCGCCCGATGGCCCCGGGGCCGGCCACCAGGGCGACGGCCAGCAGCAGGACCGCCACCGCCAGCAGGGCCGTCACCAGGGGCGGCCAGGGCAGCAGGCGGTAGAGGGTGACGGGGCCGGTGATCTGCAGGGGCTTGAAGAAGTATGGCTGGAGCACGTCCGGGAACAGGCGCAGGAACGCGTAGTAGCCGGCGCCCATGCCCAGCAGGGTGAGCCAGAACTGGCCGTAGCCCATCCCCGCCCGGTAGAGGGTGCCCGAGGCGCAGCCGCCGGCGATGTACATGGCGATGCCGAAGAGGAAGCCGCCCAGCAGGCTGTTCCACCCCACCGGCGGCACCCAGAGGCGGTCGGGTGTCGCCCAGCCGGCGGAAAGGGCCAGGCCCCAGCCCAGGGTTGTCACCGCCACCGCCGTGACGATGCCCTGGAGCACGCGGGTGTGGCGGAAGGCGTACAGGTCGCGGAAGGCCGACGTGAAGCAGAAGTCGCCGCGCTGGAGCAAGAAACCGTACACCAGGCCGAAGGCGGCACCGAGGCCAAGGAGAACCGGCCCGTGAAGGTCCATCCCTTCCTCCTCCCCACTCCCCCGGTTGATGACGCGGGTCCTCGCCCCTCGCCCTGGGCGGCAGGCAGCTGAACCGCCGGCGACCGGTCGCCGAGGGGCGCCGTTGGCCTTTCCTGGGGCCGGCCTGCCGCCGGCGTAGGATGGCAGCCCGGCTCCGTTCTCCCAGAGCCTCCCCGTCGAGGCCCTGACGATCCGGACCCCACCGGCCGCTGGCGAGAACCCGCTCGTTCACGGCGATTGTAGCGGGGGCTTCCTGTAATGTCAATAAATCCGATTTGCAAACAATAGATTGTCCGCAAGATTGGCCCGCACATTGTCCGTCCATTGTCCGCAGACCCGCCGGCAGCCGGTGGCCCTCCGAGCGGTTCCCGGCCGGTCGCCATCCCTCGGGGCAAGCGGCCCCTCGCCGGACCGTGCCCGGGCCGGGCCCATGGGTTGGCGCGCTGCCGTGGAGGCCCGGATCCTCCCGTACACCGACACTGGGCCCGGCGACCCGATGGCCGGGGGTGCCATGGGGGTCTCGGGTCCCATCGGGTAGGCCCTTTGGTTCAATTTTCGCCGCTGCTCGACACCGGGCCCCGAAAAGCCGGCCGGCTTGTCCGAAAATGTGAGGGAACGGGAAACGGGCCCCGCCGTTTCCCGGGGAGAAACCGGTGGGAGGTGGCGCGATGGTGGAGCGTGGCAGGCGGTGGCCCGGCGGCGCCGCAGGCCGGTGGGTGGCGGCGACCCTGCTCTGGGTCCTGGTGCTGGCGACCGGCTTGCCGGGACTGGCCCTGGCGTCGTCGGACGGCGGGGCGGTCACCGGCGCGACTGCGGCGGGCGGGGAGGCGGCTTCCGCCGGCCCGGCGGGTTCGTCCGCCGAGCCCGGCTGGTGGTTCGCCGTGGGCTACTACGCCCGGTACGCGGCGGAACAGGTCCGCCTCTGGGCGAGTTTCGACCCGGCGGGCGATGCGGCCCTGGCGGCGTCCTTCGCCCAGCAGCGGGCGACCCAGGCAGCGGAGCTGGCCCCCGGGTCCGACTGGTTCGAGCGCCTGGCCGCCGATATTGCCGCATACCTGCGCCTGGCCCAGGAGCGCCTGGTCGAGGCCCAGGCGGAGGGGGCCGCGACGGATCAGGCGGTGGCGGCCCTCCAGCAGGCGGCGGCCCAGGTGGCGGAATTGCCCCAGCGGGCCGGCGCCGCCGGTTCCGGCGACGGGACCGGAGAGGAGGCGGTGACGGGGCCGGCAGACGCCGCGGCCAGCGGCGGGCCCGCGGACACCGGGGCCGGGGATGTCGCCAGCGGGGCCGGTGACGTCTCCGGTTCGGCCGGGGCCGGGGTTGACGACGGCCAGCCCGCAACCGCCGCACCCCAGGAGGAGCCCGCCCTTGCCGAAGAAGGCGGGACGGGTGAAGGGGCCGAACCCGCCGGGGAGGCGCCGGAGGCCGTCGAACCCGGGGACGAGGAGGGGACCGGTGCCCTCGACGAAGCCCTGGAGGCGGCCGCGGAAGCCGAGCTGGTGGCCGGCTCCGTCGCCATGATGGATCCCGCGGAGATCACCGCCCTGCGGGACCAGGGCTACGGCTACGGCCAGATCGCGCTGCTTTACGCCACGGCCCAAGCCATCCGGCTGGCCGGCGGCGAGGAGGTGGGCGTCCTCGACTTGGCGGCCCAGCTGGCTGCCCTGGCCGCCGGCCCGGGCTCCGGCTCCGGCGGTGAAGCGGCGCCGCCGGGGTCCGGGGACGCCGACGACGCGACGCCGGCGCCCACCGGGGACGCTGCGGAGCCGGCGGGCGAGGCCGGTTCGTCGGAAGGGCAGGGTCTGGCGGCCCCGGAGGGGACCGCGGCCGGTGCCACCGGCGCGACCCTCGACGACGACGGCACGCCCCAGACGGGCGTCTTGCCCGCCACCAAGGTCAGGGCCTTCGGGCGGACACTGAAGGAGCTCCTGGCCCTCTATGGCATCGAGCGCCGGGACCTGAAGCCCGGGCGCTGGATCGCGGCGGCCCACCGGGCCACCCTCCAGCCGCCCGCCGAGCAGCCGGCCGGTGAGGAGCCGGAGGCCACGGAACCGGAGCAGGACGGCGACGGCGCCCTGGAGGACGGCCAGGCGCCGGACGACGGGACGGCCGTCGAGGCGCCGGAGGACGCCGAGCCCGACGGATCGGCCCCGGAGGCCGGTGAGGCGGTGGAGGAAGATGAGGGCGAGCCGGACCAGGATGCCGTGATCGCCGCCGCCGAGGACGACGAGGATGATGCCGACCGGCCGGCGGTCGAGCACCGTTCGGAGGACAAGCCCGGGCGCGCCCACGCCAAGGACCGGGAGGAGCGCGGACACCGGGGCGACGAGCGGGGCCGGGGCGGCGAGCGATCCGGCCGTTAAGGCCACCGGAGAGCCCGGCCAAGGCGGGTGGCGGGGTGCACGAGCGGGCACCCCGCCACCCGCGTGCTTTTCCCTAACCCGGCCTGCAGCCGCCCCTTGCCCCGGGAAGGATTGGCGCGATCCGGAGGGAATTCCCTAGAGTTACCTCTTTAAAGGGCCTTCTCGTCTTCAAAGGGCCTTCTCGTCGCAATGGCGGTGCGGCAGCGGGCCCGCCAGGGGGGACCCGCGGGGGCGGCCCTCGGGGTTCCGGCGGGCCCGGGAGCCGCCCGGGGAGGGATCGGGATTGCGCTTCGTGCGGTTTGAGCAGGCCGGCCGGGTGGCCATCGGCCTGGCCGAGGTGGACGGCGAGGGCCGGTTGCGCCGGGTGCTCGACCTGGCGGCGGCCCGGGCGCGCTGGGGGGGACCGCCGGTTCCTCCCGACATGGTGGAGTGGATCGCCCTCGGAGACGAGGCGGTGGTCGCCGCCCGCCGTTGGTGGTCCCTGGCGGGTGGGGCCGAGCCCGCCGGGGCCGGCGGGGAAGCACCCGGCGGCGGTGAAGCGCCCGCGGGCGGCGCCGTCCCTGGCGGCCCGGGTGAGGACGGGCCCGCCGGGCCCCTCTGGCATCCCGCCGAGGCGGTCCGCTTGCTGGCGCCCATCGCTCGCCCGCCCAAAAACGTCATGGCCATCGGCCTCAACTACCGGGACCACGTCTTCGAGATCAGCGGCCGCGACGTCCCCCAGCACCCCGTGGTCTTCACCAAGGCGGCTTCCGCCGTTCAGGGACCGGGCGACCCGATCTACACCCATCCGGGGGTGACGGAGGCGGTCGACTACGAGGGCGAGCTGGCCGTCGTCATCGGCCGGCGGGGCCGGTCCATCCCCCGGGAGCGGGCCCGCGAGTACATCTTCGGCTACATGATCCTCAACGACGTCACGGCCCGGGACCTGCAGCGGCGCACCAGCCAGTGGCACCTGGGCAAGAGCCTGGACACCTTCTGCCCGACGGGGCCGTACCTGGTCCACCGGGACGCCGTGGGGTGGCCCGTGGAGGTCGACGTGCGCACCTGGGTCAACGGCGAGCTGCGCCAGGAGGCCAACACCCGCCAGCTGATCTTCGACATCCCCACCTTGCTGGCGACCCTGTCGGCGGGCATCACCCTGGAGCCCGGGGACATCATCGCCACGGGCACGCCCAGCGGCGTGGGCATGGGGTTCGACCCGCCGCGCTTCCTGCGGCCGGGCGACGTGGTGGAGATCGAGATCACGGGCCTGGGCCGCCTGCGCAACCCCGTGGTGGACCGCTGGCCCGCACCCTGAGACAGGCCTGGGGGCCGGGGGGCGGGGATAGGGGGAATGCGGCCGCTGGACCCCAGGGGTCCCGGCGCCGCGGCCGCGGGCAGACCGTCTTGGGACCTTTCCCATCCGGTGAAGAGGAGGTGAGCGCCATGCGCATCGCCGTCATCGGGGCGGGGGGCGTCGGCGGCTACTTCGGCGCCCTGCTGGCCCGGGCGGCCCAGTGGGCCGAACCGGGGACCGTCCTGGAGGGCGCCCGGGTCGGGTTCCTGGCCCGGGGGCGTCACCTGCGGGTCATGCGGCGCAGCGGGCTGCAGATCGAGAGCGTTCACGGCCGGTTCAGCCTGCGCCCCCTGGCCAGCGACCGGGGCCTGCGGCTGGCGGAGGAACTGGCCCTGCCGCCCGGGGAGGGCGCCGACCTGGTCCTGGTCGCCGTCAAGGCCTACGGCCTGCCCGGCGTCCTGGACGAGATGGCCGCCCTGGTCGGCTCCCGCACCGCCATCCTGCCGCTGATGAACGGGATCGACCACCTGGAGATCCTGGCGGAGCGGTTCGGCGCGGAACGGGTGCTGGGCGGCCTCTGCCACATCGAGACCGCCCTGATCGAGCCAGGCAAGATCCGCCAGACCAGCGCCCGCCGGGACATCACCTTCGGAGAGCTGGACGGCCGGATCACGCCCCGGGTGGAGCAGATCGCCGCCGCCTTCGCCGCCGCCGGCATCCCCCACCGGGTGTCGGAGCGGATCCTGGTCGACATGTGGATGAAGCTGATCTTCATCTCCGCCATGGGCGGCATGACGGCGGTGGCAAACCGGCCCCTGGGGGCCGTGCTCGGCGATCCCGACGGCCGCGCGGTCTACGAGCGGATGGTGCGGGAGGCGGTCGCCGTCGCCCGGGCTGCCGGGATCGACCTGCCCGCCGACGCCTTCGACCAGGTCATGGCGACGACCCTGGGGATGGACCCGGCCATGACCTCCTCCCTCCAGCGGGACCTGGCCGCCCGGCGGCCGGTGGAAGTGGACGCCCTGTGCGGGGCCATCGTCCGCTACGGCCAGCGCCACGGGGTCGACACCCCCTGCCAGCAGGCGGTCACCGCGGCCATCCGCCTGCGGGCGGGTGCCGAGGCCTGAGGGCCGGGGCCTTTTGGGGGCCCCGGCACGCCCCTTACCCCTCGGCGCGCCCCCCGGCCGGGCCGGACCCCCATGGCAGCACCTGGTCGCCCGCCGGCTCGGCCGGGACCAGCAGCCGGTGGCCCTTGACGTCCCAGAGGCCCGCGGGCGTCAGCCGCGGCCCCGGCAGGTGGTCGGCCGAGAGGAAGAGCAGCGAGTAGACGGGGTCGTGGAAGGGGTGGCCGCGCTCCCGCAAGAGGCGGGCCAGCTCCCGGCAGCGACGGGCCAGCTGGGGGATGTCGAGATCGGAGAGGAACCCGCCGATGGGCAGCGGCAGGTGGAAGAGGACCCGGCCCCCTTCCACCAGGACGATGCCGCCCTCGGCGGCTCCCTCGGCCGCCCGGGCCATGGCGTCCGGATCCCGGCCCAGCACCAAGAGCCCGCCGGCCATGGTGTAGGTGGTGGCCAGGCCCTCGATGCCGGCCCCGAAGCCCGCCACCAGGGCCCGCGTCACCCTCCCCCCATCCCCGTCGAAGAGGGCGGCAAAGAGCAGGTCGTCCTCCCGCGGAAGAACCGGCAGCCCCTGGGGATCGAGTTCCAGCTCCCGCTCCTCCAGCCGGCCGATCACCGCGTTCAGCAGGCGGATCACGGGCAGGCGCACCCGGTTCGGCGTGTCACCGGCAGCGCCTTCGGCGGCGCGGCCTTCCGCGGCACGCCGCCGGGCCCCGGGTGCCCCTGCCGGCTTCGTCCCTCCGGCTTGGGCCGCCGCACCCGGCTCGCCCCCGATCCGGGCTCCGGCACCGGCCTTCGCCGCCGCCGGGGCCGGGGCGCCCGCTCGGGTGGGCACCGGCCGCTTGAGGGCTGCGCGGACGGCGGCGCCGGCGCCGGCCAGCCGCCGGGGGCCCAGCCCCAGAGCGGCCCAATCCAGGGGGGCCGGTTCCTCCAGCAAGCGCCCCTCCCGGGCCACGGGCCGGCCATCGATCCAGACCTCCACGGGCACCGGGTCGTCGGGGCGGGCCAGCACGTTGACGTCGGCCAGCCGGCCGGGGGCGATGGCGCCCAGGTAGCGGTCCAGGCCCAGGTACATCGCCGGGTTGACGGTGGCCATCCGGTAGGCCGCCTCGGGCGGAAGCCCACCGGCCATGGCCACCCGCAGGGCCAGGTCGAGGAAGCCTTCCTGGACCATGTCCGGCGTCGGGCCGTCGGTGGTCAGGGCCAGCCGGTGGCCGTATCCCTGGGCGAAGGCCTCCCGGGCCGCGGCCACCAGCTCGGGCAGGTCGGGGCGCAGGGAGCTGTGGCGGAGGATGGCGAACAGGCCGAGCCGCACCCGCTCCAGGACCTCCTCCGGCCGGATGCTCTCGTGGCAGTCGCCGACCCCGGCGGCGGCCAGGGCAGCCAGGGTCCGCGCCGAGGCGCCCGGTGCGTGGCCGTCCACCGGCAGGCCCTGGGCGAGGCCGGCGGCCAGCACGGACGGCAGCGGCTCCCCCCGGCGCAGGGTGCCGGCCCAGCTGGTCCACTCGAAGATCTCCACGATCCGGGGGTGGTGGAGCAGGGCGATGCCCTGTTCCACCGGCATCCCGTAGGCGGCTGCGAAGTCGGCGGCGCCGGCCGGGCGGGCCCCGTCACCCCCATCCTCCGGCCCGGCCGGGACGTGGGGGCCGGGGGCGCCATCAGCCGCCGGCCATGGGGTGCCCGCCGCGGCGCCGGGGAGAAAGCCGGCCCGTTCGGGGGTCATCGTCTGGGGGGCGACCCGCAAGCCCCACAGGTCCCGCACCGGAGCCACCAGGCCGGCGTCCAGGGCCTCGGCCAGGCGGGGCCCCAGGATCTGGCCCAGCAACAAGGTGTCGCTGACCAGGGTCGTCGTGCCCCGGGGGGCGATGGCGGCCCCTAGGGCCCGGGGGGAGTAGAGCTGGAAGGGGTGGGCGTGGATCTCCAGATAACCGGGAACGAGGTAACGTCCCCGGCAATCGACCACCTGGGTGTCCGGGCCCGGGCGGGGTTCCTCCGGACCGACGTAGGCGATGCGGGGGCCGGCCACCCACACCTCGGCTGGTTCCCACCGGCCGGTGTACACGTTGAGCACCGTACCGCCGCGGAACCACACGTCGGGCGGCTGCTGGCCCAGGGCGACCCGGACGGCGGCCTCCCGCAGGGCCGGCGACTCGTGGCGCCAGTCCCGGGGGCGGGACGGCGCCGCGGCGGGCCGGTCCGGCCCGGGGAGGCCACGGCGGGTTGCGACCTCCACCCCTGCCACCTCCTTCAATCATGGCGCCCCTGGGGCCCTGGCCCCTGGGGCGCCGGTCCCTGGGGCCCCGGCCCCTGGGGCGCCGGCCCGCGTCCCCGCCGGGCGACCACCGCCTGGAGGAAGCGGGCCACCCCCTCGTCGGCGTGGTGTCCGATGACCAGGCGGGCGGCCGCCCGGACCTCGGGCCGGGCGTTGGCCACGGCGACCCCCAGCCCCGCCCAGCGGATCATCCCCAGGTCGTTCTCGCCGTCCCCGACGGCGATGACCCGCTCCCGGGGCACCCCCAGCAGCCGGCAGAGCTCGGCGAGGGCCGCCTCCTTCGTGGCGTCGGGCCGGATGATCTCCAGCAGGCCCGGCAAGGTGGCGACGACCACGGCCGGCAGGTCCTCCAGGCCCTGTTCCACCTGGGCCCGGACCGCCGCGGCCTGCTCCGGTTCACCGGCCAGGATGACCTTGTAGACCCGGCCCCGGTGCCAGCCGGCCAGACCGGCGGCGGGGTCCGGGCCCGCACCCTGGTCCGGGCCGGCGGTCGAGGGCCCGGCGGCCCCGGAACGGTTGAAACCTGACGGCGCGGTGGGCGGAGCCATGGGGGCGGCGGGGGCGGTCTGCCGTCCCGCGCCGGCGGGTTCGGAGGAACCGGCCCAAGGAGCCCCGGGCCGCCCTGGGACGGCGGCGCCGGGGGCCGGCGTCTCCGCGGGCCCGTCGCCGGGCCCCGCCGGCGGCGGGTCGATCACGGGGATCGGGATCTCGTTGAGGTGGGCCAGCCGGTCCCGCCAGGGGCCCCGGCGGTCGGTGACGATGGCGTCCGGGCCGTAGAGGAAGGGCGCCAGCCCCAGTGTCAGGGCCAGGTCCAGGGCCCGGTCGACGACGGCCGGCTCCAGCGGGCGCTCCCAGAGGGCCCGTCCCGCACTGGGCCAGGTGATCAGCGCCCCGCCGCAGACGATGACGGGACGGGTGAGGCCCGCCCGCAGCCAGATGCCCATGGCGGCGGGAAGGGCGCGGCCCGTAACGATGACGGGGTGCAGGCCGGCCCGTTCCGCCGCCTGCAGGGCGTGAAGGCCCGCCGGGCTGACCCGGCCGTCGGGGCCGGCCAAGGTGCCGTCGAGGTCGAGGGCCACCAGTTGGAAGGCGTCCCAGTCGATGGCTGCGGGCCCTTCGGGCCCGTTGTCCGCCGGCCGATGGGCCACGTTCGGGTCCTGGCTCATGTCCCGATTCTACCACGGCTGTGGGCTCCCCCGGCCGGCGCCATGGGAGCCGCCTTCCCCGGCCGTCGCCATGGGGGCCGCCTCCCCGACGGTCGCCACGGGGGCCGCTGCCCCGACGGTCGCCGCCGGGCGTTGCGGGACGGAGGGGGCCGGGGGCGAACCGGCGCGGGGGTGGGGGCCGGTCCGGAAGGGGATGCCGGGGCGATCGTCCTACGCCGCGGACGAACGGGGCGCCCTGGCGGGGACGAAGGGGGCGCCCTCAGGATGACGGGCTCGTCGCCGCCCGGGCGCCCCCGGCTCCGAAGCGGCGGTGCCAGCGGACGATGAGCTCGTCCAGGCGCCGGCTGAGTTCGACCACCTGGGGATCGGCGTATCCGCGGCGCCGGGCCAGCCGGTACAGCTCGCGCCGCAGGGCCTCGATCTCCGCCTGTTGCCACCGCCGGGGCCGCTGGGAACCGGCGGGCAGGGGCATCGTCACAGGGGCCACCTCCACGGGGACGGGCCGGGCCGGAGGCCGCCCGCCCTCCCCCAGGGGCGCCCCCGGCCCGGTCGTGCAGGCCGCTACCGCGCTGTCCATTCTTGGGAGGGCGTGTCGCTCCTTGTTGACAAGCTGTGGGCAACTGTCGATTCCTGGGGATATCGAGGGGTTGGGTGGGGATAACCGCCCCTCAACCTGGGGATGAACGGCCCGCCTCCTGTGGATAGCGTTCGAGCGGCGTGGTCCTGGCGCGTTCCCACGGGGCCCCGCATCCGGGGAGCCGGTGGCTTGCTCGCAAGGTGCCGGCCGCCGGCCAGCGGTAGGCGCCGGGCGGCGCCCTGCGGAAGGACCGGCCCCGGGCATCGCTAGCCTCCACCGGCCCCTACCCGCCCCCGCCGGCCCCCACGGGCCCCCACCGGCTCCGCCGCCATCGCCGGCCCCCGCCCCCCTCTCCGGCATCGGCACCATCGGTGGAATCGGTGGCGCCCCGGGCCCCAGGGGCCTTCGCGGCGGCCTGCCTCCCCGGCGCCCGGCACCCCCGGCTGCGCCGCGCCATAGCATGGGGCGTGAGTCGCGTGGGCCCGCGGCCGGGTCAACGGCCCAGGCCCCAAGGGCCCGCGCCACGGCCGGGAGGTGTGAAGGCATGCTGCCGATTCCCAACCGGTTCGCCCTGGTGACGGGCCGGGCCGAGGGCGAGACGCCGCTGACGGCCTTCGACGCCGCGCTCCTGGATGCCGGGGTGGCGAACGTCAACCTGATCAAGGTGTCCAGCATCCTGCCGCCCCACGCGGAGCCGCTGGAGGAACTGGTCCTGCCCCCGGGGGCCCTGGTCCCCATCGCCTACGGCCGGCTAATCTCCGCCGAGCCGGGGACCCGCATCGCGGCGGCTGTGGCGGTGGGGCGGGACGAACCCGGCCGGTTCGGCATGATCATGGAGCACACGGCATATGCCAGTGCCAGCGAGGTCGAAGCGACCATCCGCCGCATGGTCGAGGAGAGCTTCACCATTCGCGGGGGGCGCCCCCGGGAGATCCTGGTCCGCTCCATCGAGCACGTGGTCGACCGGTGCGGGTGCGTCTTCGCCGGGTGCGTGCTCTGGTACGGGCGCTGAGGTCCGGGGCGGCCTGCGGGTGGGGTCGCGGGACCCGGCGGAAATCCCGCCGGCGGGGTGGCGGGACCCGTTGGGATCCCGCCGGCGGCCCCACCCCGGCCGCCGGGACCGGTGCGCACCGTGGCCGGCCAGGCCCCCGAGACCCCTTTCTCCACCCCGGGTGTCGCCGCGGGGGGCCCCCCACAGGGGGACCGGCCCTTGGACCGACGGGACGAGCTGAAGGGGCACGATGCCGCGCACCGGCCGGAACCAGCGGAGAAGGGCTCCGCCGGCCGCGACCCCTCTACCGCCGGCCACCCCTCGGCTGGCGGCCAACCTTCTTCCGCCGGCCACCCCTCCGCCGCCCGCGGCCCCTTCGCCGGCCGTGACCTCGAGGGCCGGGACCTGGGGGCAGCGTGGGGGCCCTGGGTGCGGCGGGCGACCCGCACGGGCCCCTTGCTCCCAGCGGGTGCGGGGACGCCACCGGCGCAGGCCGGCCCGCCCACCGGCATCCTCGCCCTCTCCTGGGCCCCGGCCCTGGTCCTGGCGGTCCTGGTCCTCCTGGCCCTGGGCCGGGTGGCCGGGGTCGCTGCCTCCCCGGAGCAGGGGCCCCTGGCCGGCACCCTGATCGTGGTCGACCCCGGCCACGGCGGGATCGACCGGGGCGCCTGCCACCTTCCCTCCGGCACCATCGAGAGCGAGATCAACCTGGAGTTCGCGTTCCTGCTGCGCGATCTGCTGCGGGAGCGGGGCGCCCGGGTCCTCCTCACCCGCACCACCGATGAGGACCTGGACCTGGACCCGCGGATCGAGATCGCCAACGCCAACGGCGCCGACTACTTCCTCAGCATCCACGTCAACTGGTTCCCCGACCCCACCTGCTTCGGCGCCCAGACCTTCTACTTCCCCGGCCGGGAGGAGAGCCGGCGGCTGGCCCTGCTGGTCCAGGACGAGCTCAAGAAGGTGGACCCCGAGAACTACCGGGAGATCCAGACGGGCCGTTACCGGGTGCTGCGCCTGACCCGCATGCCCGGCGTCCTGGTGGAACTGGGCTTCGTCGACAGCCCCCACGACCGGGCCATCCTCCACGACCCTGCCCGGCGCCGGGCCCTGGCCGAGGCCATCGTCCGCGGCGTGATCCGCCACCGCCGCGGCGAGGTGGGGCCGGAACCGGCCCCCGACCTGCGGGACCGCTGAGCCGCGGCCTCCCGCGCCCCCGGGCTTGGCACCCCGCCCGCACCGTGACGGTCCCCGGCCGCCCTGCATATGGTGCGGATGCGCCGCGCCGGGCGAACGTCCCGGCCGGCCGGGCTTCCGTCCCGGCCGGTGGGGCGGGCGTCCCGGCCCCGCCTGGCGGGCCGGCCCGGTTCGTCCCACATCCGTGACCCTCCCAGGCCCGAGCGCGGCGCAGGGGAGGAACCACCTTGCGCTGGCTGGCATGGACCCTGGCCGGCCTGGCCGCCGGCCCGGCCGCCCTGGCCCTCTACGTCCGCCGCCAGGGCGACGCCGACGTCCAGGTCGATGCCCGCGCGGTGTCGGTCCTGGCGGTGGAACGCCGGCCCGGCCGCTGGCAGGTCCGTTTCCGCCTGCCCGTGGTCAACCGGGGCCGGCAGAAGGGGATGCTCTACGAGATCCTGGTCCGCCCCGAGTTCCCGGGTCGCTGGGCCGCCCCCGTCCGCTGGTCGGTGGCCTTCTTCTGGCCGGGGGTGCAGGAGACCGGTTACTGGAGCGCCACCCTGCTCAAGCCGGGCCAGGTGGTCCCGCTGGAGGTCGAGCTGACCGCCTATGGTCCCGACCCGGTCCTCGACCGCCTGGCGGCCCTGGACCGGCTGGGTCTCGTGGTCCGTCACGGGGTGATCGGCCGTTCCCCGCTGCGCTGGTCCTTGACGGAGGTCAAGCTGCCGCTGGCTGCGGCGGCTGCCACCCGCTCGTCCCTGGCAGCACCGGGCGAGACCTTGGTGGGATGGGGCGCCGCCGCGCCCGCGGAGAGCGGGGGGCCGCCGCCCGAGCCGGTGGAACCGGCGGGGCGCCCGGCGGCCTCGACGCCGGTGCGACCTGCGGGACCCGGAGGGACCGCCGGCCCCGGGCGGCCCGTCCTGCGGGTGGTGGGTCGTCCGGCCGCTCCCCACCGCCAGGGGAGGGGCGGCGGAGCCGATCCGGCCGCGGTCGCCGGAGGGAGGGGTGGACGGTGAAAGGCGCGGTAGCCGGCCGGGAGGGGAGGCTGCGGTCTCGGGACCGCGGCCGGTCCGCCGGGCCGCCCCCGGGACCGGGATACGACGTCCAGGTGATCCGGACCGAGATCATCACCCCCGACCACGACCTGGAAGAGGTGGTCACTCGCTACACCCGCGGCCGGATGCAGCCGGGCGACGTGGTGGCGGTGTCGACGAAGATCGTCTCCATCACCCAGGGGCGGCTGCTGCGGCCGGAGGAGCTGCGCCCCGGCACCCTGGCGCGGCTGGTCTCCCGCTTCATCGACCAGGAGGGCAGCTGTTCGTCGCCCTACTCGCTGCAGGCGGTGATCGAGCACACCGGCCGGTGCCGGGTCGCCCTGGCCTTTGTGGTCGGCGGCCTCACCCGGGTGCTGCTGCGCCGCAGCGGCGACTTCTACCGGGTGGCCGGCTACTACGCCCGGGTGATCGACGACGTGATGGGCACCCTGCCGCCCTTCGACAAGCACATCGTGCTGCCCCCGGCGGATCCCGACGGGGTGGCGGCCCGGCTTGCCCGCGCCCTCGGGCCCGGGATCGGCGCCTGCATCATCGACGCCAACGACCTGGGCAGGGCGGAGGTGGTCGGCGCCAGCCCCGGCGTCGACCGGGACGCCGTGCGGCGGGTCATGTGCGCCAACCCCTGGGGAAACACCGACCAGCAGGCTCCCCTGGCCATCCTGCGACCCCGCCGGGACGAACCGGCCGCCGGGTGAATTCCCAGGATCCGGCGACGGGGCAGGTTTCCCGGACACCGTCGCGAATTCCGTTACCGGACAGCTTCCTGGGATGGCAATCCCGCGGGAGGGGGCCTGATGATGGCGGAAAAGGTGTGGCTCAAGCACTACCCGGCCAACGTGCCGGCCCATCTGGAATACCCGGAGGTGCCGCTCTACGAGCTGTTGGCGCGGACGGCGCGGGAGCACCCCGACCTGCCCGCCTTGCGGTACTACATGGTCCGGATGACCTACGCCGAACTGTGGGCCCGGGTCCAACGCTGCGCCGCCGCCCTGGCGTCCCTGGGGGTGCAAAAGGGCGACCGGGTGGCCATCATGCTGCCCAACTGCCCCCAGTACGTGATCAGCTACTACGCGACCCTGCGGCTGGGGGCCATCGTGGCCCAGGTGAACCCGCTCTACACGCCGCGGGAGCTCAGCTACCTGATCGGCGACAGCGGCAGCAAGGTGCTGATCGTTGCCGATGCCCTCTATCCCACGGTCCAGGCGGCGCTGCCGGAGCTGGACCTGGAGCACATCCTGGTGGTGCGCCTGCTGGGCAATGTGCAGCCGGGCCCCGAGGCCCAGTCCTTCGAGGCGCTTTTGGCCGGCGCCGGCGACGACGTGCCGGAGGTGCCCATCGCGCCCCGGGAGGATGTGGCGGTGCTCCAGTACACGGGGGGGACCACCGGCCGGTCCAAGGGCGCCATGCTCACCCACTTCAACCTGGTGGCCAACGTGGTCCAGATCCAGCACTGGTTCCCGGCCGAAGAGCGGATGAAGCCCGGTGAGGGGCGCATCCTGACCATCCTGCCGATCTTCCACTCCTACGGGATGACCGTGTGCATGAACTACGGGCTCGCCTCCGGCTACGAGCTGATCCTGGTGCCTCGCTTCGAGCTGCCGGAGGTCATGGAGATCATCAAGGCGACCCAGCCCAACTTCTTCCCCGGCGTCCCGACGATGTACGTGGCGGTCAACAACTACCCCAACGCCGAGGAGTACGGGGTGGGGTCCATCGAGTTCTGCAACTCCGGTGGCGCCGCCATGCCCGTCGAGGTGATGAACGCCTTCGAGCGGCGCTTCGGGGCCCAGGTGCTGGAGGGCTACGGCCTGTCCGAGGCGTCGCCCGTGACCCACTGCAACCCGGTCCACGGCCTGCGCAAGCCGGGCAGCATCGGCATCCCCTACCCCGACACCGACGCCGAGATCGTCGACGTGGAGACCGGCACGCGGGTCCTGGGCCCCGGCGAGGTCGGCGAGCTGCGGATCCGCGGGCCCCAGGTGATGAAGGGGTACTGGAACCGGCCCGAGGAGACGGCGGAGACCTTGCGGGACGGGTGGCTGTACACCGGCGACATCGCCACCATGGACGAAGACGGCTACTTCTACATCGTGGACCGCAAGAAGGACATGATCATCGCCTCGGGCTACAACGTCTACCCGCGGGAGGTCGAGGAGGTCCTCTACGAGCACCCGGCGGTGGCCGAGTGCTGCGTGGCCGGGGTGCCCGATCCCTACCGGGGGGAGACGGTCAAGGCCTACGTGGTGCTGAAGCCCGGCGCCTCGGCCACGGCCGAGGAGATCATCGCCTTCTGCCGGGAGCGCCTGGCGGCCTACAAGGCGCCCAAGCTGGTCGAGTTCCGCAGCGAGCTGCCGAAGACGGCCGTCGGCAAGGTGTTGCGCCGGGTCCTGGTGGAGGAGGAGCGGGCGCGCCAGGCGGCCGGTTCGTCCGGAACGGAGGCGGCCGGTTCCGCCGGGACGGCGGCGGGGGCGTAAACCCCCGCCGGGTCCTCCAGGGGTACCGCCGATGGCCGGCCGGCCGGTCTGAAGCAGGGGTCGGCCGGGAAGACCCACGGTCGGAGGGAATGGCCTTGGCCCACGTTCACGCAGGGCGCGTCATCGCCCAGGCCCTCGCCCGGGAAGGGGTGCGGGCCCTCTTCACCTTGTGCGGCGGGCACATCATGCCCATCTACGACGGCTGCCTGGACGAGGGGATCCGGGTGGTCGACGTTCGCCACGAGCAGGCGGCCGTCTATGCCGCCGACGCCTATGCCCGGATCGCACGCCGGCCGGGCGTGGCCGCGGTCACCGCCGGCCCCGGCGTGATGAACGCCGTCACCGCCATCGCCAACGCCCACCGGGCCCAGTCGCCGGTGGTGATCATCGGCGGCCAGGGCCCCCTCGAGCACGCCGGACGGGGCAGCTTGCAGGAGATGGACCACCTGGGGGTCGTGCGCCCCATCACCAAATGGGCCGTCCAGGTGCAGGATCCCAAGCGGCTCCCCGAGATCCTCAACCTGGCGTTCCGCCGCAGCCTCCACGGCGTGCCCGGCCCGGTGTATGTGGAGATTCCGCTGGACGTGGTCTTCGCCCAGGTCAACCTGGAGGCGGTGCGCTTTCCGGCGCCCGTCCCCGACCGGCCGGCCCTGCCCGCCGACCCCCGGGAGGTGGAACGGGCGGCCGCCCTGCTGCGCCAGGCCCGCCGTCCCGTGGTGCTGGTGGGCAGCCAGGTCCACTGGTCGCCGGACCCGGCGGCCGTGCCGCGGTTTGCCGAGGCCGCCCAGGTGCCGGTGTTCACCAGCGGCATGGCCCGGGGCGTCATGGCGGCGGGCGACCCCTGTTTCTTCAACCTGTGCCGCAAGACGGCCCTGGCCGAGGCCGACCTGGTCCTGGTGGCCGGGACGCCGCTGGACTTCCGCCTCGACTACGGCCAGGCCATCCACCGGGAGGCGCAGATCATCCAGGTCGACCTCGACCCCACGGAGCTCGGCCGCAACCGGGATGTGGCCGTGGGCCTCAGCGGGGATACGGCCACGGTGCTGGACCAGCTGCTGGAGGCCGGCGCGGCGCCGAAGGAACCCGGCCAGCGGGAGGCCTGGCTCGCCCGCCTGCGGGAAGAGGAGGAGCGCCGGGCCCGGAAGATGGAACCGGGCTTGACCAGCCCGGCGGTGCCCGTCGATCCGCTACGGCTCTGCGCCGAGATCGACGCCGCCCTGCCCCCGGGGGTGACGGTGATCGGTGACGGCGGCGACTTCATCGGCACCGCCGCCAAGGTGGTGCGGCCGCGGCGCTACCCGGCAGGCTGGCTGGACCCCGGTCCCTTGGGCACCCTGGGGGTGGGGCTGGGCTTCGCCCTGGCAGCCCGGGTGCTGCGACCCGACGACCCGGTGGTGGTCCTGTTGGGTGACGGGGCGGCGGGCCTGGATCTCTTGGAATTCGAGGCCGCCGTGCGCCAGGACTTGCCCTTCGTGGCGGTGGTGGGCAACGACGCCGCCTGGACCCAGATCCGCCGCTTGCAGGTCCAGCTCTTCGGCACCGACCGTGCCGTGGCCACCGGCCTGAGCTACGCCCGGTACGACCAGGTGGTAGAGGCCCTGGGCGGTCAGGGGGAGTGGGTCGAACGGCCGGAGGACGTGGGGCCCGCCATCCGGCGCGCCCTGGCCTCGGGCAAGCCCGCCCTGGTCAACGTGAAGATGGGGACGTCGGACTTCCGGGCAGGGGCCATCGCCGTCTAGCCGGGCCGCCGCGGTTCCGACCCCGCCGCGGGGGTTTCCGATTCGGCCGCCGCGGTGCGGTCGCCCACCCTGCCACGATCCCATCCCGAGAACCAAGATCCCATCCCGACGAAGGCCATCGGCCGGCCGCCGTGATCTCGGCGGCCGGCTTTCTTCGTGTTCGTGCCGGTGTGTTCGTGCCGGCCGGCGGCGAAAGCCGGACCGCCACGGCAGGGATTTGGCGAAGGGCGTCGAATGTTGGGCGTCAAGTTCAAATAATGGACACTTGTTTCATTATTTGAACCATATATTGCCGGGTTTCAGCCGGGGGATGCCGATGCGGGGAGAGGGACCGGGAACGGTCGGCAAGGCCATCGCGCTGTTGGGGCTCTTCGACGAATCGCGGCTGTCCATCAGCATCGCCGAGGCGGCCCTGGCGACGGGGATGCCCCGGGCGACCACCTACCGGCTGCTGGAGCAGCTGGTCGCCGCCGGCTTGCTCACCAAAAGGGGCGTGGACGGCGGGCGGGCCACCCGGTACGGGCCGGGGCTGCGCTTGCTGGAACTGGGCCGATTGGCTGCCCGGGCGCTGGACCCCGACGGGGTCATCCGCGAGGCGATGGAACGGTTGCGGGACCGGTGCGGAGAGTCGGTGCAGTTCGTTGTCGCCAGCGGCGACGCCGCCATCTATGCCCACGTGGTGCCGCCGCGGGCGCCGATCCACCTCTATGTGGGCTGGGGCCGCCGGGCGCCCCTGTATGCCGGTGCCTCGACGCGGCTGCTGCTGGCGTGGCAGCCGGAAGCGGTCGTCCGCCGGGTCCTCGAGGGCCCGCTGGTGGCCTACACGCCCCACACGCCGACGGATCCCGGGCACTTGCGGGCTCTTCTCGCCGAGATCCGCCGCACGGGCTATGCGATCAGCTTTGGCGAGCTGGTCGAACACACGGCGGAAATGGCGGCGCCGGTGGTGGACGGCCAGGGCGTGGTGGGTGCCTTGAGCCTGGCGGGCTTTGAGGAGCGGTACCGGGATCCCGCCATCGCCGCGGGGCTCAAGGCCGAGCTCCTGGCGGCGGCGGAAGAGGTGTCCCGCCGCCTCGGCTACCGCGGCCCGTGGCCCTACGTGGAGCCGGGGTCCGTCGCGCCACCGGAGGGCCGGGGCGGGCCGGCGGGCGCCGGGGAGGAAGGGGGGAGCGATGCTCTTGGAGCCGCTATTGGACGTCCGTGACCTTCAGGTGCAGTTCACCCGCCACGGGCAGGCGGTGACGGTGGTTGACGGCGTGAGCTTCCAGGTGGGCGCGGGGGAGACGGTGGCCCTGGTCGGCGAGTCGGGCTGCGGCAAATCGGTCACTGCCCGCTCGATCCTCGGGCTCATCCGGCCGCCGGGCCGCGTGGCCCGGGGCCAGATCCTCTTCGCGGGGCAGGACCTGCTCTCGCTGGGGGAGGCCGAGATGCGCCGCATTCGCGGCAACGCCATCGCCATGGTGTTCCAGGAACCCATGACCTCCCTGAACCCGGTCTACACCGTGGGGCAGCAGATCGCCGAGGCCTTGCGCCTGCACCGGGGTTTGACGGGCCGGCGGGCCCTGGCCGAGGCGGTGGAGCTGCTGCGCAAGGTCCAGATCGCCGACCCGGAGCGGCGGGTCCACGAATACCCCCACCAGCTGTCCGGCGGCATGCGCCAGCGGGTGATGATCGCCATGGCCCTGGCCTGCCGCCCGCGGCTCCTGATTGCGGACGAACCCACGACGGCGCTGGATGTCACCGTCCAGGCCCAGATCCTCGAGCTCCTCCGCCAGCTGCAGGCGGAGTTCGGCATGGCCGTGCTCATGATCACCCACGACCTGGGGGTGGTGGCCGAGGTGGCCCAGCGCGTGGTGGTGATGTACGCCGGCAAGGTGGTGGAGGAGGGCACGGTGGCCGAGATCTTCCGCCAGCCGGGCCACCCCTACACGGCCGGGCTGCTGCAGTCGGTGCCCCGGCTCGGTCAGGGCAAGGGGCGGCTGCGGCCGATCCCGGGCACCGTGCCCGATCCCGCCGCCATGCCGGGCGGCTGCCGGTTCCACCCGCGCTGCCCCCTGGCCGACGAACGGTGTCGCCGGGAAGCGCCAACCCTGGAGCCCCGGTCGGAGACCCACAGGGTGGCTTGCTGGTGGGCGGGCCCGGCGGCCGGTTCGGGGGTGGCGTGATTGGGTGGTGTCATGGACGGGAACCTGCAACCGATCCTCCAGGTCCGGGACGTCAAGAAGCACTTCCCCGCGGGCCGCCGCCGGCCGCCGGTCAAGGCCGTCGACGGCGTCAGCTTCGACGTCTACCCGGGCGAGACCATGGGGCTGGTCGGGGAATCGGGGTGTGGCAAGTCCACCCTGGCGCGGCTGATCGTGCGCCTGCTGGCACCGTCGGCGGGGACGATCCGCTTCGCGGGCCAGGACGTGACAAGGGCCCGCGGCGCCCGCCTGCGCCAGCTGCGGCGGGACATGCAGATGGTCTTCCAGGACCCCTATTCCTCCCTCAACCCGCGCCTGACCGTGCGGGACATCGTGGGCGAGCCGCTGCTGGTCCACGGCCTTGCCCGGGGCCGGGAGCTGGAGCGCCAGGTGGGGGAGCTCTTAGAGGCCGTCGGGCTGCGGGCCGGCCATGCCCGCCGCTTCCCCCACGAGTTCTCCGGCGGCCAGCGCCAGCGGATCGTCATCGCCCGGGCGCTGGCCCTGCGGCCGCGGCTGGTGGTGTGCGACGAGCCGGTGTCGGCCCTGGACGTCTCCGTTCAGGCCCAGATCCTCAACCTGTTGCAGGACCTGCAGCAGCGCTTTGGGCTGACCTACATCTTCATCGCCCACGACCTGGCCGTGGTGCAGAACGTCAGCGACCGCATCGGCGTGATGTACCTGGGCCGGCTGGTGGAACTGGCCCCGGCCCAGGCGCTGTTCGAAAGCCCCTTGCACCCGTATACCCGGGCCCTGATCTCGGCGGTGCCCGTTCCGGATCCCGAGGCCGCGGTGCGGCGGGAGCGCATCGTCTTGCGGGGCGAGCTGCCGAGCCCGGCTCGCCCGCCGGCCGGGTGCCGGTTCCACACCCGTTGCCCGCTGGCGGTGGATCGTTGCCGGACGGAGGTCCCCACCTGGCGGGAGGTCGAGCCGGGGCACTGGGTGGCCTGCCACCTGGCCGGGGAGGGCGAGGCCGCCGGGAAGGGGGTGAGCGCGGCCGTCCCCGTGGCGGCCACCGCCCGCTAGGCTCGGGCCCCGCCGGTCCGGACGCCCCCGTCGGCGCCGGCCGGGTCTTCCCCGATTCGTTCCAGAGCTCCGAAGCGACGGTCACCGCTTCTCATGAACCCAAGGGGGTAGGGATCGACGATGCAGCGGACTTCGAGGTGGCGTTCCATCCGTGGGGTCGCAGGTTTGTTGGTGGCGGCCGCCCTGGTGCTGACGGCGTGTGGCGGCGGGGGCGGGGGGACGGCGGGTGAGGGCCCGGGTTCCGGGGCCCAGGGATCGAACCCGGCCGCCGAGCGCGGCAACCACCTGGTGGTGGCCCAAGCCCAGGACCCCGGCAACTGGGACCCCATCGACACCTTCTTCGTCGCCTGGGCGTCGGTGATGAACAACGTCTTCGAGGGGCTGGTCTTCCGCGGCCCCGACCTCCAGCTCCAGCCGGGCCTGGCCGAGGAGTGGACGTGGATCGACGAGGACACCCTCCAGTTCAAGCTCCGACAGGGTGTCACCTTCCACAACGGGGAGCCCTTCAACGCCGACGCGGTGGTGTTCACCTTCGAGCGCCTGCTGGGCGAGGAGGGGGCCAAGGGGCCGCAGCAGGGCAACTACGCCAGCATCGAGCGGGTGGAGAAGGTCGACGACTACACCGTCAACTTCCACATGAAGACCAAGGACCCGGTGATCCTGACCAAGCTGGCCGGCTACGGCGCCGTCATCGTCCCGCCTAAGTACATCAAGGAACACGGCGACGAGTACTTCGACAAGCACCCCGTGGGTACCGGGCCGTACCAGGTCGTCGAGTACAAGCAGGACGACCACATCACCCTGGAGCGTTTCGACGGCTACTGGCGCGGCCAGCCGAAGATCGAGAAGATCACCTATCGCTTCATCCCCGAGGAAGCGACCCGCATCGCCGAGCTGACCACGGGCCGGGTGGACATCGCCGCCGTCAGCCCGAGCCAGGTGGAGAACGTGAAGAACACGCCCTTCCTCGAGATTGTCACCGCCGACAGCCCCACCGTGTATGGGCTCCGCTTCGACGTCTCCAAGCCGCCCGTGGACGACGTGCGGGTGCGGCGGGCCATCGCCTACGCCATCGACACCCAGGCCATCATCGACACGATCTTGAAGGGCTATGGGAAGCGGATCTCCACCTTCCAGAGCAGCCTGTCCTTCGGGAACGACCCGTCCCTGGAACCGTACCCGTATGACCCGGAGACGGCCAAGAAGCTGCTAGCGGAGGCCGGCGTGACGCCGGGGACCAAGCTCACCCTGGGGTACATCGGGACGAACACCGTCTTCGGGGAGATCGCCCAGGCCGTCCAGTCGTACCTGAAGAACGTGGGCCTTGAGGTGGAGCTGAAGACCTTCGAGACCAACACCTTCTACAACGACGTCATCCCCAATGCCCAGGCCGGGCACCTGTACCAGGAGGGCTGGGGCGGCTGGACCTTGGACTTCGACAACACGGCCTACCTGCTGTACGGCAAGGGCCAGTTCTGGAACCCGACCTTCTACGACGAGGAGGTCCAGCGGCTGCTGGAGGCGGAGCGCTCGACCTACGACCAGGAACAGCGGCTGGAGATCTTCAAGCAGCTGGACCGCCGGCTCTACGAGCTGGTGCCGACCGTCCCGCTGTACCAGGACGTGACCGTCTGGGCCGTCAACCGGCGGGTTCAGGACTTCGTGCCGCCGCCCGACACCCGGCACTGGTTCTTCGAGACGTCCATCGCCGGGGCGCAGTGACGCCGGGAGGAACCGGACCCGGCCCGGGGCAGAAGGACGCGGGGCGGGAGGAGCCGGCTGGGCCGGTTCCTCGCGCCCTGCAGGAGGGGAGAGGAGACCTGGATGTGGCGATACGTGCTCCGGCGCCTCGCGGGGGCGGCCGTCGTCCTGTTCTTGACCACCCTGTTCGTCGCCTACGCGGTGCGGCTGTCGGGTGACCCGACCGTCGCCATGTTCCAGGGAGGTTCGGCGCCGACCCCCGAGCAACTGGCCCAGATGCGCGCCGCCCTGGGCATCGACCGCCCCTTCTGGGAGCAGTACGCGGACTTCGTCGCCGGGGCGCTGCGCGGCGATCTGGGCACGTCCTTCCGCACCGGCCAGCCCGTCTTCGCGATGATCGTGGAGCGGATGCCGGCCACGGTGGTGCTGGCGGTCTCGGCCATGGCGGTGGCCGTGGTGATCTCCGTGCCCCTGGGCGTTTTGGCCGCCCTGCGGCGCGGCACCTGGGTCGACTCCTTGAGCCGCGTGCTGAGCCTGTTCGGCCTTTCCTTCCCAAACTTCTGGCTGGCCATCATGTTCATGCTGGTGTTCGCCGTGCGCCTGCGGTGGGTTCCCCCGTCGGGCTTTGACGGCTGGCGTTCCCTGGTGCTCCCCGCGGTGACCCTGGGCATCATCCTCTCGGCCACCCTGGTGCGCCTGGTGCGCTCCAGCATGCTGGACGTGCTGGGACAGCCCTACATCGAAACGGCGCGGGCCAAGGGCGTCCCCGAATGGCGGGTGGTGGTGGCCCACGGCCTGCGCAACGCCCTGATCCCCACCGTCACCTTCGTCGGACTCCAGTTCGGGGCGCTGCTGGGTGGAACGGTGATCCTCGAGAAGGTGTTCGCCTGGCCCGGCCTGGGGCAGCTGGCCCTGGACGCCGTCGGCTACCGGGACTACCCCGTGGTGCAGGGTGTGGTCACCGTCCTCGCCGCCGTGACCGTGTTCATCAACCTGGTGGTCGACCTCAGCTACGGCCTGCTGGATCCGCGGGTGAAGGTGGAAGGGGGTGCATCCTCGTGAGCGTCGCGCCAGGGCAGATCGCCACCCCCGCCGCGACCCCCGTGGGGCGGGAACGGCGCTGGATCCGCGCCTTCCTCCGGCCCATGCCGGTGGCCGGCGCCCTGCTGGTCACGCTGGCGGTGGCCGCGGCCCTGGGGGCCCCATACCTGGCCCCCTTCGACCCCGAGATGGGCGAGCTGGGGAACCGGCTGCTGCCACCTTCGTGGGTGGCGGATCAGCCGTCGCCGTTCCTGCTGGGCACGGACACCGTCGGCCGGGACCTCTTGAGCCGGATCGTCTACGGGGCCCGGATCTCCCTGCTGGTCGGCGTCGCCTCGGTGGGCCTGTCGGTGGTCGTGGGCGTGTTGCTGGGCCTGGTGGCCGGGTATACCGGCGGCCGTCTCGACGATCTGCTCATGCGGTTCGTCGACCTGCAGCTGTCCTTCCCCTTCATCCTGCTGGCCATCACCGTCATGGCCGTGCTGGGGCCGGGACTGTGGAAGGTCATCGTCCTGATGGCCATCGCCCAGTGGGGCCAGTACGCCCGGGTCGTGCGGGGCGAGGTGATGGTCATCAAGCAGATGGGGTTCGTCGAGGCGGCGCGCTGCATCGGGACCCCGCCGGGGATGATCCTGCGCCGCCACATCCTGCCCAACGTGATGAACTCCGTCATCGTCCTGGCCACCTTGAACATCGCCAACAACATCCTGCTCGAGGCCGGCCTGACCTTCCTGGGGCTGGGCGTTGACCCCTCGACGCCGTCCTGGGGCGGCATGCTGGCCGCCGCGCGGGACTACGTCACCACGGCCTGGTGGTTCGCCACCTTCCCCGGCCTCGCCATCATGCTCACCGTGCTGGGCTTCAACCTGCTGGGCGACTGGCTCCGGGACGTCCTCGACCCGAAGCTGGACTAGCGCCGGGCCGCCGCCGGCAGCGCGACCGCAAGGGGCGGCGGCCGCCGCGGTCCGGCCGGGGGCGCGGCCGGGCCGCCGCGGCCCGCCCAGGGGGGCGGCCGGGCCGCCGCGGGCCACCAACGCGGCAGATCAACGCGGCACATCAAGTGGAGGGGTTGGCGTGAAACTGGAGGATCTCTTCAGTCCCGGCGGGCTGCTGGTTCCCGGTCCGGGCCGGCGAACGGGAGCCCGCCGGCCCCGGGCCCAGTTCCTCCTGAGCGGTGAGGAGGATCGGTGGACCGGGTTGGCCATGGTGGAACTGGCCGCCCGCCTGGGGTACGAGTGCGAGGCGGGGGACCCCGAGCGCCTGGTGGTCCGGCCGGGTCAGCGACCGGCGCCGGGAGCGGTCCCGGTCGTCCTGGAGGCCGGCTCCGGCGGGGCGGGGCCTTGGGGCGGCCCGGCCGGTTCCCCCGGGCCGGCCCCCGGCCGCGGCCGGGTGGAGGTGGTCCCGGGCCTGGCCGGCGCGGACGCCGGCCTGCGGCTTTCCGCGGCCGACAGCCGGGACCTGTGGAAGCTGGCCGCCTGGCTGGCGGCGGTCGGGACCGGCCCCCTGGCCGCGGCGGTCGCGGGGGCCGGGGATGGCACGGCGAGCCCGGTGGAACCGGCCGGCGGGCCCGGACACGCCTTCCCCTCCGGCCCCACCGGCCGCCCGGTGGCGTCCCCGTGGCAGGCCGCGGTCCGGCTAGACCCCGCCGGGCACGCCGCCGAGGTGGTCCTCCACGGGATCGAGGCCGAGCCGTGGCAGCCCGGGGCCGGCCGCGATCCCGGCGGCCGGTGCCCCGGCGGCCAGGACGGGTGCCCTGCGGATGAGCTCCTGCCCCTGGAGCACCTCTGGACGCCGCGGGGCCTTCTCGGCAGCAGCGACGGCCTGCACCCGGACCGGGTCGCCCTGTCCGTCGAGCCCGATGACGCCGTCCGCACCTGGGATCCCGACGAACTAGCGGGCCTGATCATGTTCGCCTTCCGGCTCGGTCTCGAAAGCACGGGCATCGCCCTTCCCCTGACCGCCGCCGGGGCCGGGCACCGCCCCTTCCTGTTGAAGCTGGCGGCCGGTTCGGGCCTGAGCGGAGACGCCCTGCCCGCCGGGTGCGGTCGCATCGAGCTCCGCCGCCAACGGGCCGGGGTCGTCCTCTGGATCACCGGCGACCCGGCGGGCCGTGGCCGGGCGCTCCAGTGGCTCGCCACCGCCCACGCCAGCGAGGCCCTGCGTCCCGCGGGATCCCGCCGGCCCGCCCTGGACAGCCCGGTGGTGGCCCTGGAGCGGGAGAACGCCCGCCGCCGGTGGGAGGCGGTGGCCCGGGAGGAACCGCGGATCCTGTTCGAAGACGCCATCGCGCCGGAAGCCGAGCGGTTCCGCGCCGTCTGGCACGAGCGTGCCTTGCCGGCGATCCGGGCGAGCTGCCGGCCGGGCGACGAGATCCGGGTCGATCTACGGCTCGACCAGCCCGACGCGGTGCTGGAGGAACTGGCCGGCGAGGTCCGCCGCTCCCTGGCAGACCTCGGCTTCGCCCCAGAGGAGGTTCACGTGCGCTGGCTGCCTGCCTTCCGCCAGGGGTTTCACTGGCTCTTGCAGGTGGTGCCGCCGGCCGTGGCGGCCCATGCGGGGGCCCACCAGGTGGTGGTCGAATTCGCCCGCCTGGGGCCGGCGGCCGGGAACGGCCGGCGAAGGGACGGCCCCCCGGGGTCGGAGGGGGATGGCCCCGGCGACGGGACGCCCTGCCTGGACCTGCCCATCCGCTGGCTGCAGCCCCTCTACCCGGTGGACGATGTGCTAGCGGCCCGCACGGGACTTCCCGCCGAGCGCATCGTCTTCCGGGCGATGGAACCCACCGGGGACGACGGGCCCACCTACCGCGTGATGGTGGCCGACCGGGACGGCCGGGTCCTGTGGCAGGATTCCCTCCGGGTGGCGGCCCGCCGGCGGCGCTATCAGGACGCAAACCCCCAGCTGGGGTGGGTCCACGTGGAGACGGGGCTTTGCCGGGTGGAACGGGCCGCCGGCGGAGACGGGGGCCGGTGCCAGGTGGTGTTCGAACAGCTCCTGCCCACCGGGGCAGAGATCTTCTGGGACCGCTATCAGGCCCAGGTCCTCCCGGCCCTGGCCCGGGTGCTGGAGGAGACCCTGGGGCCGGACCTGCGGGCCGAGGGGCAGCCCTTCTTCCTGACCCTGGAGGTCGACGTCCGGCTGGACACCCGCCCCGACGAGCCCCTGGGCGTGCGCCAGGAGTCCCACAGTACCGCCGAGGGGCTCCACGAGGACATCTACTTCAACACCCTGGACTTCTTCGAGGAGTGGGGCAAGCAGCGGGCGGGCACGCCCTTTGTGGCCCCCGGCAAGGTGGTGCCCCGGGTCCGGGTGCAAGCCGGTCTGGGGACGCAGGCCACCGTCCGCCTAACCGGCATGGGGATCGGAACCCGCCTGGCCCCAGCCGATGGGGGCCGCGGTTTCCCGCCCGGCCGCAGCCGCCCATCCGTGGGTTCCGTCACCGTGGACGCCGCGGGCCGGGCGGTGGCGACGCTAGCCGGCCCGTGGGCCACCCGCCCGGCCGGCGACGCGGCCGTGGACAACGACGGGGCTGTGGCGCGGGTCCCGGGGGCGCTGGCGGCTGGCACCAGCCCCTCCGCCGGTGCTGGCGGCGGGTCGGGCGACGTCCCGTGGCAGCGAACCCTGTTTGACGCCGAGGCCGTGCAGCGGTGGCTGGCCGGCTCGGGCCGGGATTCCCTGCGCTGGTCGGTGGCCGGCCACTCCTTTGAAGGCCGGCCCGTCTACCAGGTGTTTCCGGTCGAGGCGGAGGCCGCGGGAACCCAGGAGGGGGCGCCGGTCGCGGCGGCGGCGGCCGGGGCCGCTGGCGCCGCCGATGGGGATCTTCTGGTGGTCCCGGTCAACGCCACCCTCTTCCGGCCGACGGTGCTGTTCAAGGCGCGGCATCACGCCAACGAGGTGTCCAGCACCAATGCGCTGCTGGCGTTGCTGGGGGAGCACCTTGACGCCACCGAGGGGGTCAACTGCGTGGTCATGCCCCTGGAGAACGTGGACGGCGCCGCCCTGCACCGCCAGCTGAGCGGGGACAACCCGCGGTGGAGCCTGCACAGCGCCCGTTACAACGCCCTGGGCCAGGAGTACGCGAGCGAATACTTCCACGAGACGCCGCGGGCGCCGGAGACCCGGGTGTACACCGATCTCTGGACCCGCTGGCTGCCCGACGTGGTGATCGACGAACACGGCGTCCCCTCCCACGAGTGGGTCCAGCCCTTCGGCGCCCACGGCGGGGGCCGGAAGTTCACCTCCTACTGGCTCCCGCGGGCGCTGATCTACGGCATCTTGCCGGTCTTGGCGGCGAAGGAAGGGGACCAACGGGCCGCCAAGCAAATCGAAATGGCCGAATTCGTCGCCCGGAGCCTGGACGGCTGGCCCGCCATCGCCCAGGCGAACCGCCGCTGGCTGGCCGTGTACCGGAAGTACGCAGCCGACTGGCTGCCCCAGGTGTTCAACGTGGAGACGGTGGGCGAGTTCGTGTGCTACCGCTGGCCCATCGGCGCCGATGCCGGCGGCCGCTACGCCATGCAGCGCCATCCCGAGATCACCGGTGTGGAATTCATCACCGAGGCGGCCGACGAGACGGCGGTGGGGCCGTATCTGGAGACCTGCGCCGAGGCCCACCTGGCCGTGGACCTGGCCATCCTGGGTTGGCTGCGGCAGCAGCCCGTCACCATCGAAGAGGCGGTGGCCGTGGAGGGCACCACCGTCTACCGGCGGCGCCGGCGGCGGCGCCCGTGGGAGGCGGAACCGGCGGCGGCCCGGGCCCTGCCGCCCCAAGCCGCCGGGGGGCCGGAAGGGGAGGCGAGGCGATGAGCACCGTCATCGACCTGAACTGCGATCTGGGCGAGAGCTTCGGCGCCTACACCATCGGCATGGATGAGGCCATCCTGCCGCTGGTCTCGTCGGCCAACGTCGCCTGCGGCTTCCACGGCGGCGACCCGCGGGTGATGGAGCGGACGGTGCGGCGGGCCGCGGCGCTGGGGGTGGGGATCGGTGCCCACGTGGGCTACCCGGACCGGGTGGGCTTCGGCCGGCGGGAGATCCGGGCCACGGCCGACGAGGTCCGGACCGACGTGCTCTACCAGATCGGCGCCCTCTACGCCTTCTGCCGGGCTTTGGGGGTCGAACTCCAGCACGTCAAGCCCCACGGGGCCCTGTACAACCAGGCGGCCCGGGACGCCGGGCTGGCCCGGGCGGTGGTGGAGGGCATCGCCGCCTTCGACCGGCAACTGATCGTCCTGGCGCCGCCCAACAGCCAGCTGGCCCGGGCGGCCGCGGAGGCGGGCCTGCCCGTGGCGCTGGAAGGCTTCGCCGATCGCGGCTACAACCCTGACGGCAGCCTGGTGAGCCGGCGGCAGCCGGGCGCCGTCCTCCATGAGCCCGACCAGGTGGCCGCTCGCGCCGAGCGGATGGTGCGGGAGGGCAAGGTGCGGGCGGTCGACGGCAGGGACATCGACCTCCGGGTGCAAAGCCTGTGCATCCATGGGGACAATCCCGCCGCCGTGGACCTGGCGCGGCGGGTGCGGGAGCGGCTGGAGGCGGCGGGCGTCGCCATCCGGCCGCTGCGCAGGCTGCTCGACCCCGGACGCCCCGACCGCTGACGCCCGGGGGAGGGATGCAGGGTGGTCGACGACCTGGACGACGGCGGAGTCGACGGCGCGCCGCCCTCGCCGCTGCCGGGCGGAGTCCTGGATCCCGGCCCGGCGGCGGCCGGCCCCTTCCCGGCCCGACTGGCGCAGGCCGCCGCGGGCACGGCAGGGGGCACCGCAGGGGCCGCAGGGGCCGCCGCGGGCACCGCAGGGGGCACCGCCGGGGTCGCAGGGGCCAGCGCGGGCGCCGCAGGGGGCACCGCCGGGGTCGCAGGGGCCGGCGCGGGCGCCGCAGGGGCCACCGCAGGGGCCGGCTCGGGTGCCGCAGGGGTCTCCGCAGGAGGCCCCTCCGCTGCAGGGCCGTCTGCGGCAGGGCCCTCCGAACCGCGCTTCGTGCGGGCGGGCGACTGCGGGCTCTACGCCCTCTTCCCCCAGGTGGTGGACCCGGCGGTGAACCGGCAGGCCCGCCGCCTGGCCCGAGCGGTGATGGCGGCCCGCTGGCCGGGGGTGATCGACGTCGTCCCCTCCTACGCCGCCGTGTACATCCAGTTCGACCCGGTGACGGTGACCTTCGACCGGCTGGTCAACCGTTGCCGGGAGCTGCTGGGCGCGGCGGCGGGCGGCGAGCCGGAGGAAACCCGGATCTGCGTGCTGCCGACGGCCTACGGCGGCCCCTGGGGCCCCGACCTGGAGGCGGTCGCCCGCTTCCACGGCCTCGAGCCGGAGGAGGTGATCCGGCGCCACGCGGGACGCGACTACTTCGTGTACTTCTTGGGGTTCAGCCCCGGCTTCCCCTTTCTGGGCGGGCTCGACCCGCGCCTGGCCACCCCCCGCCGGTCCACGCCCCGGACCCGGGTCCCCGCCGGTTCGGTGGGGATCGCCGGCGAGCAGACGGGCGTCTACCCGGTGGAGAGCCCCGGCGGGTGGAACCTGATCGGCCGGACGCCGGTGCGGCTGTTCGACCCGGCCGCCGACCCGCCCACCCTCCTGCGGCCCGGGGACTATGTCCGCTTCGTCCCCGTCGACGGCGGCACCTTCGAGCGGATCGCCGAGGCGGTCGCCCGGGGGACCTACCGGCCCCAGTGGCTGATCCGGGACGAACCGGCCCCAGGATCGGCGGCCGGCCCGGCCGGCGCGGGCCGCCCGGCGACCAGGGACTCGGACCCCGAAGGAGGTGCCTCCGCCGGCCGGCCATGATCGAGGTCATCCAGCCGGGCCTCTACACGACCATCCAAGACCTGGGGCGAACCGGGCTCCAGCACCTGGGCGTGCCCGTGCAGGGGGCGGTGGATCGGGCCGCCCTGATCCTGGGCAACCGCCTGGTGGGAAACGATCCGGGCGCCGCGGGCCTGGAAGCCACCTTGATCGGGCCGGTCCTGCGGTTCCACGTGTCAACGGCCGCCTGCGTGATCGGGGCCGACCTGGGGGCGACCCTCAACGGCCGCCCCCTGCCCGTGGGCCAGGTGGTGGCCGTGGAACCCGGCGACGTCCTGGCCTTCCGGGGCGGCTCCCGGGGCTGCCGGGCCTATGTCTGCGTCGCCGGCGGCATCGCCGTGGAGCCGGTGGCGGGAAGCCGGTCCACCGACCCCCTGGGCCGGCTGGGCGGCGTGCCCCAGCGGCCGGGCACGCCCCTGCAGGCCGGCGACCGGCTCCCCCTGGGGACGCCGGTCCGGCAGCCCCGGGCCCTGGCGGGACGCCGGGTTCGCTGGAGCTTCGTCCCCGACGGCGGGCCCTTCGTGGCCCGGGTGGTCCCGGGCCCCCAGGCCGGGTTCTTCCCCTCCGGGGCGTGGACGACGTTCCTGGCCGCCGAGTACACGGTGACGCCGGCCTCGGACCGCATGGGCTTGCGGCTGGAGGGGCCCCCCATCCCGAGGCCGCCGGGGGAGGTCCTCTCCGAGGGCCAGCCCCTGGGGGCCGTGCAGGTGCCGCCCGACGGCCGGCCCATCGTGCTCTTGGCGGGGCGGGCGACGGTGGGGGGCTACCCCAAGCTGGGTGTGGTGGTGACGCCCGACGTGGGGCTGCTCGCCCAGGCCCGGCCCGGCGACCGGATCCGGTTCCGGCCCATCGACGGCGACGCCGCCGAGGAGCTGTACCGCCAGTGGTGGCGGCTGCTCCACGGCCCACGGGTGATCGAGGCAGCCGGCGGCGGCAGTCCGGAGCGGGGGTGATGGGGGCGGCTCGCGCTCCATCCTCGGGCGGCGGGCCCCTTCACCCCTCAGCCCGAGCCGCCCCCGCCGGTCCCGGTGGCGCCCCCGGAGCCGCCCGGGGCCGGTTCCACCCCCATCAGCCGGGCCAGCATCCGCACCTGGCCCACGTGGTAGGCGAAGTGCTGGATCATCTGGTTGACCACCCAGAGCACCGTCAGGTTCGCCGGCGGCGTCCCGCGGAAGCCCGGGGGCATGATGCGCGGTTCGAGCAGGTCGTCCAGGTCCCACTCCGCCATGCGGGCGTCGGTGTGGGCCCAGACCGCCCGCAGGTAATCGAAGAGCGCCTCCCGGGTGGGCAGTTCCCGCGCCCGCTTGGGGCGCATGTCCCGCCCCAGGATCACCGCGTTGACGAACCAGTCCTCCGATTGCGCCAGGTGCCGGACGCACCAGGCCGCCGAGTTCACCCCGCCCGGCGGGACCCAATGGAGTTGCTCGTCGTCCATGGCGTCGGTGCAGGCCATCAGCACCTGGCGCCACCCCTGCAGGTTGGGCAGGAAGAGGTCGGCGGCCGTCAGCCGCCGGTTCGGGCCGGAGCCGTCCATGCTCACCCTCCTCGCTCACCGTCCTCGGGGGCCGCCGGCGGGCCCCGGCCCGAATCCCGGGCCGGCATCCCGGGCCAGCATCCCGGACCGGCCGGCTCACAGGAGCCGCTCGCCGCCCCCGTTCCGGGCCGCTTCCGCCGCCAGCTCGATCAGCCCGCGGGCCATGTCGCCGAAGCTGGCAAAGCGCGGGTCCCGGGTCTGGCCCGCCCGCCAGCGGAAGTAGATCTGCTGCAGGATCACGGCCAGCTTGAAGTAGGCGAAGACCAGGTACCAGCCGATGCCCGCCACGTCGCGGCCGGTGCGCTGGGCGTAGCGGTGGACGAACTCCCCCCGGCGCAGGAACCCCGGATGGACCGTCACCGTGGGCAACCCGTTCCGCAGCACCTCCGGATCGTCGGGATGGACCCAGTAGCTCAGGCTGACGCCCAGGTCGAACAGGGGATCGCCCACGGTGGCCATCTCCCAGTCCAGCACGGCCACCACCCGGTCCAGATCCGGGGAGAGGATCATGTTGTTGAGCTTGAAGTCGTTGTGGATGAGGGCGGCGCCGGCCGGCGCGGGCACCCGCTCCTCCAACCAGGCCAGCAGGGGATCCAGGACGGGGATCGGCTCCGTCTCGACCCGCCGCCAGCGGCCGGCCCACCCCTCCAGCTGGCGCCGGACGAACCCCTCCGGCCGGCCCAGCTGGCCCAGCCCCGCCTGCCGGTAGTCGACGGCGTGGAGGTCCGCCAGGGTATCGACGACCCGCTCCCCGATGCGGCGGCAGGTGGCCGGCGGCGGCACCCGGTCCCCCGGGAAGCTGCGGTCGACCACCACCCCCGGCCGGTATTCCATCACGTAGAAGGGGGCTCCCAGGACCGACGGGTCGGCGCAGACGGCCAGGGGCCGGGGCGCCAGGGGGAAGACCGGGTGCAGGTGGCGCAGGATGGTGGCCTCCCGCACCATGTCGTGGGCCCGGGGCGGCAGGGGGCCGAAGGGAGGCCGGCGCAGGACGGCCTGCCAGTCCCCCGCCCGCAGCCAGTAGGTCAGGTTGGAAGCCCCGGCCGGAAACTGGCGCACCTCCAGGGGCGGCCCGGGAAAACCGGGCACCTCCCGGGCCAGGAACCGGCTGACCGCGTCCAGGTCGAGCTCCTCCCCCGGACGGACGGGGACGGTCTCGGGGGGCACCCCGGTTTCCATTGCGCCGGACGTTCCGGCGGTGGAACCGGCCCCGGCCGGGCGGCGTGCCTGGGGATCGGGGACCGGCCCGGGGCCCGCCGCCCCGTACGGGTCGGAAACCGGCGCCGGCCCGCCGGCCAGGGCCTCCGGCCCGGGGGCCGTCTCCGCGCCGGGGGCCGTCTCCGCGCCGGGGGCCGTCTCCGGGACAGGGACCGGCTCCTGGCGCCGTCCCGGCCCCAGGCCCGGGGCCGGTTCGTCCGCCCACCTCATGCCGGCCCGCCCTCCGGACCGGTGCCGGGGCCGCCCGTGCCGCCGGTGCCGGCGCCGGTTCCCGTTGCGGCGGGCACCGGGGCGAACTCCTTGAAGATCCGCTTGGCGACCACCACCCGGTGGACCTCGTCGGGCCCGTCGTAGATGCGGGCGGCCCGCGCCTCCCGGTAGAACAACTCCAGGGGCGTATCCTTCGAGTACCCCAGGGCCCCGTGGACCTGCAGGGCCCGGTCGACCACGCGATGGAGCACGTTGGCCCCGAAGAACTTGATCAGGGAGATCTCCTTGCGGGCGTCGAGGCCCTGGTCCAGCCGCCATGCGGCGTAGAGGGTGAGCAGCCGCGCCGCCTGGATCTCGGCATAGGAGTCGGCCACGAAGTTCTGGATCGTCTGGAACTCCGTCAGCCTTTGGCCGCGGGTCTCCCGGGTCAGCGCCCGCTGGACCATCATCTCGAAGCTGCGGTTCATCACGCCGATCCAGCGCATGGCGTGGGTGATGCGCCCGGGGCCCAGGCGGGCCTGGGCGATCCGGAACCCCTCGCCCACGGGGCCCAGGGTGTTCTCCACCGGCACGCGGCAGTCCTCGAGGACGATCTCGTCGTGGGTTCCCAGCCCGCCGCCGTCGTCCATCACGGGCACGTGGCGGACGATGCGGAAGCCGGGCGTGTCGGTGGGGACGATGATCATGGTCGCCCGCCGGTGGGGCGGCGCCTCCGGGTCGGTGACCGCCATGACGATGGCGAAGGCGGAGCGGGCTGCGTTGGTGATGAACCACTTGTGCCCGTTGATGACCCAGTGGTCGCCGTCCCGCACGGCCCGGGTGCGCAGGGTCGTGGGGTCGGACCCCGACACCTCCGGCTCCGTCATGGCGAAGCAGCTGTAGACCTCGCCCGCCAGGTTGGGCTTGAGGAACCGCTCCTTCTGTTCCGGCGTGCCGAACATCCAGAGGATCTCCTGGTTGCCCGTGTCCGGGGCGCTGGTCCCGAAGGCCCGGGGCGCCAGGGGGCTGCGGCCGAGGATCTCGTTCATCAGCGCCAGGGTGACCATGCCCATGCCCAGGCCCCCGGCCTCCCGCGGCATGTGGGGCGCCCAGAGGCCGGCGTCCTTGACCGCCTGCTGGATCGCCTTCAGCCGTTCCTCCGGCAGGGTGCCGGTGCGGAAGAACTCGGCCTCGGCCGGGTAGACGTAGGCGTCCATGAGGGCGCGGGTGCGTTCGAGGACGGCCTCTTGCTCCGGAGTGGGGCGGAAGTCGTACACGGGGATCACCTCGGTGATCGCTTCCCGCCGCGGAAGACCGGCTGGTCGTCGGGATCCGCCGGCGCAGGGCCCGGGCGGTAGGAGTTGGCTTCGGCGCCGAGAAGGGAATACCTGCATGCTCGCCGGGACGGGCCGGTCCCGCCGGCGGCCGGTAGGAGGGGCATGGGAAGGAGGCGCCCTGCGGAATGAGCATCCTCGACCGCTTTCGTCTCGACGGCAAGGTGGCCCTCGTGACCGGCGGCAGCCGGGGCCTGGGGTTCCAGATCGCCCAGGGGCTGGGTGAGGCGGGGGCCGCGGTGGCCATCACCGCCCGCAAGGAGGAGGGCCTGCGGGAGGCGGAGGAGCGGCTGCGCAGCCAGGGCATCCGCTGCCTGGCCGTCCCCTGCGACGTCACCGACTACGACCAGGTGGCCGCCACGGTGCGGCGGGTGGTGGACGCCTTCGGCGGCCTGGACATCCTGGTCAACAACGCCGGCGCCACCTGGGGCGCCCCCTTCTTCGAGATCCCGCTGGAGGCCTGGGACAAGGTCATCCGGACGAACCTGCACGGGACCTTCTACATGAGCCGGGAGGCGGCCCGGGTGATGGTCGACCAGGGCCGCGGCGGCCGGATCATCAACGTCGCCTCGGTGGCGGGCCTGCGGGGGAGCGACCCGCGGGTGATGCAGACCCTGCCCTACAACACCTCCAAGGCCGGGGTGATCAACTTCACCCGGGACCTGGCGGCCAAGCTGGCCGAATACGGCATCACGGTGAACTGCATCGCGCCCGGATTCTTCCCGACGAAGATGACCCGGGGCATCCTGTCCCAGTATGGTCCCCTGATCGAGCAGACGGTGCCGCTGCGGCGGCTGGGGGGCGAGCGGGACCTGCAGGGGGCGGTGCTGCTCTTCGCCTCGGAGGCCGGTTCGTACATCACCGGTCAGGTGCTGGCCATCGACGGCGGCATGACGGCCACCTGACCCCGGCCGGGCGGGGGACTGGGCCGGCGGCGGGCGCGCCACGGCCTCCGCACCCCGGCTGCCGCGGGGCGCCCGAGGCGATCCGGCCCGGGCGTGAGGGGGTGCGGGGGCGTGGCCGGGCTACCACGGGCGGCGACGGGTTCGGCAGCGGCCTTGATGACTTGATGAGGGCGCCGCCGGGCTTGCCGGGAACGGCCTTGTTGGGGCGGCGCCGGATCGCCGGTGACGGCGCCCGAGGGGCGTTGACGGGGCCGGTGGTGCCGGCCTATGATCGGGGTGCACAATCCATCGGGAAGTCGGTACCGGGGGTGCCCGCTTGGGCTGAGAAGCGCCGCCCGCCCCAAGGCGGCCCGGCGCTACCCTTCGGACTCGATCCGGGTCATACCGGCGTGAGGAAGGTACCGCATGGCCGCCTGTGGGCGGCGTGACGCGACCCACCTCCGACCGGAGGTGGGTCTCTTTCCTCAGCCCGATCGCCGTTTACCCAGGGTGGGGTGGATCGACGGCGTGGTCCGCGATGACGGCGCGGCCTCCCAGGAGGCCGGCCCGCAGCGGCCGCGGCCACCGGTCGGCCAGCCCCCAGGCGACGGCCAGGGCGTCCGCCGGCCCCGCGAGCCCCCCGGTTCCGCCCGGAACCACAAGGGGGGCCTTGGGATGGCCGGTTCGTCCCGCGGGTTGCAGTTCCGCGAGATCGTCATCCTCACCTTCATCGCAGCCGTGTGCTCGGTGGTCTTCATCAACGCCTGGACCCTGTGGTCCCTGGCCCAGGCGGTCCATCCCGTGCTGGCCGAGACGACCTACGGCATCTGGTTCGTCGCCGCCACCGTCGCCGCCTACATCATCCAGAAGCCGGGGGTGGCCTTCGTCGCCGAGCTGGCCGCGGCCGCCGGGGAACTGGTGCTGGGCAGCCCGGACGTGTTTTGGGTGCTGCTCTACGGCGGGCTGCAAGGTCTGGGCGCCGAGGCCGCCTTCGCCCTGCTGCGCTACCGCCGGTTCGACCTGCCGGTGCTGGCCTTGTCCGGCCTCCTGGCGGCGGTGGCCAGCATCCCGCTGGATTACATCAACGGTTACTTCGCGGAAATGCAGGCGGGGGTGCTGGCGGCGGCAGTCGCCGTGCGGCTCGTGAGCGGCGCCGTGGTGGCCGGTGTCTTCGGCAAGGTGCTGGTCGACGGCCTGGCGCGGACCGGGGTCCTGAACGGCTTTGCCGTGGTGCGCAACCGGCAGGACCGGGCGGCGGGGCTGGCGGGCTGAGATGGGGTGGAACCGGCCGGAACCCGGGGGTGCCGCCTGCGGGCCCGCCGCCGGTCCGGCGGCCGGGGGCGCCCCCGGTGGAACGGGCCCTGGAACCCGGGCTTCCGCCGTGGCGTCCCCGGCGGCGTCCCCGGTGGCGTCCTGCCACCGGCTGACCGTCCGCTATCCGGGACGGTCCAAGCCCGCCCTGCAGGATCTCACCTTAACCCTCGCCGCCGGCCAGCGGGTGCTGCTGCTCGGCCCCAGCGGGTCGGGCAAGAGCACCCTGGCCCTGGCCCTGGCGGGGCTGATCCCCGCGGTCGTCGAGGCACAGGTCCGGGGCGAGCTGCAGCCCGCCCGGCGGGCCGGGGTGCTGTTCCAGGACCCGGAGGCCCAGTTCTGCCTGTTCACCGTGGACGAGGAGGTGGCCTTCGGGCTGGAGAACCGCTGCGTTCCTCCGGCCGAGATGCCGCCCCGGATCGCCCGGGCCCTGGACCGGGCGGGCCTGGCCGTGCCCTTCGGCCACCCGATCCACGCCCTCTCAGGCGGCCAGAAACAGCGGCTGGCCCTGGCCGGCGTCCTGGTCCTGGAGCCGGACGTGTTGATCCTGGACGAGCCCACGGCCCAGCTGGACTCGGCCGGCCGGGCCCTGGTGCTGGAGAACCTCTGGGCGCTGGACCGGCGGACCACCGTCCTGGTCGTCGAGCACAACCTGGACGGGGTGGTGGAGTGGGTGGACCGGGTCGTCGTGCTGGGTCCCGACGGCCGGCTGCTGGCCGACGGGACGCCCCAGCAGGTCTTCACCTCCTTCCGCCAGGTGCTGGAGCGCGATGGGATCTGGCGGCCGCGGCGGTGGGGGCCCTTCTGGGCGCCCGTGCTGCGGGAGGCCCGGGACCGCTGGCCCGGGGAGACGGCGGCCTCCCCCGGCGGGACGGGCCGGGCCCCCGCTGGGGCTGCGGCCCGGCCGCAGGCGCCTGGGACGGGGGGTGAGGCCCCGGCGGATCGGCCGGCGGCGCCCGCCCCCCGGCCGGATCCTCCCGGGGATCCCGGCGAGGGGCCCCGGACCGACGCGGGCACCGACCCCGCGCCCCTGGTGCGCCTGGAGTCGGTCACGGCCACCCGGGGGGCGCGGGTCGTGTGGTCCGGCGTCACCCTCAGCCTGGGGGCCGGCGAATGGGTGGCCGTCCTGGGCGGCAACGGCACCGGCAAGTCGACCTTCCTCCAGGTGGCGGCGGGCCTGCACCCGCCCGCGGCGGGCCGGGTGGTCCACGCGCCCGCCCTGGCGGGGCGCCGGGGCGGCCCGGCCCAGGCCGGCTTCGTCTTCCAGAATCCCGAGCACCAGTTCGTCACCGACACGGTCTACGACGAGATCGCCCTGGCCGGCCGGCTGGCGGGATGGCCCGAGGAGGTCCTCCGGCCCCGGGTCGACCAGCTGATCCGGCGCTTCGGCCTGGAGGGTCTCGAGCAGGTCCACCCCTACACCCTCTCCCAGGGGCAGAAGCGCCGCCTCAGCGTGGCCAGCGTGCTGGTGGTCCCCCGGCCGATCCTCTTCCTCGACGAACCCACCTTCGGCCAGGACGCCCGGACGGCGGCGGCCCTGGTGGCCGAGTTGGCCGCCCTGCACCGGCAGGGGACGACCCTGGTCATGGCCACCCACGATCTGGAGCTGGCGGCGGCCGCGGCCACCCGGGTGCTGGTCTTTGGCCAGGGGCGGTTGCTCTATGACGGCCCGCCCGAACCCCTGTGGGACGAACCCGGCTTGCTGGAGGCCGCGGGCCTGGCCGCCGCTCCCGGGGCGCCGTGGGGTGCCCGGTCCCCCAATGGCCGGCTCCGGGGTCCCGCAGGGGCCGGCGCCGGCGGCCCGGTGGATGGGGTGGCGGCCCGTGGGGAAGGGGGCGCTCGGGGGCGAGGGGCCGGGGAGCCCGGAGGGGGCGGGGCCGGCGGCGCCGTGGGAGCGGCGGTGGGGTCCGGGGTGGCGGGCGCGGGACCGGCCTCGGGCCCAAGGCCCCAGGAGGGAGCAGGGCGGCCGCAGCCCGTTCCGTGGGCCTGCCGCGTCCACCCCGCGTGGAAGCTGGCCGTCCACCTGGCCCTGGCCGCCGTGATCCTGGCCACCGGCGACCCGAGGATGCTGGCGGCCTTGCTGGCTGTGCCGGTGCTGGTCGGCGGGCTCTTGGGCGGGATCGGGCTGCGCCGGTGGCTGGTGGCCCTGGCCCCCTTCGTCCTGGTGGCGGGAACCCGCCTCTGGACCCTGGGCGCCTTCGGCCGGGGCGAGCAGGTGGTGGGCCAGATCCTCTGGTACCGGTTCACCGCCGAAGGGCTGGAGAGCGGGCTGGTGGTCGGCCTGCGGCTCCTCGGCCTGGGGGCCCTGGGCGTGCTCTATGCGGGGACCACGGGGTTGGCCGACCTGGTCCTCGGGCTGATGCAGCAGTGGCGGCTCAGCCCCCGGTGGGCCTACGGCCTGCTGGCTGCCCTGCGCTTCGTCCCCCTGTTCCAGGAGGAACTGGAACGGGTGCGGCAGGCCTACCGGGTACGGGGTTTGACGGGGCGGGGGCCCCTGGGGCGGCTGCGGGCGGTGTACCGTTACAGCCTGGCGCTGCTGGTCCACGCCATCCGGACGGCGGAGGTGGTGGCCGTGGCCCTGCAGGCCCGGGGGTTCGACGGCTCCCGGCGGCGGACCTACTACCGCACCCTGCCGGCCGGATGGCGGGAGGTGGCCTACGCCGTCCTCCTGCTGGCGGCCAGCGGGCTTGCCCTCTGGCTGGCCGGGCGGCTGGCGTAAGCCGGCACGGACCGGTCGCCGCGGGGGACCCGCGGGCTTCGAGACGGCCCGCCGCCCCGCCCTGCCCCCTCGCCCCCCCCCCCGCGGCGGGGCGACCTCTGCACCGGTTCACCGGCGGGCGATCCCGGCGGCGCGCCCGGGTGGCCAGTATGCCAAGCAGGGAGGGACGCCATGTGGCGAGGTTGGATCCCGTGGAGCCGGAAGGCCTGGCCGGCCGGCTCTGGCAGCAGAACCTGGACCTGGCCCGCCGCTGCCTGGAGCACCCCTTCGTCCAGGGGATCGGCCGGGGCGACCTGCCGCGGTCGCGCTTTGCCTGGTACGTGGGCCAGGACGCCGCCTTCCTGGAGGCCTTCGCCCGGGCCTACGCCCTGGCCCTGGCCAAGGCGCCCGATCTCGAGGCCATGACCGCCCTGCAGGAGCTCCTGCAGGGCGTCCTGGACGAGCTCCGCCTGCACCGGGCCTATGCCGCCCGCTGGGGGGTGGACCTGCGGCCCGAACCGTCCCTGGCGACCCGGGCCTACACCGGGTTCGTCCTGGAGGTGGCGTGGTCCCGGCCGGTGGGCCTCATCGCCGCCGCCATGACGCCCTGCATGCGGCTGTACGCCTTCCTCGGGCAGTCCCTGGGCTCCGGCCAGCGGCCCGACAACCCCTACCGGGATTGGATCGCCACCTACGCCAGCCCGGATTTCGCGGCCCTGGCCGCCCGCCTGGAGAACCTCCTCAACCGGTGGAACGCCGGCGCCAGCGCCCTCCAGCCGCCAGCGGAGGTGGCCGCCGTCTACCGGACCGCCATGGCGCTGGAGCTGGCCTTCTTCGAGGCGGCCTGGCGGTCGGGGGACGGTCCGGGGGCCTGACCCGGGCCACCGCGGCGCGGCGGGGAACAGGTCGGGGGATCCCAGTTCATCGCGAGGTCAGGGCAGGACCAGCTCCAGTAGGACGACCTCGGGCCGGCAGAGGAGCCGGATCCACGGGCGGGGGGTGCCGAGTCCCGTGTTGATGTACCACCAGGTGCCTGCGACGGGGAACCAGCCCCGATCGTAGGTGGGGAACCACCCCTGGCCGGGGATCCACAGCGCCCCCACCAGGGGGAGGCGGACCTGGCCGCCGTGGGTGTGACCGGCCAGGGCCAGGGCGACGCCGCGGCGGGCGGCCTCCTGGCGGATGCCGTCCGCCGGGGCATGGGCCAGGAGGACCACCGGGAGGCCCGGCGGCGCCCCGGCCAGGGCGGCGCCCAGATCGTGCCGGCCGGTGTGGGGGTCGTCGACGCCGGCCAGGAAAATGGCGGCCGCCCCAGAGCCCACTTGCACGCCCCGGTTGACCAGGACCTGGACCCCTGCCGCCTCCAGATCCCGCCGCAGCCCGTACCAGCCGTAGAGGTGGTCGTGGTTGCCCGGGACCAGGTAGACCGGCCAGCGCCGGGCCAGCCGCCGCAAGAGCGCCACCCCCCGCCCGGCGGGCAGCCCCTTGCCCTCCGCCAGATCGCCGGTGAAGACCACGGCGTCCGGCTGCCACGCCTCGATCCACCGGATCAGGCGCCCCTCCGCGATCCGGTAGACCGGGGCATGGAGGTCCGTCAGGTGGACCAGGCGCAGCCGCGCCGGGCGGGTCCCGGGCTCCTCCCCGGCCCGGGGGGCGGGGTTCGGGGCAGCCCCGGCCGCGCCGGGGGCTGGTGCCGGCAGGGGGATCGAGACCGGCTGGCCGCCCGCCGGGCGGTCCAGGCGCAGCCGGTAGGCCCGCGCCTTCAGCCAGCGGGGTTCCACCAGGTAGCCCCAGGCCAGCGCCAGGATGAGCAGGGCCGCCACCAGCTGCAGGAAGGCGGCGAGACTCCCTGGGCTCCACCCGGCCGCGCCCAGGCCCACCGCCAGGGCCAGGCCCGTGGGCCGTGGGGCCGGGCCCAGCGGCGGGAGGAACCGGCCGGCGCGGGGGCCGGCCGCCACGCGGGCCCCGCCACCGCCGGCCGGCGCCGGCGGCCGGCCCCGCGCAGCCCAAGACGGGTGCGGGTGCCCGCGGCGCCGTCCCCTCACCCAGCCGTCCTCCCCGGGCGGCCTGGGGGCAGTGGCCAGGCCCCTTCCATGCGCAGCAGCCGCTCCTTGACGGCAGGGCCTCCGCCCGAGTAGGCGCCCAGGACCCCTCCGGTCCGCACCACCCGGTGGCAGGGGATGAGCAGGGCGATGGGATTGGCGGCGACGGCGTTGCCCACCGCCCGGGCGGCGCCCGGCCGCCCCAGGGCGCGGGCGATGGCCCCGTAGGTGCGGACGCTGCCGCGGGGGATCCGGCGGACCTGGTCGAGGACGGCCCGGGTGAAGGGGCCGAGCCTCCACACGTCCAGGTCCAGGGGGACGTCGACGGGCTCGCCCGCAAACCAGGCATTGAGCAGGGCCTGCCACTCCGCCCGCCGGCCGTCGTCCCGCACCGCCCGGCCCGCCGCGTTCGACGGGGCCGCCCTGTCTGGGGCGGGGGCGGGTTCGTCCGGTTCCCCCCGTTCCCCCGGTGCCAGCTCCAGGGCGCACAGGCCGCGCGTGGACCACACGACCCGGGCCGGGCCGACGGGGGTGGCGACCACGGTGTAGCGCAGCGGGGGATCCCCGCCGGCTCTGCCGTCCCTGCCGGCCGCCGGCGCAGGACCGGCCGCGGGCGCGGGGCCGGTGCCCTGGGGATCCGGGGCTGCCGCGGGCTCAGGGGCCGCGGCGGAATCCGGGGCCGCCGCAATCCCGCCCCCGGGCCGTTGGCGCCGGCCGTCCTGGCCGTGGCTGCCCGGGCGGCCCGCGGGGCCGTCCGGGCCTGGGCCGGCGGGCCCTTGCCCGCCGGGGTCGCCCAGCCCGCCATGGCGGCCTGGCCGGCCTGCGGGGCCGTTCCCACGGGGATGCGCCGGCCGATCGTGCCCGCCGCTGCCCCGGCCGGCTTCGCCCATCGCCCTCACCTCCGGATCCCGTTGCCTCCCCGGCGTCGCCTGCAGGAGCCGTCTTTGCCAAAAACGAACATACCTTCCTGAAGACGAGCGGGGTGGGTCACAAGGCCATGGTCGATCGCATCTTGCAACGGCTCTTCGCCCTGGGCAGTTCGGTGTACCTGCCGCCCGAGCTGGACGACGAGCCCTTCTTCCGGGCGCGCTACTACGCCGTGTACCGGTTTCTACACCGCAACGACGTCACCATCGTCCAGGACCGGGAGCGGCGCTACTTCCTGTGGGAGGGCGGGCCCGAGCTGCGGCAGGTGGGGATGGAGGAACTGGGCCGGCTGCTCTTGGCCGGGGCGATCCTGCCCATGTCCGATCCCCAGCCCCTGCCGGGCCTTTACGCCCATATGCGTCCGGTCTACAACCCCATGCGCCGCACCTTCGAATTCCGCCGCCGTTAGTACCGCCCCCGGGGCCGCCGGGCCACGTCCGAGCCGGCGGGACAGTTCCCGACGGGAAACCGCGGGGGCCGGCCCCGGCCGGGACCAACCCTTTGCGGCTCAGGCGGGGGCCACCACGTCGCCGGCCCCGCCGCCGGCCTCGCCCAGGCCCCGCCAGCGGGCCGGGCCCGGGAAGTGGCGCTGCCGGAACTGGCGGGCCAGCTGCACCGCACGGTGGGCGGCCTCTTCGGGGGTGGCGGCGAACTCCAGGGCCACCGTGCGCCGGTGGTCCAGGTAACGGCCGTCGGTCAGGACCTGCCGGATCCGGTCGGACCAGCCCCCGGTGGCGGCCAGCACCACCACGGGCCGGCCGTTGAGGTAGGCCGCCGAGAGCTCGCCCAGGGTGCCGTTGCCGCCGCCCATCATCAGCACGGCGTCGGCGCTGTGGATCAGCACCAGGCTGCGCCACTCCATCCCCAGGCCGGTGGTCAGGGGTAGCGAGAGCCACCCGTTGCCCTCCCGCGGGTCGTCGCCGGGCAGGATGCCGACCGTCAGGCCGCCCGCCTCCCAGGCGCCCTGGGATACGGCCGCCATCACGCCGTCGCGGCCGCCCGTCAGCACCACGGCCCCCAGGCGCGCCAGGGCCGCGCCCACCTCCACCGCCGCCTGGTAGAGGGCGGGGGCGATGGCGCCAGAGTCGCCGATCACCGCGACGCGCAGCGGCGGCTGGGCCGGGATGACGGGGCCGCCTCCGCCGGGACGCGGGGTCCCATGCCGGTTCTCCAACCCTCAGGCCTCCTTCCGGGTCAGCTGCTCCTGTTCACCGTACTGCAAGAGCCACAGGCGGTGGTAGAGGCCGCCCCGCGCCAGGAGCTCCTGGTGGGTGCCCACCTCCCGGATCTGTCCGCGGTGCAGCACGATGATGCGGTCGGCGTGCTGGATCGTCGAGAGCCGGTGGGCCACGATCAGCGTGGTGCGGCCCCGGGTCAGCTGGCGCAGCGCCTCCTGGATCAGCTGTTCCGTCTCCGTGTCGATGTTGGCCGTCGCCTCGTCCAGGACCAGGATGGCGGGATCGTAGGCCAGGGCCCGGGCGAAGGCCAGGAGCTGCCGCTGGCCCGCCGAGAGGGTCGAACCCCGCTCCGTCACCGGCTCGTCGTACCCCCGCGGCAGCCGGCGGATGAACTCGTCCGCCCGGGTCAGCCGGGCCGCCCGCTCCACCGCCGCGTCGGAGATGGCGGGATTCCAGAGCCGGATGTTGTCCCGGATCGTACCGGTGAACAGGAAGACGTCCTGCTGGACCACAGCGATGTGGCGCCGCAGCTCCTCCTGGGGCCACTCCCGGACGTCGATGCCGTCGATGCGCACGGCGCCCCGCTGGACGTCGTAGAACCGGCTCATCAGGCTCAGGATGGACGTCTTGCCGGCGCCGGTGTGGCCGACGAAGGCCACCGTCTCGCCGGGTTCGACCCGGAAGGAGACGTCCTTGAGCACCCACTCCTCATCCCGGTAGGCGAACCAGACCCGGTCGAACTCCACGGCGCCCCGCACGCGGGCGGGGACCCGCGGCCGCTCGGGGTCAACGATGGCCGGGGGCGTGTCCAGCACCCCGAAGATGCGCTCGGCCGAGGCCATGGCCGACTGCATGATGTTGAACTTCTCCGCCAGCTCGGTGATCGGCCGGAAGAACCGCTGGACGTACTGGATGAAGGCCACCAGGACGCCCAGTTCCAGCTGCCGGCCCAGCACCTGGGCACCGCCGTAGGCGATGACCAGCGCCAGGGCCAGGGAGGAGAGGAAATCGATCACCGGCCGGAAGACGGCGAAGATCGTCACGTGGCGCATGGTCGCCTCGAAGTACGACCGGTTGATGGCGTCGAACTCGGCGAACTGCTCCCGCTCCCGCCGGAACACCTGGATGATCCGCATGCCCGAGATGTTCTCGGACAGGAAGGCGTTGATCCGGGCCAGCCGCACCCGCATCTGGCGGTAGGCGGAGCGGGCCTGGCTGCGGAAGATGGCGGCGGCCACCACCACCAGGGGCAGCACGGCGAAGGCCGTCAGGGCCAGCCGGGCGTTGTAGGCCAGCATGATCCCCGCGATGCCCACCAGGACGAACAGGTCGCGGAAGAGGTTGACCACCACGCTGGTGTACATCTCGTTCAGGGTCTCCACGTCGTTGGTCACCCGGGTGACCAGCCGGCCGACGGGGTTGCGGTCGAAGTAGCCCAGGTGCATCCGCTGCAGGTGGCCGAACACCTGGGCCCGGATCTGGGCGACGATGCGCTGGGCCGTCCACTGCAGCAGGTAGCCCTGGGTGTAGGCCAGCACGAAGGCAGCCGCCGCCAGGGCCCGGTAGAGCCCGGCGATCCGGGCCACCGCCGCCCGCTCGGGCTGGCGGAACTGGTGGACCTCCTCGCGGCTGAGCAGCCGGGCCGGCAAGGCCCGCCCTCCGGCATCGCCTCCCGTCCCGCCGGCCGGCGGCGCCAGGACCACGGTGGCGCCGCCGGCCGTGCCCACCTGGAGCTGGGCGGGCGGCGCGGTGACCGGTTCGTCCCCCACCTGGACCAGGTAGAACCGGCCGCCGTCCACCTCCAGCACCTGGTAGCGGGCTGCCGCCCGCTGGGCCGGGGACAGGAAGCCCGCGGGCAGGCGGTCTTCCCTCAGGAAGAACCGGCCCTCGAAGGCCACCGCCTCCCGTTGCAGGCGGGCCGGCAGCTGCTCCACGACCGCCGGTTGCAGGGCGATGCGCGGCCGGTCGGCCGCCCGCAGGTGGTGGTCGATGGCCGTGCGGATCAGCAGGGGCCCGGCCAGGTCGGCCGCCGTGACCAGCAGCAGCAGGACGATGCTGACCAGGATCCAGCCCAGGTGGGGCCGGGCGTAGCCCAGCAGCCGGCGCATCAGGCGGCCGTCGTAGATCTTGCCCAGATGTTCGTCCTCGCGGTATTCCTCCATGCCCGTTGGCGCAGCTCCTCTCTCGCGGCGGCGCGGCTGCGGCGCCCGTCTCCCAAGGGGTTCACTCGGCGGCGATCTGTTCCTCCAGCCGCTGGCGGTGGTACAGGCGGTAGTACTCGCCCCGGCGGGCCAGCAGCTCCTGGTGGGTGCCGCGTTCCACCACCCGGCCGCCGTCCAGCACCAGGATCTCGTCGGCGTGCTGGACGGTGGACACCCGGTGGGAGATGAGGATGGTGGTCCGCCGGGCCATGATCTCCCGCAGGCGCTCCAGGATCCGGCTCTCCGTCTGGCTGTCCACGGCGGAGAGGCAGTCGTCCAGGATCAGGATCGGCGGGTCCTTGAGCAGGGCCCGGGCGATGCTGATCCGCTGGCGCTGGCCGCCCGAGAGGGTGACGCCCCGCTCGCCCACCGGCGTCTCGAAGCCCCGGGGGAAGCGGCGGATGTCCTCCTCCACCTGGGCGTCGCGGGCGGCGGCCTCCACGGCCTCCCGGCTCCACCGGCCCGGCGCGAAGGCGATGTTCTCGGCGATGGTCTTGGAGAAGAGGAAGTGGTCCTGGGGCACGTAGCCCACGTCCCGCCGCAGGACCTCCAGCGGGATGTCCCGCACGTCGATGCCGTCGATGAACACCGTGCCGGCCGGCGGGTCGTAGACGCGCACCAGCAGGTTTGCCAGGGTCGTCTTGCCCGAGCCGGTCCGGCCGATGAGGGCCAGGGTGCGGCCGGGTTCCACCGTCACCGTCAAGTCCTGCAGGGCCGGCGGCAGGTCGGGCCGGTAACGGAAGGTCAGGCCCCGGATCTCGATCCGGCCCGCCAGGCGGTCCACCTGCGCCGGCTGGGGGGCGTCGGTGATCTCGGGCCGCTCGGCGAAGATGGCGTCGATCCGCTCCATGGAGGCGGCGCCCCGCTCCAGCAGGTTGACGACCCAGCCGATGGCCAGCATGGGCCAGACCAGCATGCCCAGGTAGCTGATGAAGGCGACGAAGTCGCCCAGGCTGATGACCCCGTCCAGCACCAGCGCGCCGCCGTAGCCCAGGACGATGACGAACCCCAGGCGGGTGAGGAAGTCGATCAGCGGGTCGAAGGCGGCGTCCACCCGGTGCAGGTGGAGGTTGGCCTGGAGGTAGCGGTGGTTGACCCGCTGGAAGGCCTGTTCTTCCGCGGCGGTGCGGGAGAAGGCCTTGACCACGCGAATGCCCGACAGGTTCTCCTGCACCCGGTCGGTCAGGTCGCTGAAGATGTCCTGCACCCGCCGGAAACGGGCGTGGATGGCCCGTCCCAGGCCCCAGGAGGACAGGGCCAGCAGGGGCAGGGGCGCCAGGCCCAGCAGGGTCAGGCGCCAGTCGATGGTCAGCAACATCACCGCCAGGGTGCCGGCGCTCATCATCAGGGAGTCGGCCAGCATCAGGACGCCCGGGCCCACCGCCATGCGCACGGCCTGGAGGTCGTTGGTGGCATGGGCCATCAGGTCGCCGGTCTTGTGGTGGTTGAAGTAGTTGGCCGACAGGCCCAGCAGGTGCCGGAAGAGCCGCTCCCGCATCTCCCGCTCGATGCGCCAGGAGGTGCCGAAGACGTAGATCCGCCAGAAGTAGCGGAAGATGCCCACGCCCACCGCCAGGCCGACGATCAGCCCGGCGTAGCGCAAAACGCCGCCCAGGTCCAGGGCACCCCGGTCCAGGGCGTCGGTGAAGCCGCCGACCAGCCGGGGGATGGCCAGCTGGAGCAGGTCGGTGGCCAGCAGGGCACCCACGCCCAGGGCGTAGCGGGTCCAGTGGGGGCGGATCAGGCGGAGGAGGAAGGCCATGCGCTTGCCCAACGGGCTCCATCCTTTCCGGTTATCCCGTCTCCCGAAAATTCCGGCAAGCTCTCAGTATAGCACACGGCGGGAGCGGGGAGCGGCAGGGTACCGGCCGGCCGCGGCAGCGGTAGCGGCGGCCGGGCGGGGAGGCCGGCCCGCAGCGGTGGGCCAGGGCAGGCCGCCGGCCGGTCGGGGGACCGCCGCGCTGGCCAGCGGCACGACGGCGGACCCACCCCCGGATTGGCGCCCGGGCCTGCGAAGAGTATCGGTAAGCGGCCGGGGCCGGTCGTCCCCCGGCCGGGCCCATCGGCTGCGATGGTCCACCCCCCAGGGTACTCCCCCTGTCTCGCGCGAAGGGGACCGCCACCGGCGGTCCCCTTCGCGCATGGGCGCACCCTTCGCGCATGGGCGCGCATGGGTGGGGTGAGCCCGGATCTACTCCTCGCCCCGGGTATAGTGGGTGCCCACCGCCGCCGGCGGGGTCGACCGCCGCATCACCCCGGCCAGGACCAGCAGGGTGACCACGTAGGGCAGCATCTCCAGGAACTGATAGGGGATGGCCACGTTGGCCTGGATCGACAGCGCCTCGGCCGCGCCGAACAGCAGCGAGGCCAGGGCGGCGCCCACGGGCGTCCAGTTGCCGAAGATCATGGCGGCCAGGGCGACGAAGCCACGCCCCTGGGTCATGCCCTCCACGTAGACGTGGTTGAGCTCGACGACCAGGTAGGACCCGGCCAGCCCAGCGAAGAGGCCGCTCAGGATCACCCCGGTCATGCGCATGGCCTCCACGTTGACCCCCAGGGTGTCGGCCGCCAGCGGGTTCTCCCCGCAGGCCCGCAGGCGCAGGCCGAAGGGCGTGCGCTGCTGCACGTACCAGACCACCAGGATCAGCAAGAAGCCCACGGGGACCAGGGGCGAGATGTCGCCCAGGTAGGGCACCGGCAGGGCCGGCAGCCCCTCCACCCGCGGCGAGGTGGTGGCCGTGCCGAAGGCGCGGTAGCTGCCGATCCGCACCAGGCCCGTCGCCAGCAGGTTGATGGCCACGCCGCTGACGATGTGGTCGACCCGGAAGCGCACCGCGGCCACCGCGTGGACCACCGCCAGGGCGGCGCCGGCCAGGGCGCCCGCCACGATGCCGGCCACCGGCCCCGCGGTGATGCCGGCCCAGGCGGCGCAGAAGGCGCCGAACAGCATCATGCCCTCCAGGCCGATGTTGACCACGCCGCCCAGCTCGGTGAAGGTGGCGCCCACGCCGGTGATCAGCACGGGCAGGGACAGGCGCAGGGTCGCGGCCACCAGCGCCACCAGTCCCACCAGCAGGGCCGGCGAAGCGGCGTCATGCGCCGGCATGGTGTCCCTCCTCTCGCCCCGGGGCGTCCGGCCGGGTTCGTCCCCCGCCGGCGGTCCCCGCCGACTGGCCGGCCAGGATGTGGGCCCGCTCCCAGCGGCGGAGCCAGCGCCCGGCCACCGCGGAGGTGATCAGCATGGTGAGGATGATCACGCCCTCCATCACGGTGATGACCTCCCGCGGCACGTCGGCCAGGGCCTGGACCCCCAGGCCGCCCCGCTGCAGGAAGGCGAACAGGAAGGAGGCCAGGACGACCCCGGCGGGGTGGTTGGCCCCCAAGAGGGCGACGGCGATGCCGGTGAAGCCGTAGCCGCGGGGGAAGTCGATGTCGAGGTAGCCGAAGTAGCCCAGCAGGTCGGACATCCCGACCAGGCCCGCCAGGGCGCCGCTCAAAAGCAGGGCCTTGCGCTGGACGGCGGGGACGGGGATGCCGGCGGCCCGGGCCGCCTCGGGGTTGAGACCCACCGCCCTCAGCTCGAAGCCGAAGGGCGTCCGCCACAGCACCAGGTACACCACCGCCGCCAGGGCCAGGGCCACGAGGAAGAACCAGTCCAGGGCCACCGACGGCCGCAGGTGGATACCCAACAGCTCGGCCAGGCCGTGGATGCGGGGGATCCGGGCCGACGCCGCGATCTCGGGCATCCGCACCCGGGTCGTGCCGGCCTGGGTCGGGTCGCGGAACACGTCGCCGATGAGCCAGAGCAGCAGGGACGTGGCGATGAAGTTGAGCATGATCGTGCTGATGACCTCGTGGACGCCCCGCCGCACCTTCAGCTCCGCCGGGAGCCAGGCCCACAGGGCGCCGCCCGCCATCCCGGCCAGCACCGTCAGGGGCAGGTGCAGGGCGGCCGGCAGGCCCGCCAGGTAGATCCCGGCCAGGGAGGCGGTGAAGGCGGCGATCAGGTACTGGCCCTCCACCCCGATGTTGAACAGGCCGGCCCGGAAGCTCAGCGCCACCGCCAGGCCGGAGAGGATGAGGGGTGTCATCCGCGACAGGACGCCGGCGATGCTGTCGGGGCTGGAGAGGTTGTAGGTCAGCATCACCTGGAGGACCTCCAGGGGATGGCCGCCCGTGGTGCGCACCACCACGGCCCCGATCAGCCCCGCCAGCACCAGGGCGACGACGGGGACGGCGGCGTAGAGCAGGCCGCGGGTCCACCTCATGCCGTCTCACCTCCGGCCAGCATCAGCCGGCCCAGCCGCTCGGGCGTGGCCTCTTCCCGGGCCAGCTCGCCGGCCAGCCGCCCTCGCACCAGCACGCCGATGCGGTCGGCCAGGGCCATGATCTCCTCCAGGTCCGCCGAGATCAGCAGCACCCCCAGCCCCCGCGCCCGCGCCTCGAGGAGCTGGCTCCACACGAACTCGATGGCGCCCACGTCCAGGCCCCGGGTGGGCTGGGCCGCCACGATGAGCCGGGGCCCGCGCTCCAGCTCCCGCGCCAGGATCAGCTTCTGCTGGTTGCCGCCCGACAGGGCGGCGGCGGGGACGTCCAGGGAGGGCGTGCGGACGTCGTAGCGGGCGACGTAGCCGGCCACCCGCCGGCGGATGGCGGCGGGGCGGTAGAGGGGGCCGCGCCGCCAGAGGGGGTCGCGGTGGCTGCCCAGCATGGCGTTCTCCCACAGGGTCATGGGCAGCACCAGGGCCTGGCGGTGCCGGTCCTCGGGGATCACGGCCATCCCCTCGGCGCGGCGGCGCGCCACGCTCCAGCCCGCCGCGTCCCGGCCGAAGATCTCCACCCGGCCCCGGTGGACCGGCCGCAGCCCTGTCACCACCTGGACCAGCTCGGCCTGGCCGTTGCCCTCGACCCCGGCGATGGCGTAGATCTCGCCGGGGTGCACGGTGATGGAGACCCCGTCCAGCACGGCGCGGGCGCCCTCGAGGCAGGTCACGTCGTGCAGGGCCAGCAAGGGGGCCGGTTCGTCCAGCCGGGGCGGCTCGGGCCGCTCCAGCCGGAAGAGGACGGGGCGGCCGACCATCATCTCGGCCAGCTGCGGCTTGGTCGCCTCCCCGGCGGCGACGGTGCCGATGACCCGGCCGCGGCGCAGCACGGTGATGCGGTCGGCGATGGCCAGGACCTCGTCCAGCTTGTGGCTGATGAACAGCACGGTCTTGCCCTGCTGGCGCAGCTCCCGCAGGTGGCGGAAGAGCTCCTCCACCTCCTGGGGCACCAGGACGGCCGTCGGCTCGTCCAGGATCAGGACCTGGGCGCCGCGGTAGAGGACCTTGAGGATCTCCACCCGCTGCTGCTGGCCGACGGAGAGGTCGGCCACCCGGGCGTCGGGGTCGATGTCCAGGTGGTAGCGGCCGGCCAGTTCCGCCACCCGGGCCCGGGCAGCCGCCAGGTCGAGCCGGCCCGCCGAGCCGGGTTCGCTGCCCAGCACCACGTTCTCCGCCACCGTGAAGCGCGGGACCAGCATGAAGTGCTGGTGGACCATGCCGATGCCCAGCTGGGCCGCGTGGCGCGGCCCCCGCAGCCGGACCGGCCGGCCCTCCAGCAGGATCTCCCCGGCGTCGGGCTCGTAGAGGCCGGCCAGGATCTTCATCAACGTGGACTTGCCGGCGCCGTTTTCCCCGACGATGGCGTGGATCTCGCCGCGGCGCACGGCGAAGCTGATGTCGTCGTTGGCCACCAAGCCGGGAAAGCGCTTGGTGATGTGGCGGACCTCCAGCATCCACTCGGCTTCCGGCACGACCGCACCTCCCTGCGCCGCGGCGCCCGGGCATGGGCAGGGGACGGCCCCCGTGCCGTCCCCTGCGGTGGAACCCGGCCCGCGCTTCCCCGGGCGCGCCCGGGGTGCGCTCCTCACACGTCGCCCGGCGTCTCGGGGACGTGGATCTCGCCGCTGATGATCTTCTGCTTCAGCTCGTCCAGCTGGGCCGTGATGTCCTCGATCATGGAGCGGTTCTTGTCGTTGACCGCGTAGCCGACGCCGTCCTCCTTGAGGCCGTAGGCGTGCAGGCCGGCCTGGAAGTTGCCCTCGACCACGGAGCGGATCACGTCGTAGACCGCCACGTCGACCCGCTTCACCATGGAGGTCAGGATCACGTCGGCGTAGTCGGGCGAGGTCAGGGACTGGTCGGCGTCCACGCCGATGGCCAGCTTGCCCTGCTGCTTGACGGCCTCGAACACGCCCTTGCCGGTGCCGCCGGCCGCGTGGTAGATCACGTCGGCGCCCTGCCGGATCTGGGCCAGGGCCAGCTCCCGGCCCTTGGTCGGGTTGTTGAAGGCCTCGCCGGTGGTGCCGGCGTAGTCGGACAGCACCTTGATGTCGGGGTTGATGTACTTGGCCCCGGCCCGGTAGCCGGCCTCAAAGCGCTCGATCAGCGGGGTCTTCATGCCGCCGACGAAGCCGATGGTGCCGGTCTTGCTCTTGAGCGCCGCGGCCGCGCCGACCAGGAAGGAGCCCTCGTGCTCCTTGAAGGTCAGGCAGGCCACGTTGTCCAGCTGCTCCTGCGGGCAGGAGTCGATGATGGCGAACTTGACGTCGGGGTACTCCTTGGCCACGGCGCTGATGGCGTCGGTGAAGAGGAAGCCGACGCCGATCACCAGGTCGTAGCCCTGGTCGGCGAAGGTCCGCAGCAGGTCCTCCCGGTTCTGGCCGCCCGCGTCGGGCTCGGCGTCCTGGGCCTCCAGCCGGTCGCCGAACTCCTGCTTGGCCTTCTCCAAGCCCGCGTAGGCCATGTCGTTGAAGGACTGGTCGCCGCGCCCGCCCACGTCGTAGACCAGGCCGACGCGGACCTTGGCCTGCTCGCCGCCGCCGGTACCCGTGCCGCCCCCCTGCTCCTGGGTCCCGCCGCCACCGCCGCCGCAGGCGGAGAGGATCAGCGAACCCGCCACCACGAGGGCCAGACCCCACATCCGGCCTCTGGCTCGCCCGCGCATAGGAAACCCCCCGTTGAAAGGCTGTGATGGTGCGAGCGGCCCCGCGAATCGTGTCGAAGCCGCGAACCATGGACGTGTTCCCCGTCCTCCGACGATATCCTGCCGCCCAGCCGTTCGTCCCGGCCAGAACATTCTGGGGCCGATGCCGCGGGATGCAACCCCTGGTGCGGGATGACAGCCGTCGCAGGGGACGGCTGGCACCCATGGTGCAGACCGGGAGCGGAAGGATCGTCCGGGGGCGGACGGGGCGCGGGCGCCGCCGGCGGGTGCGCCGCGACCGCTGCCCGACGCGCCCGGGCCGATCGCGGACGGCGGCGGCGGGCCGGGGACGGCCAGGAACGACCGCCGCCGGGACGGCAACGAACGACCGCGGGTGGCCGGCGGTCGCGGACGGCCGGGGGCGGCCGCGGTCGGCCGGCGGTCGCAGTTGGCCGCGGTCGGCCGTCACCCCTTGGAGACGTGGGGATTGCCCGCCACCCAGAAGCGCCAGGGCACGTCCTTCCACTCCCCGGCGTAGTCGATGTTGATCCGCGGGCCGCGGGCCACGGTGCCGACCGGAAAGGGCGGCTGCGGGTAGTGGATCCGCAAGGGCGAGCCGGGGTCGAACAGGGGCAGGCCGTAGTGGGCCCGGGTGATGCCCAGGGCCTGGCACAGCCGGCCAGGGCCGCCCGTCAGGAGGCCGGGGCGGGCCGCCGCCTGGGGGGTCAGATTGCGCCGCCGGGCCATCAGCCCCACGCCGCGGCGGGGCTCCAGGGCGCGCACCAGCACGGCCTGGGGCTCACCCGGCTCGGCCGCCACCACGTTGAAGCAATGGTGCATGCCGTAGATGGTGAACACGTAGGCGTAGCCGGCCGGCCCGAACATCACCTCCGTCCGGGCCGTGCGCCGGCCGCCGTAGGAGTGGGCGCCGCGGTCCTCGGGGCCCTGGTAGGCCTCGGCCTCGACGATGATGCCGCTGGCCAGGCCTTCGGCCGTCTCGTGGACCAGTTCCAGGCCGAGCAGGGCCGGCGCCAGCTCGGCGGCGGGGCGGCGGAAGAACCCGGCCTCCACCACGGGGCCCGGCGGCACGCCGTCGAGCCCGCCGGGACCGGCGGCCGGCCCGTCCCCCGGCGCGGCGCTTTCGGCCGGACGCCGGCGGGTGGTGCCGGATCCGGCGGCCCCGGCGGCACCGGCGGGGCCGGCGTTGCCGCCAGGGGCGGCGCCGGCGGGACCGGCGTAGCCACCGGCGGCGGGGCCGGCCGGATGGGGGGGCCGGGCACCGGCGGGGAATGGGGCCTCAGGGGGCCCGGACTTGCGCGCGTCCATCGCGTCCATGGATACCAGTGTAGCGCACCTCTAGCGCACCGGGCCTGGCGGTGGCTTGACCGCCGTGCCCGGGGCCCGCGATCCGCGGGGCGCCAGCGCCTGCCGGTGCCCCGGCGCCCGGTCCCGGGACGGGCCAGGACAGGCAGCGGCCGTGACGCGGCGCGCAACAGCGCCCGGACGGCCTGGGGCGATCCAGCGCCCGGGACCGGCCGGGGGCGCGGCGCCGGGACGTCCCGGGGGGCCCGGCGCCGCCGGCCGGTTCGTCGGGATAAGGGGCCCGGACCCGGGAGAGGTTAGGACCCGGGAAAGGTTCGGCGGGGGTTCGGTAGGGCGTCGGCGGGGGAGCGGTCCTCGGCGGGGCCGTGCCCGGCCGGGCGGGACCCGGACCCCGTCGGGCGGGACCCAACTGGCGGCCGAGGAGGCGGGCGACCATGGCCGGCGGCGATCGCGTGCCGGGCAAGGCGGGCAGCGCCGTCCTGGAGCGGGATCCGGCGTACACGGCGGCGCTGCCTGACCCGCGGGGGGATGCCCGGGTCGAGCTGCGCTACCTGGACGACGAGGGCCAGCACATGGTCCTCAGCATGGGGCCCCAGCACCCCAGCACCCACGGGGTGTTGCGGGTCGTCCTCACCCTGGAGGGGGAGACCATCGTCCACGCCGAGCCGGACATCGGCTTCATGCACCGCAACTGGGAGAAGCAGGCCGAATACCGCACCTACGCGATGAACGTCCCCTTCTCCGACCGCAACGACTACATCGCGCCCTTCCACAACGAGCGGCTGATCTGCGAGGCCATCGAGCGCCTGCTGGGCGTCGAGGTGCCCGAGCGGGCGCGGTGGCTGCGCCTGGCCCTGTGCGAGATGGAACGGATCGCCAGCCACGTCCTCTGGATGGGGACCATGGGCCTGGACCTGGGCGCGGTGACCCCCTTCCTGTTCGCCTGGCGGGACCGGGAGATGTACTACATGCTGGTCCAGGAGCTCTCCGGCGGCCGGCTCTTCCCCCAGTTCATGCGCATCGGCGGCCTGCGCAACGATACGCCCGACGGTTGGGTGGAACGGGCCCTGGCCTGGCTCGACCACATGGAGCAGGAGGCCTGGCCCGAGTACGTCCAGCTGCTCTTCGAGAACGACCTGTACCTCCGCCGGACGCGAGGGGTTGGCGTGCTGACGCCCCAGCAGGCGGTGGCCTGGCAGGCCAGCGGGCCGGTGCTGCGGGGTTGCGGCGTGGCCCGGGACCTGCGCGCCCACGACGACGGGGTTCCCTACCGGGAGCTGGGCTTCCGCCCGGTGACGGCGGAAGGAGGCGACGTCTGGGCCCGCAACCAGGTCCGGGTGCAGGAGGTGCTGGAAAGCGTGCGGCTGGCCCGGGAGGCGCTGCGCAACCTGCCCGGCGGGCCCGTCATGGCCAAGCTGCCCCGGGCCCTGCGCCCGACCGGGGAGATCTACCATGAGATCGAATCGCCCCGGGGGAGCATCGGGCTCTACCTGGTTGCCGGCGGCGACGTCATGCCGTACCGCGCCCACTGGCGCTCGCCCTGCTTCGTCCACCTGCAGCTGCTGCCCCTGATGGCCCGGGGCCACCTGGTGGCGGACATGACGGCCATCATCGGCAGCATCGACATCGTCCTCTGCGAGGTCGACCGCTAGGATCGACCGCCGGCGGCCGATCCGCCGTGCCCCTTCCCTGGCGCGCCTTCCAAGACCGAGGGCTCCCAAACCCCGACGGGATCCCCAAAACCTCTCGGGGTGCCCTGTCACACCTCGGGCCGGCCTGCCCCGCCGCGGGGCGGCCTGCCACAGCTCAGGCCGGCCTGCCACAGCTCGCACCAGCCCGCCCCGTGGCGGGCCGGCCCGGAGCCCCTCGGCGAGGCCCGCAGCCTCTGGGTCCGGACCGCCGGCCCACATCGCTGCACCTAGAGCCGGAGGATCTTGACACAGGTGGGGTCGCCCGCCTACGCTGGGTCCATGATGTGACCGCGGTCATCGAATGACCGCGGTCAAGGCGAGGCGTTGCCCATGAACCTGCGCCAGACCCAGCGGGAAGCGGTGCGCCAGGCCCTGCTCCGGGAGGGCATGCGGCTGCTGGCGCGCCAGGGCTTCGCCGCGACGACGGTCGACCAGATCGCCAGCGCGGCCGGCGTCGCCAAGGGCACCTTCTACAACTACTTCGCCACCAAGGAAGACCTGGCCCTGGCCGCCCTGCCGCCACGCCTGGAGGCCTTGCGGCGGGAGCTGGACCAGGCGGCCGACCTACCGATGAGGGCCGCCCTCCACCGCCTCCTGAGCCGGCTGGTGGAGTGGACCCGGGAGGTCCACCCCGACGTGATCTGGCTCTGGTGCATCGAGAACCTGCGCCGGGGCGCCTCGGAACGGGCGTCCCAGCTGCTCCACCGGCTGGTCACCGACCTGTGCGCCCGCGGCCAGGCGCGGGGCGAGCTGCAGGCCGGGCGGCCGGCGGAGGAACTGGCCCTGGACATCGAGGGCATCGCCCTGGCCCGGCTGGCGGCCTGGTACCACAGCGGGGCGCCGCCGGGCCTGCTGCCCCGCCTGCTGGCCGCCATCGACACCTACCTGGCCGGGGCCGCCGGCGGCCAGGGCGTCCACTCCACCGGTGGCGGCCCAGCCGGCGGCGGCCCAGCCGGCGGCCGGAGCGACCGAGCTGGCCGGCCGCACGAAGCCCCCGGCGCGACGGGGGCCGGCCCGGGAAAGGAGCGCGGAAGGCCGTGAGCAGCCCAATCCAGCCTGTGTTCCCCTTGCGTGGAGACGATCGGGGACCCCACGAGCGACAGGCGCCGGGGCGGCGGGCCGCCCGCCGCGCCCGGTGGGCGGTTCCCGTGGCCCTGATGGCTGCCGCCGCGGTGGTCCTTTCGGCCTGCAGCGGTGGCGGGCGCGGGGAGCCGGCCGAGGGCGCCGGGGCCGGTGATGGAGGCCCCGTCCCCGTGGCGATCGCCGTGGCCGAGGAGGGGACGGTGACCCAGCCGGTGGAACTGGCCGGCCGCGTCCGGGCCCGATCCGAGGTGGCTGTCCGCCCCCAGGCGGCGGGGATGATCACCGCCGTCCACGTGAAGGTCGGCGACCGGGTGAAGGCCGGCCAGGTGCTGGTGGAGATCGACCCGGCGGCCGCTCAGGCCCAGCTGCGCCAGGCGGAGGCGGCCCTAGAGGCGGCCCGGGCCGCGGCCCGCCAGGCGGAGAAGGGCGGCCGGCTGCAGGTCCTGCAGGCCGACGCCGAGCTGCGCCAGGCGGAGCTGGCACGGAAGGGGGCCGCCGCCCAGCTGGATGGGGCGCGCCAGACCCTGGCCACCCTGGAGCGCCAGTGGCAGGCCCTGGGCTGCGCCGCCGGCGCCGGGGCCGGGACCCCGGCGTCGGCGGCACCCGGCGGGACCACCCCCGCCACGGGCCCTGGCGGCGGTCTGCCGGGGGCGGGCGCGGCGGAGCCCGGGACCGGGAGCGCCGGCTGCGCCCAGCTGGCCGCGTCCCTGGCGGAGGCCCGGGCCGCCGTGCGCCAGGCCGAGTTCAACCTCCAGGCGGCGGACGTGCGTCTTGACGCCGCGCGCCAGGCCCGCGACCTGGCGGCGGGCGGCGACCCGGCGGCGGCCGCCCGGGCGCAAGTGGAGCAGGCCGAGGCGGCGGTGGCCCTGGCCCGGCGCCAGCTGGAGCTGACCCGGGTGACGGCCCCGGTGGCCGGCGTGGTGGCCCAGGTCAAGGCCCAGGTGGGCACCCTGGCCTCGCCCCAGGCCGTGGACCCGCTGGTCGTCCTGGTGGAACCGGGACCCGTCCAGGTGGAGGCCGACCTGCCCCCGGGCCTCTACGACGCCCTGGCCGCCGGGGACCCCGCCGAGGTCCAGGTGGGGTCGACCACCTGGAAGGGGCGGGTGACCGGCAAGACGCTGGTGCCGGACCTGCGCACGGGGGCCTACACGGTCACCGTGGAGTTGCTGCCCCAGGAGGGCGTCGACTGGCCCGTCTCGGGCCAGCCGGCCACCCTGCGGTTCACGCCCACCGGCGGCACCCGGGGCGTGGTGGTGCCGGTGGACGCCCTGCAGGAGGGGGACGAACCTGGCCGGGGCGTGGTCTTCGTCGTCGAGGGCGGCCGGGCCGAGCGGCGAGAGGTGCGCTACGGCACCGTGACCGCGGAGCAGGCCCTGATCCTGGAGGGGCTGCGGGCGGGTGAGCAGGTGGTCACCCGGGGCGCGGCCGGTCTGGCCGGCGGCGAGCAGGTCCAGGTCGTGGAAGAGGGCGGTCGGCCGTGAGCATCGCCCGCTTCTCCGTCCGCCGGCCCGTCTTCGTCACCGTCCTGGTGATCGCCCTGGTCCTCCTCGGCGCCTTCCTCCTGCCGGCCATGCCGGTGGACCTCCTGCCCCAGCTGGAGCTGCCCGTGGTCGTCGTGGCCACCTCCTACCCCGGTGCCGCGCCGGCGGAGCTGGAAGCCCGCGTGGTCGAACCGCTGGAGCAGGCCGTCAGCACGATCAACGGGGTCAAGGGCGTCCGCTCCATCGCCCAGCCCGGCTCGGCCCTGGTGATCCTGGAGCTGGACTGGGGGACGGACCTGGACTTCACCGTGCTGGAGGTGCAGAAGCGCATCGACGCGGTGCGCGGCGTCCTGCCCGAGGACGCCGGCAGCCCGCGGGTGCTGACCCTGGACCCGTCGGCCGAGCCCGTGGTCATCGTCGGCGTCACCGGCGACCTGCCGGCGGCCCAGCTGCAGTCCCTGGCGGAGGACCGCATCGCCCCTGCCCTGGAGCAGGTGGAGGGGGTGGCTTCCGTCGGCGTGGTGGGACTGCGCCACCGGGAGGTGCGGGTGGTCCTGGACCCGGCGCGGATGGAAGCCTACGGCTTGAGCCCGGCTCTGGTGGCCCGGGCCCTGGGCGGCGGGGCCAGCCTGGCGACCGCCGGGTCTGTGGACCGGGGCCGGGCCGCCCTGTCGGTGCGGCTGGACGCCCAGTACGCCAGCGCCCAGGACGTGGCGCAGGCGGTCGTCACCACGCCGGCGGGGGCGGCGGTGCGCATTGCCGACATCGCCACGGTGGAGGAGACCCTGGCCGATCCCTCGCAGCTGGCCTACCTGGACGGCAAGCCCGTGGTCCAGCTCCAGGTGCTCAAGGCCACCGACGGCAACACCCTGGCCGTCTCCCGCGGCGTCCGCCAGGCCCTGGAGCGGCTGGCACCCCAGCTGCCGCCCGGGGTGGAGCTGCGCCCCATCCTCGACCAGGGGGACTTCATCGAGGAGTCGGTGCGCACCGTGGCCGAGCACGGCCTGCTGGGCGGCCTGATCGCCGTGGCGGTGCTGTACCTGTTCCTCGGCAACTGGCGCACCACCCTGGTGGTCGGCCTGATGCTGCCGGTGTCCGTGGTGGGCTCCTTCGCCATGCTGGCCGCCGCCGGCCAGACCCTGAAC
>NZ_BAAIES010000007.1:0-9285 GCF_054654595.1 Thermaerobacter litoralis | reverse complement strand
TGCCGCATGACCCGGGCCGGCTCGCCGGCCGCCACCACCCGGCCCTCCTGCATCAGCACCAGGCGCTGGCAATAGAGGGCGGCCAGGTTGAGGTCGTGGAGCACGGCCACCAGGGTCAGGCCCAGGCGGCGCCGCAGCCGCTCCAGCAGGTCCATGACGTCGACTTGGTGCCGCAGGTCCAGGTGGGTCGTGGGTTCGTCCAGCAGCAGGACCACCGGTTCCTGGGCCAGGGCCCGGGCCAGCACCGCCTTCTGCCGCTGGCCGGCGCTGAGGGTGGCCAGCGGCCGCCCGGCCAGGGCCTCCAGCCCGACCCAGCGCAAGGCCTGGGCGACCACCTCCCGGTCCCGCGGCCCCTCCTGTGCCCACAGCCCCTGCAGGTGGGGGGTCCGACCCAGGGCCACGTACTCCTCCACCGTCAGGGAGGGGGGCACGCCTGCGTCGACGCCGGCCACGGCCATGCGCCGTGCCCGCCGCTCCGGCCCCCAGGCCCGCAGCTCGGTGCCGTCCAGCCGCACCTGGCCGGCCCAGGGCTGGAGGTAGCCGGAAAGGGTGCGCAAGAGGGTCGTCTTGCCCGAGCCGTTGGGGCCCGCCACCGCCAGCCACTCCCCCCGCCGGACCGCCAGGGTGACCCCGTCCAGCACCGGGTCGGCGGCGTAGCCCACCCGCACGCCCAGCAACTCCAGGGCAAAGCCCATCCCGTCCACCTCCAGCCCGGCCGGCACGGCCCACAGGCCGCGGGGGTCCCGCCGGCTTCGTCACAGGTCGCGGCCGGTGGCGTGGCGGCGCAGCAGCCACAGGAACCACGGCGCCCCGGCCAGGGCCGTCACCACGCCCACCGGCAACTCGGCCGGTGCCAGGACCACCCGCGCCACGGTGTCGCAGAGGATCAGCACCGTGGCCCCCGCCAGCACGGTGCCCGGCAGCAGCCGCCGGTGGTCCGCCCCGACCAGCATCCGGACCCCGTGGGGCACGATCAGCCCGACGAAACCGATGACCCCGCTGACGCTGACCGCCGTGGCCGCCAGCAGGGAACCCGCCACCACCAGGCGCCGCTTGACCGCCTCCACGTCGATGCCCAGGTGGTGGGCCGCCTCCTCCCCGAGCCACAAAGCGTTGAGGGCACGGACCTGGCCGGCCAGCAGGCCGATGCCGATCCCGGCAGCGATCGTCAGGGCGATCGCGTCCCGCCAGCCGGCGCCCGAGAGGCTCCCCAGCAGCCAGAAGACCAGGGGCCGCAGGCGCTCGCCGCTCAGGAACACCAGCAACGAGACCAGGGCTCCCAGCAGGGAGGCGACCGCCACGCCCGCCAGCAGCAGGGTGCCGACGGCCAGCCGGCCGCCGACCCGGGCCAGGCGGGCGACCATCAGGACCGCCGCCAGGGCGCCGGCGAAGGCGCAGGCGGGCACCAGGCCAAAGCCCAGGGCCCGCGCGGCGGCCACGGCCAGGGCCCCCAGGTTCGACCAGGGACCGCCACCGGCCCCCGGCAGTCCCGCCGCCGGGGCCGCCCCGGCCGCCGCCTGGGCGAAGGCCTGCAGCATCAGGTACGCCACCGCCGCGCCCAGGGCGCCACCGCTGGAGACCCCCAGCACGTAGGGATCGGCCATGGGATTGCGGAACAACGTCTGAAAGGCGCTGCCGGCGGCCGCCAGGGACGCGCCGACCAGGCCCGCCAGCAGCACCCGGGGCAAACGGATGTCCAGGAGGATCCGGGCCGGCGGCGACGGGTCCGTCCCGCCGGCCTCGCCGGTCCCTCCCGCCACCCCGCCCAGCAGGATCCGCAGCACCTGCCCCGGCGGAACCTCCACCGCCCCCAGCCCCGTGGCCAGGACCAGAACCAGCACCAGGGCCACGGCGAGCCACCCCAGCGCCAGGCCCCGGCGCCTGGCCGGGGCGGGCCGCCCGGCCCGGCCCGCCCGCCCCGTGGCGCCCGGTCCTACGGCCACCCCGGCGGCACCCGAGCCCGCCCTGGCGCCCGCACCGCCGTCCGGGCCCGGGCTCAGGGCGTCAGGTCCCGGCTCCACACCGGCCGCGCCGGCTTGGGCCGGTTCGTCCCCCGCCGGTCGGGGCCGCCGCGGCCCCTTCTCCTTCCTGGCCGCCGCCTTGTCGCGACCCACCGCAACCCCTCACTGGAACCGGTCGGGGTAGAACCAGCGGGCCAGCTGTTCGAGGCCCTCCACCAGCCGCGGCCCCGGCCGGCTGATCAAATCGTCGTCGATCATGTAGATCCGCCCTTCTTTGACGGCGGTGATGCCCTCCCAGCCGCTGCGGGTCCCGGCCTTGAGCTCGTCATAGGAGCTCTTCAGGGACGCCGGCACCACGATGACCTGGGGATCCTGGCGGACCACCTCTTCCAGGCTGATCTGCGGCCACGCCTGCCCCGTCCCCTCGGCCACGTTGACGCCCCCGGCCGCCACGATGACGTCGTGGATAAAGCCGCCGGGCCCGACGGTCATCAGGGGATCGTTCCAGACCTCGTAGAACACCCGCACCCGCTGGTCCTTTGGCACGTCGGCCACCCGCTGGCGCACCGCGTCGATGCGGGCCTTCATCTCGGCCACCACCTGCTGCGCACCCGCCTGGGCGTCGACCAGCTCGCCGATGCGCTGGATGCGCTCGAGCACGTCGTCCAGGGTGGCCGGCTGGATGACCGCCACGGGGATGCCCAGTTCCTCCAGCTTCTTGACCTGTTCCTCGGTGCCGCCGATGGTCAGGGCCAGGTCGGGTTCCAGGGCGACGATCTGCTCGTAGTTCGTGTCGGTGAGGCCGCCCAGCTTGGGCAGGTCCTGGACCTCCGCGGGGTAGTCGCTGAAGCTGTCGACCCCCACCACCCGGTCGCCGGCCCCGATGGCGAAGAGGATCTCGGTGTTGCTGGGCGCCAGGGAGACGATCCGCTCGGGCCGGGCCTCCAGGGTAACCTGGCGGCCGGCGTCGTCGGTAAAGGTGTATGGGTACTGGGTCTGGGGTGCCGCGGCCGACGCTCCCTCCCCGGACGAACCGGCCGGCGCGCCGCCCGCGCCCGGCTCCCCGGCCGGCGCCGGGCTGCCGCCCCCGCCGCAGCCGGCCACCACCAGGGCCACGATCAATAGGGCCGCCAGCAGGCCGAGGCCCCGCCGGAGACCCCGGCCGGGCCGGGTTCGACCCGCCCGGCGCTCAGACCACCATGCCATCATCGCCGATTCCCCTCTCCACGAAAGATGCCGACATGAGATGCAGACATGCGGAAAGTGAAAACCCCGGCCTTGGCGTCAGCAGGCCGGGGCTCAGGTCCCCCTCCAAGGGTGCACCCGGTACGTACCTCCTTTCGCCGAAGGCGTACGTACACGGTCCAGGCAGGTCTCCTGGCTCCCGGATCCTGGCCGCCGCCCGGCCTTCCCGCAGCCCGGACCCCGCAGGGCCGGCGGCCGCAGTGGCACGCGTGGGGCGACGACTCCCCGGTCACAGTGGCGGGACCGCGCCGGATTCGCACCGGACTTCCCTATTCTCCCCCGGGTGGGGGCACCTGGACCGTCACGCGGATTCGGTTGTCCGCAACCATTTTAGCAGGGGCTGGCAGGGCGAACAACGGCCTCGCCGGGCCCTCACCCTCACCCGCGGCCGCACCCTTCCGGCGGCCACGGGGATGGAACGGAACCCCAGGACCGGCTGCCGGCCGGGGCCGCGTCGCAGAGGACGATGGGGCCCGGCTGGCGGCGGGCCGGCGTCAACGGCGGGCCCGCAGGTACTGGCGGGGCCAGTCCACCTCCACGCCCAGCTCCCGCGCCGCCCGCAAGGGCCAGTACGGCTCCCGCAGCAGCTGGCGGGCCAGCAGGACCACGTCCGCCTGGCCCGTGCGGATCACGTGGTCGGCCTGGGCAGGCTCGGTGATCAGGCCGACGGCGCCGGTGGCCACGCCCACCCGGCGGCGCACCTCGGCGGCGAAAGCCGTCTGGTAGCCGGGACCCTGGGGGATGGGCTCCGGCGGCACGACGACCCCGCCCGAGCTGCAGTCGACCAGGTCGACCCCCCGCTCCCGCAGGGCCTGGGCCACCGCCACGGTGTCCTCCAGGGTGATGCCGCCCGGCGCCCAGTCCACCGCCGAGAGCCGCACCCACAGCGGCCGGTCCTCGGGCCAGGCGGACCGGACGGCCTCCACCACCTCCAGCAGCAGCCGCATGCGGCCCTTGAGGTCGCCGCCGTAGGCATCGGTGCGCCGGTTGCTCAGGGGCGAGAGGAACTGGTTCAGCAGGTAGCCGTGGGCGGCGTGGATCTCGATCAGGTCGAAGCCGGCCCGCTGGGCCCGCCGGGCCGCCGCGGCGAAGGCCTCGACGATGCGGGGGATCTCGCCGGCGCCCAGCTCCTGGGGGGTGGGCCACCCCTCGGCGAAGGGAATGGCCGACGGGGCCACCGCGGGCTCCGGGCCGGCGCCCTTGTTGGGCGACCAGGCCTTGCGGCCCGCGTGGGCCAGCTGGATGCCCACCGGCACCCCATGGTTGTGGCAGAACTGGACGATCCGCTCGAGGGGCGGGATCTGGTCGTCCCGGTAGAGTCCCAGGTCGGCGTCGCTGATCCGGCCCCGGCTCTCCACCGCCGTGGCCTCGACGATGATGAGTCCCACGCCACCCACGGCCCGCGAGCCGTAGTGGACGAAGTGCCAATCGTTGGCGCGGGCGTCGGTGCCGGCGCTGTACTGGCACATCGGGGACATGACGATGCGATTGCGCAGGGTCAGGCCGCGAAAGGTGATGGGGTCGAACAAACCCGGCATGGCGCTCACCTCGACGGCGCCATTATCCCCCTCCCCCTCCCCCGCCTCAAGCCCCGTGCCCGGCGCGGGCCGGTCTCCCCTGAGACCGACCCCGCCCGCAGAGCCCCCCGTAGGGCCCGTCTCCCATGAGACCGGCGTCTTGCACACAGCCCCCTGTGGAGGCCCGTCTCCCCTGATGCCGGGCCCTCCCCCCGGCACGGGCAGGGATTCCTGCCGCGGAACGCCAAACTAGGGTCTCGGAAGCGAGGTGTCGCCGTTGACCGACGAACGGGGACAAGCCCCGGAACCGCCGGAGCCGCCGGCACCACCGGCACCGCCGGGTCCTCCCCCGGCGGCCGATCGCCCGCCGTACCGGCCTGCGGGCGCCGGCGGGGCGGGCATCGACCGGCCGGTCCTAGACGCCGCCGTCTACCGGCGCCGCCAGGAAGCCTTGCGGTCGGCCCTGGCCGCAGAAGGCCTCGACGCCGTCCTGGCCGTGGGCCGGGCGTTCTACGAGCGGGGGGGCCCCGTGGCCTTCCTCTGCGGCCACCAGGCGCCGGCACCGACGGCCGCGGCCGTGCCCGGCTATGAGGGCTGGGGCCAGTCCCTGCTGGTGGTGCCCCGCCGGGGCCCCGTGGTGCTGATCGCCGATGCAGCCCGGCCGGAGACGGTGGTGGCCGACCAGGTGGAGATCACCCCGGCCCACTGGGGAGCCCTGGCGGGCTGGCTCCAGCGCCTCGGGCTGGCCACCGGCCGGATCGGCGTCGCCGGGTCGGACCTCTGGTCCTGGGCCGCCTTCCGCGCCGCCGCCCAGGCCCTGCCGGGGGTGGAGTGGGTCCCCGCCGACGCCCTGGCCAGCCGGCCCCGCCGGATCAAGGAACCGGAGGAACAGGCCCTGCTGGCCCGCGCCGCCCAGGTGGCCGACGTGGGCCTGGCCGCGGCCCTGGAGGTGCTCCGGCCCGGGCTGACCGAACAACAGCTGGGCGCCGCAGGGACCGCCGCCGCCCTGGCGGCGGGCGCCGACTTCGTCCGTTACTTCCGGGTCCACACCGGGGCCTGGTCCCTGCTCAGCTTCCGCTGGCCCCAGGCTACGGAGCGCCGGGTTCGTCCCGGGGAACCGGTCGCCTTCGACATCATCGGTGCCCGCAGCGCCTACCAGTTCGACGTGCTGCGCACGGCCCTGGTCCGGCCCGTGACGCCGGAACTCGAGCGGCTGGCGGCGGCCACGGAGGCGTGCCTGGAGGCCGTGCTGGCCCTCTGCCGGCCCGGTGCGGCGGTGGCCGACCTCCTGGCGGCCGCCGCCGGCGCCGCCGAACGCTACGGGTTCGCCGGCCGGCTGGCCCCCTTGCTGGGCCACGGCATCGGCCTGGAGACCGTGGAGGAGCCCCTGCTCATGCCCGGGGTCGACGACCGGCTGGAGGCCGGGATGGTCCTCTGCATCGAGCCGGCCCTGCGGGTACCCGGGCTCGGCGGCTACAGCATCGAGGAGATGATCGTCGTCGAGGAGGAGGGCCCCCGCCTCCTGACGCGGGCGCCCCGCCGGCCCACCACCGGCTAGGCCGGGCCTCCGGCCCTGGCGAAGGCACGGAGAAGGCGCGAGCAGGCAACCCCTTTACGCGAGCAGGCAACCCCTTTATATGAGCAGGCAGCCCCTCTCTCGAGAAAGGGTGACGAGCGTGGCGGCAACCATCCCCGCCGGCCTTCTGGCAGGCAAGCGCGCCCTGGTCTTCGGGGTCGCCAACAAGAACAGCATCGCCTGGGCCATCGCCCGGGCCCTGGACGCGGCGGGCGCCGAGCTGGCCATCGCCTATCAGAACGAGCGGCTCGGCGAGCGGGTGCTGAAGCTGGTTCCGGAGCTGCGGCAGGAACCGCTGCTGCTGGAATGCGACGTCAGCGACGACGGCCAGATCCAGCGGGCCTTCGCCACCGTGGCCGGCCGCTGGGACCGGCTGGACGTGCTGGTCCACAGCCTGGCCTATGCCCCCAAGGAGGCCCTGGAGAATCCCTTCGTGGAGACGACGCGGGACGACTTCCGGGTCGCCCTGGACATCAGCGCCTACTCCCTGGTCGCCCTGGCCCGCGCGGCGCGTCCCCTGATGACCGCCGGCGGCGCGATCCTGACGATGACCTACTACGGCGCCCAGAAGGCGGTGCCCAACTACAACGTGATGGGCGTGGCCAAGGCCGCCCTGGAGGCCTGCGTCCGCTACCTGGCGGCCGACCTGGGGCCCCAGGGCATCCGGGTCAACGCCATCTCCGCCGGCCCGATCAACACCCTGGCCGCCCGCGGCGTCCGCAACCTGACGGACTTCATCAAGACCCACGCCGAGCGCTCGGCGATGAAGACCAGCATCACCCAGGAGGACGTGGCCCACGCCGCCCTCTTCCTGGCCAGCGACCTGGCGGCCCGGATCACCGGGGAGGTCCTCTTCGTCGACGCGGGCTATAACATGATGGGCGTGTGAGCCGCCGGTGCCTGAACGGCAGGCGCAAGGGCGGGGGCGCCCCGAGGGGCGCCCCCTTTCCCTGATCCGGATGACGCACAATCGGGATGACGGCGCAGCCCGCCCCGCCGGTCCCGAGCCTACCGGCCGGCCTCGGCCAGCCCCGCCTCACCGCCCGGCGCCACCGGGGCTCCTTCCCGCCGGAGGAACCGGCCCAGCCGGCGCAGGGCGTCGTCCAGCAGGCTGTAGGCCACCGGCACCAGCACCAGGGTGACCAGGGTGGACATCAACAGCCCGTAGATCACCACCACCGCCAGGGGCCGCAGCAGCTCCGAGGACGCCCCCGTCAGGTAGGCGAAGGGCACGAGCCCCAGGTTGGTGGTCAGCATCGTCATGAGGATCGGCCGGAGCCGCACGGGACCGGCCTGCAACAGGGCCTCGTCCCGCGCCAGCCCCCGCCGGCGCAGCACGTTGGTGTAGTCGACGAGGACGATGGCGTTGTTCATCACCACGCCGATCAGCATCAGGAAGCCCAACAGGGCCGTCACCCCGATGGGGACCCGGTGCAGGGCGAGCCCGGCCACCGCCCCCACCACCGTCGGCGGCAGGCAGAACAGGATGACCAGGGGGTGGAAGAAGGATTCGAACTGGGCCGCCATGATCAGGTAGACCAGCAGGATGGCCAGGACGATGGACAGCCCCAGGGAGCGGAAGGTCTCGTTCATCCGCTCCGCCTCGCCGGCCACCTCCCACGTCATGCCGGCCGGCCAGTCCATGCCGCCCAGCACCCGGCGCAGCTCGGCCGAGACCTCCCCCAGGGGACGGCTGCCGTCCAGGTGCACCGCCACGATCACCTGCCGCCGGCCGTCCTGCCGGGTGATGGCCAGCGGCGCCCGTTCCACCGCCACCTGGGCCACGTCGCCCAGGCGGACGATCCGGCCCGCGGCCGAGCGCAGCGGCAGGTCCTCCAGGACCCCGTACTGGGGCCTCGCGCCCTCCGGCAGCATCATCCGCACGTCCCACTGGTCGCTGCCCGTGCGCACCCGCGCCACCGTCATCCCGTCCAGGGCGGCCCGCAGGGCGACCTCCACCTCCTGGACCGACAGGCCCGCCCGGGCCAGGGCGTCCCGGTCGGGGCGGACGACCACCTCGGGCCGGGTTTCCCGCAGGCTGTTGTCCGCGGCCGCCACGCCCGGCAGCTGCCGGGCCCGTTCCACCACCCGGTCCGCCATGCGGGCCAGAAGCTCCGGATCGTCCCCGGCCACCTGGACCTCCAGCTGGCTCAGACCGCCGGCCATCACCGACGACGCCACCGTCGCCTGGATCTCGGCGCCGGGGATGGTGGCCAGCCGGGGCTCCAGCCAGCGCAGGACCTCGAACACCGACCGGTCCCGTTCCCCGACGGGAACCAGGACGGCCGTCACCGTCGCCTCGTTGGTCGCCGCGGCGGCCGTGCTGAACCCGCCGCCGGCGGCCCCGACGGTGGTCACCACCCGATCGGCCTCGGGGATGTCCATCAGGAGCGCCTCGACCCGGCGCGCCACCGCCGCCGTCTCTTCCAGCCGGGTCCCCGGCGGCATCCGCACCGTCACCTGGATCTGGCCGCTGTCCGCCTGGGGCAGGAACTCGGACCCCAGCCACGGGGTGGCCGCCAGGCTGGCCACGAAAGCCGCCAGCGCCACCGCCATCACCAGGCCGCGCCGGCGCAGGCTGGCGGCCAGCAGCCGGCGATAGAGGCGCTCCAGCCCCTCGACGGCCCGGTGGAAGCCCTGAAGGAGCCGGGACGGCTCGTAGTGGGCGCCCAGCACCCGGCCCGCCAGCATGGGGACAAAGGTGACGGACCCGAACAGGGCGGCGGCGTGGGAGAAGATCACCGCCAGCGCCAGGGGCGTGAAGAGCTCCGCCGCCAGCCCGCCCGTCAACATCATGGGGAAGAACACGGCCCCCTGGGCGATGGCCGAGGCCGTCACCGCCGCCGCCACCTCGGCCGTGCCCTGCTCGGCCCCCTCCAGGGGCGGCGTGCCCCGCATCCGGTAGCGGTGGATGCTCTCGATGACGACGATGGCGAAGTCGACCAGCGAGCCGATGCCAATGAGCAGCCCGCCCAGGGAGACGATG